>NZ_VDCQ01000021.1 GCF_006265175.1 Paenibacillus hemerocallicola | reverse complement strand
GCTTGGAGTGTCTGCTCTCAGCTAGCGCTTGGAGTGTCTGCCGTTGGCTGTCACTCAGGACGCGCCTGCCATAAAGGTACATCAGCCCTGGCCCCGCAGCGCCTCGCGTACATTGCCTCCGGCCGCTTCGAGCCGCCGGAGTGCCTCCTCGGCGGAGACGCCCGCGAGCAGCATGACGATGCTCGCCTTCATCCGATCGCCCGTGGCGCTCATCGCCTGATCCACCGCCGCTTCGTCGGCGCCGGTCGCCATGGCGACGATTCCGCGCGCCCGCTGGCGCAGCTTGCCGTTCGTCGGCTGCATGTCGACCATGAAGTTGCCGTACGCCTTGCCGAGCTTCACCATCGTCGCCGTGCTGATCATATTCAGCACGAGCTTCTGCGCCGTGCCCGCCTTGAGGCGCGTCGAGCCGGTCAGCGCCTCGGGACCGACGGCGATCTCGATCGCCTTGTCGGCGAGCGCCCCGATCGCGGAGCCGCGGCTGCACGCCAAGGCGATCGTCGACGCACCCGTCGAACGGGCGTACTCGAGCGCGCCGACGACATAAGGCGTACGGCCGCTGGCGGCGATGCCGACGACGACGTCGGCTGTCGAGAGCCCGCGGCCGGCCAAATCCGCGGCGCCGAGCGCGGGATCGTCCTCGGCCGATTCGTCGGCCCTATCCCGCGTCGCGCCGCCGGCCAGAAGCGCCTGTACGAGCTCCGGCGCCGTCCCGAACGTCGGCGGGCATTCGTAGGCGTCGAGTACGCCGAGACGGCCGCTCGTGCCCGCTCCGACATAAAATAGACGGCCGCCCCCGCGCATCGCGTCGACGATCGACTCCACCGCTTCCGCTATCGCGGGCAGGACTTCCGCCACCGCGGCCGGAACGCGAAAATCTTCCGCGTTCATCAGCGTCAGCAATTCCAGCGTCGAGCATTGATCGAGATGCCGGGTGCGCGGATTTACCTGCTCCGTATCGAGCCGGCGTATATTCGCTTCCGCTTGCATGACTGTATCTCCTCTCGAACCGGTACCGCCATCGGGCACGGTCCGTTTTCGAAATAATTTTCCATAATAACAAAATAAAAAAGGAGCTTGTCTCCAATTCATATTATAGAAGACCGCCGCTCCTCCTGTAAAGCTCAAAATGGCGTGGGAGGACATGGACTGGGATCGTAGTCCGTTTCTTTCGAACTGAAGGAACGAGTGAGATTTCGGGACCGTAGACCATTGTCATATCGTTGAAAAATAATAAAGCTCAAGGAGTGATGGTCCTTGAGCTTCGAGATGGTTTTCGGTTGAACATATCCCGTCTGAAAAGGTCCGATCCGGTTGAGGAGCAGGTCTCCCGATCCTATATCACCATGCTGTACCCTGCTTCCGGTGAATTTCTCCCCTTGCAATGGATTATTTTACGCCCGTATAGACGAAAGCTTGAATAATATGCCGCTGCGCAAAGAAAAATGCGATCAAAATCGGCGTAACCAGGATCATGTTTCCGGCCATCAAAACGTTCCAATTGGCTACTCCTTCTTCTTCCCGGATCTTCGCAATTCCCAATGGCAGCGTTCTCGCCGTTTCGTCCGTAGTCATCACCAGCGGCCAAAAGTAATCGTTCCAATGAGCGATAAAGCTGAACAAAGCAAAAGTCGCCAAAACCGGTTTGGCCATGGGCACCATCAATTTCAACACAATCTGCCACTCTTTGGCATTGTCCAGCCGCGCCGCTTCGAGCAATTCCTCCGGAACCTGTTTAAACGACTGCCTTAAGAGGAAAATGCCGAATGCGCTGGATGCGAACGGAAGAATAAGGGCGAGATGCGTATTAAGCAGCTTCCACGTGCTTAACTGCAAGTAAACGGGAAGGAATATCAATTGAGACGGAATCATTAACGTAATCATGACCATTCCGAATAAAAACCCCGCCCCCTTAAACCTATAGCGCGCAAAGGCATAGGCTGCAGGAATAATCGTAAGCATCTGCATAACGAGAATACCTACCGAAACAATTATGCTATTCGTAATATATTGCAGAAAAGGACCCGATCCCCAGGCCTGAGCGTAATTGCTCCAGACGAAATGTTTAGGAATCCATTCGGGCGGGAAAATCATCGTTTCGGGCAGCGTTTTTAGAGAAGTAGAAAACATCCATGCAAACGGCATTGCAAAAATGAGCACCAACAGCACCATGCCGATCACGCTTACTGTCCGGAGTACGTACTGCAACGTTTTTGAAACGATTTCTTCTTTGCTTTTGACATCGATTAGGGGGCTATGGGAATCGATCGTCTGTTCCGCTTTCAATGGATTTCACCGCTTCCTATTGATAATGAACGCGTTTTGACAACAATTTAAAGTAGATGATCGTTAACGCTCCGACAATGAACAGCAGGATGACACCCGCCGCAGAGGCATAACCGATTTTAAAGAATCGGAAACCATATTCGTAGATGTAATAAACCAACGTATTGGTCGTGTTAACCGGTCCTCCCTGTGTCATGATCGCGATCGTCTCGAAAACCTGAAACGAACCGATCATGTTGATGATCACGAGGAAAAAGATGGTTGGCGACAGCATGGGGAGAATCAGCTTGCGAAAGGTTGTCCAAGGCTTGGATCGGTCCAGGGCCGCCGCTTCATAGATGTCCTTCGGAATGCTTTGCAGGCCGGCGATAAATACCAAAGTATTATAGCCGAGCCCTTTCCACACGGCGACAATGACCAACGAAAGCAGAGACGTGCTCTGCGAGGAAAGCCATGCCACTTTTCCAAAACCGAACAAACCGATGAACCCGTTTAACAAGCCATATTGAGGATCCATGACCCAAGCCCAGATCATCGAAATGGATACCCAAGAAACGATATGCGGGCTGAAGATCGCGCCTTGTACAAAACCGTGGAACACGCCGGTCCTATTCAACCAGAGAGCCAACAGCAAAGAGAGGCTAATGATGAGCGTAACCGTCAATACGGTATAGATTATGGAGTTGTTTATCACTTGAATAAATTCTTTTTCCTGCAGGAGGTCGGCAAAGTTTTGCAAACCGACAAAGCTTTTCGTCGGGCTGATAAAATTCCAATCATACATGCTCAGATAGATCATATACAGGATCGGATAAATAAAAAACAAGGAAAACACGGCAATCGCCGGAGCAACCATCGCGTACGGACGCAGCTTTTCCCAAATTGTCATCTTATACACCGCCGACAGCTACAAGCTCTTTGTTCCGTGGCGCTTTCTGCGGCAGCTCCAAATCGCGAATCCGATTGCCATCCAAATCAAAATAGTACAGCCGTTCATACGGAACGGTCACTTTGATACGATCTTCCGTTTCCATGGGCGCAAGGAAGGTTTTCGCGAAAAATATACCCGCGGCCGACTTGATCTGATAAATATGTTCCGCTCCCAAGCTCTCCCGGGTAATGATTTCCCCCTCGATCGCAAAACTTTCCGTACGATCTTTCGCGCTCACCAGCCCATGCTCGGCCCGGAAACCGACGTATCCGATCTTCGCGGCAGTCGCTGCCTTCAAGCCTTTAACATCGTTGTAATGAAAAATATTCATGGCCGGAGTACCGATAAACTGGGCGGTAAACAGATTGTCCGGATCGTTATAGAGCTTCATGGGCGAATCCACTTGCTGAATCACCCCTTTGTTCATGACAACAATTTCGTCACCCATCGACATGGCTTCAACTTGATCGTGGGTCACATAAACAAAGGTGGTGCCAAGCCTTTTATGAAGCTGGATCAATTCCGTTCTCATCTGATTGCGCAGCTTTGCGTCCAGATTCGAAAGCGGTTCGTCGAGAATAAACACCCTGGGCTTTTTGACCATCGCCCGGGCGAGCGCGACCCTTTGGCGCTGTCCTCCGGACAAGTGTTGCGGTTTCTTATTCAAATGAGGGGTCAAGCCTACGATTTCGCAAATCTCGCGTATTAACATTTCGCGTTCCTGTTTAGGAACTTTTCTATTTTTTAGCCCGAACTCGATATTTTCACGAACGGTCATGGTCGGATATAACGCATAGTTTTGGAAAACCATGGCTACATCCCGAAGCCCCGGCTGCGTTTCGTTCACACATTTGTCGCCGATCCATATTTGTCCTTCGCTCTGCTTTTCAAGACCTGCGATCATGCGCAGGGTTGTCGATTTGCCGCAGCCCGACGGTCCTACGAGAACCGTAAACGATCCGTCTTTAATGGTAAGATTCAAGCCGCTGATCACCGTTTCGTCTTTATACGTTTTGCCGACATGGATCAATTCGATTTTCGCCATACGATCATCTCCTTACGTTCAAGCTTTCGATTTTTACTTGCTCCATTTACTTGCTCAATAATTTGTTTGCTTTTTCCGCAGCCTCGTTCATTGCATCCTGCGGCTTCACATTCTTTTCGAGGATTGCTTTCGTGATGGCATCTTGCATCATTTTCGTAATTTCCGGATAGGCATTTGCATTCGGACGCAGTACGGCATACTTCAATTGATCCGAAGCCACCTTATAGTGCGGAAACTCTTTATAGTAATTTTGCAATTCGTCGCTTTCCAAAGCGGAAAGACGGTTCGGCAAATAGCCGATGTACTTGTGCTGATAGATCGTATTTTCTTTGGATGTCATCCATTTGATAAATTCCCAAGTCGCTTCTTTTTCTTGCTCGCCGAGCTTCGACGTAATGACCAGATGGGCCCCGCCGGTCGGAACGCCATAGGTTTTATTGGCGGGCATAAAGTCGGTCGCCATTTCAAAGTTGTTGCCCTTTGCGATTTCCAAGCTTGCGGAGACCCCGGCGGTAGACCCGAATTTAAAGGCGGAAATCTGGTTGGCCCAATCTTTTTCCGCGTCGGCGCCCGCCGTCTTCCCCACTACAAATTTGATGAGACCTTCATCGGACATTTTCTTCCAAAACTGTACCGGCGCGACCGCTTCCGGCGAGTTAAACGTAGCTTTTTTGCCGTCGTCGCTCAGTACCTTTCCGCCGCTTTGCGCGACCAACGCCTCGTACTCCCAGATGCCGACAGGCATTGTCATCGGCGTCTTCCCCTTCGACTTCAACACGCGGGCATATTGCTCCAGTTCCGTCCAATTTTTGGGGCCGGCCGGGTCCAAACCGGCTTCTTTCAGCATGGTGACATTTTTGTAGAAGATCGGGGTGCTTCGTACGAACGGAATGCCGTAAAGCTTGCCGTCCACATAAGCATTGCCCATGAGACCCGGCATAAAATCCTTAAGATTGAGCTGAGCGTCATCTCTTGCGGCAAGCGGCGTCAGGTCTACCAACACGCCCGATCGGGAAAAAATTCCCGTAGATGCAATTTCGAGGTCGAACACGGCAGGCGCGTTTCCGGCAGCAAATGCGGCTTGCACTTTCGCGTGAAGATCGTCGTAATTTCCTTGGTTCGCTTGCTGCACTTCAATTTTGTTCTGCGATTCGTTAAATGTTTTCACAAGGTTTTGTTTCGCTTCTTCAATTTTCCCGCCGTTTGCCGTCCAGTACTTAATTACGATTTTTTTGCCTTCCGAATTGCCGGAAGCGCCGCTCGCGGTCTTTCCTTCTGTGCCGCCGGATCCGCATGCCGCGAGCATGAATACGGAACCAAGCGCTACGATCGACATACTTTGTTTCTTTGACATCATAAATCCCTCCATTTTTTGTATGGTGCTGAATCGCTTAGTACTTTATCGCTTTATCGAAATCCAACTTTCCGGCAGAAAAAAAGAAACCTTAATCGACCGCCGCTACGATGCCGGCAGTAATTAAGGCTTCTCCTTCGCTCCAAGCCAAAGCTATTTACTTAAATATATCGTAACGGCCGATTATTAAACCGGTGTTAACTCGATATTAAAATTGTGCAAAATTGCATTATCCGATGCTGCGGAGCTTATTATCCTGAGCGGAGTAGGCTTCACGCCATAGTTCCGACTTGGATGAGGATACCGCGGTCGCGCCATGCTTCAAACATGCCATGGCATGGCTTCGTTTAAACATCAAGCCGCCGGTGATGATCGGAAGAGCCGTGAACTTTTTGATCTCCCCGATCACTTCCGGTATTCGAGCCGGCATGACTTCAATGATGTCGGGCTCGATTTGACGGAGGCTTTTGGCTATATTGTCAAACCCTTCGGTATCCACAAGAAAGAAACGTTGAATGGTAATCAGCCCCGCTTTTTTTGCTATTTTCACAACATTCGTTTTCGTGGTAATGATCCCGGTAGGTTTTATCTCCTTAGCCAAGTAATCAAGACCATGGGTATCCGTGCATAGTCCTCCTATCTTATCCAAATGCAGAAAAATCGGCACCTGATGAGTTTTGAACAAATCTACATAGCCTTTAATGACTCCTATGTGTCCGATTAGCAGAAATACGCCGCTTAATTGGTTTCGGAGCGACAAGGCCAGCTCGATTTGTTTCGGCTCCTTTATGGCGGCCACCATCTTGTGCGTGGTTAATCTGTCGAAAAACAATCCGCCTTCATCATTTCTAACACTCCCCACCCGGCAGCACCTCCTGTTAAACCGGATTTGTTCATCATCGAAATCTATTTTTGTTCGGCGGCCAACCGCAATGCGACAACGCATTCCCGGTCCGTTTCTTGTCCGCGAGCGTTGGGATTATGTTTAAAATGCTTCATATTGTTATATAATGTCTCTACATTGTCTATGATCGCCGCATCCGTGAAGTCGGCAGCCGAAATACGAATCTCGTCCCGCTCAATCTCCACGATCCTTAAGCCATGCTGATCCAGGCAGGCGGAGAGCTGAACAAACGTCCAGTTATGCCGCTTTACAATGGAGTCGACATGGGTATGTCCGTTAAAATAAATCCCTACTCCTTCTTTCCGGTTTAAAATGTTCCACATGTCAATGCCGGGATGAATGGATCCTTTCTCTTTATCCGAATGGGTTGTCGTATTGTATACCGGATGATGAGCGAACAGTAAAAGGGGTTTTGTCCCGGATGCTCGTACAACCTCTTCAAGCCACTGCAATTGTTCCTCGTCAACCCAGCCTCCCCAATCCGCAAAATCCATTTCTTTCGCCGTATCTATAAATACAAGTACGGCATGCTCTGTCGTTATGGCGTGATAGCGGGCTTGTCCGGTTATATCGAGAACTTCCTTTCTCGTTTGGGCATAAAGGTCATGGTTCCCCAAAGCATGATAAAACGTTCTCTCATGCTGCCGTATCATCCCGTAAACTTCCCGCAGCTCGGAGGGATGCCCATAGTTGGTTAAATCGCCGAGTGAAATATGAACATCCGCTTCCAGTTCCATAAATCGTCCTAGAAATGTTCGATAAAAATCGTTACGCGCTTCCATCCATCCCGGAATCGTTTCGTCCGCTTCGTGATAATGCAAATCTCCCATTACTACAAGCTTCATAAGTTCTCTCCTTCTCAAATGGAATTAGCGACGATTCGCTTTCGTACCTTAGCGAAGTTCAACTTCCTTTAACGATAAAAAACTACGACAGCATAATTTGCGTACAAGTGTGGCTAAGGAGTGTAGCGCCTATTCGGTGAAAGCTCGCTGCCTCACACGGCGCGCCTTGCGGGACCGCGAGAATAGCGGAACTGGAGTACGCTTTTGACCCAAGCCCTCGTGTCGAGTGCAAAATAAGGGAAAACCGTTCCGTTATTAAGCTGTTCACGATTATTTTCACACCGAAATCTCGATATAGAGGAAGTCTGTTCCGCTATCTTCAAACGAGTAACGGAATTCGGGGCAATAACGGAATGTAGTTCCTCTATTCACGGGTTACGTCATGGCACGTCCAGCAAACTCGACCAGATTGTATGTGGATTATGCAATCGTACAAAAAAAACCGCAGCGGAAGCAGAAACCGTCCCTTTTTTTGATAAAGGTTTGTTGATTTTCTGATCGCTGGGTTTTCTCGTCGTCTTCGCCCGGAGCGGCTATTCTTTTATCTGTCCCATGACGCTGCCAAGCTTGATATTACCTGCTCGATAGTCACCGGATACGGTTCTTGTCAGCCATTAGGGAGCCGATTCGTTCTTTCCTTAGCCGGGCAACATGGCTGACCTTGTACCGCTTTAGATTACTGCCGTTTTATTAACGCAGTATCAATAGCATGTAAACCTTCGGTGAATTTTGCCCTGACGTCGATCGTCAAGGCGGACAATCCATAACATACAAACCGCAAGCCGGCGCTACGCCGTGACGCTCGCAGGGTCGGCCCTCTCGCTCGGCTTCGCCTCCTGCTTGCGCCGATACGTGGCGAACAGCACGCCGCCGATGATAAGAAGCGAGCCAATGCCTTGCCGCAGCGTCACCGGGGTGCCCAGAATGGCATAACCGAGCGTCATCGCGACGAACGGCTGGAGGTTGAGAAATACGGCCGCGCGACCGGCGCCTACATGCTGCATTTGCCGGTTCCACACCAGGCCGCAGACGACCTGCATGACAAGGGCGGTGACGACCAGCATCACCCACGCCCACGGCTCCGCGCTCATATCCGATACCCGGTCGCGGGCGAAGGCGACCGGAATAAGCATCGCCGTTCCGATGACGGTCGAGTAGGCGGTGACGAAAAACGCATCGCGGCGCTCCATCAGCTTGCGCGTCAAAATGGTGGCGACCGTGAACGACAGCATCGCGCCGAAAATCCATAGCTCCCCTACGGACAAATGGAGAGAGCCGCCCTTGCTCACCACGAAGAAGACGCCGGAAACCGCAATTACCGATCCGATCGCCATACGGAGCGTCAGCCGCTCCTTCAGAAAGACGGCGGCCAGCAGCCCGATGGCGATGGGCGATAACGACAGCAGCAGCGACGAGGACGTCGGGTCCGCGTCCTGCATGCCGATATAGAAACACGATTGATTGACGAACACGGCCATCGCGCCGATCGGCACGAGCAGCTTCCAGTCTTGCCGGGTCGGCAGCTCGAAGCGGCGGGAAGCGACCGCCATGATGACGTAGACGGAACAGGTCAGCATGAGACGGGTAACGGCCAGCAGCATCGGCGGAAAATTGTCGACGAGAATGGCGCCGAACACAAAGTTGCTCCCCCACACGGTTACGCAAAACAAAAGCAGCAAATACGAACGAAGCATGCGTCAGTCCTTTCTTCCATCCGGGGACATCGATCTACCCTATCTTACTCCCCGGAACCGGGAAAAGCGATGCAGCCCAACAACGATGCCGCCCCTTCTCCCGGGGAAACGCCGGCCTTTTCCCGGTATTGCTGCCCCTGCCGCACGCGCACGCTCTTCGGGCGAGCCGTTTCGGCCGTACTCTCCTTTACCCCTGACCCAACTGCTTCATATAGGCTCTCCTTGCCAGCGCGAAGTACACGAATTGCATGGCCGCATAAACGCCCATTACGATGATTCCGTAGTGCCACACCGTAATGCCGAGCATATTGCCGAGCGATTTGTAAGCGAAGGCCGCATGGATAACGCCGACCGCCACCGGTACGAAGAACACGATTCCGATCTGAGTCCCCGTAATTTTGCGGATTTCTTCATCCGACACGCCGATTCGGGACAACGCCTTGAACTGCGCCTGGTCGTCCTGAATTTCGGTGAACAGCTTGAAGTACAGCATGCTCCCCGACGCGACGAAGAACAGGACGCTTACGAGCAGGCCGATAAACAGCGTCAACGAATTGAACTGCTTGTAATCCAAATAGTCTTCCACGCGCGTCTCGAACCGTTTCCGCTCCTTCTCCGGAATCGCGCCCGCGATTTGTTGCGAGGCCGTCAGCGAATCCGCCCAGTTCCGGGTCTCGAAGCCGTAGTAGGTCATCCGTTTATTGTCCGGAATTCCTTTGATCCGTTCGGCGTATTCGTTGTCGTCCACCACCAGCATGCCGGCATAGTCGACGCTCGTATTGATTACGCTGCCGTTCAGCTGCCCGTCCATGACGAACGACAGCGGCTTGCCGTCGGCGTTCGTCTCCAGCCTGCTCCCTTTCGGAAAAAACTCGACGGCCACCTCCCTGTATGGAAACACGTATATCGCATGTCCCGCTTCCACCTGCACCGTTTTTCGATTCAGCCTCTCCGCGATCCGGTTATAGGCTTCCTCCGGCACGAGCAGCGCTTCCGTCTGCCGGTTGCGCATCTGTTCGAGCGTGACCGGCACCGGAATTCCGGTCAGCTTCACCTCGTAAGCGATCTCCTGTCCTTTCTCCGTCAGAAGACGCCTCAGCTCGTCCGGATGAATGATCTCGTGCGTCCCCGCTTCGCGTTCGGTATACCCGAACGATTGCGGATAATGGTCCAGCGCTTTATTGGTCGTATCCAGGTACAAGACGTAGAACGTTCCCGACGCCGTCAAAATGACCGCGCTCAGTATCGCTACCATAAAGAGCGTGCGCGCGTTGTCCTTGATCTTGAACACGAGCTGAGCTACCGTCACGAGATGCGTATGCCGGTAGTACAGGCCGGGGGACTTCTGCAGCCGCCGCAAAATGGCCACGCTGGCTTGGGTGAACAAAAAGTACGTACCGACGATGACCGTCGCCAAGATCGGCAGCATGTAGAGCATAATCGTGTTCAGCTTCGCTTGATACGCCAAATAGTATCCGGCCGATAGGCAAACTATGGACAACGCCGTCAGCCATTTCGAGAAGACGGGCACGCTCTTCGGCTTCTTCGACGCCTTCAGCAGCTCGATGATTTCGCTGCGGCCGACATTTCGCAAGGTGAACAGCGTAATGAGCTCGAACAGCGCGAAGAAGCCGCCGACCGTTAGCCAGATCGCCTTCGGGGCGAGAATGAAGCGGATCGGGGTGTCGACCTGCAGCAGCTCCGCAAGCGCCATGAAGAACAGCTTGGAGAATAGAGCACCGAAGCCGATTCCGGCCGCGATGGCGAACAGCGCGATCAGCGTGTTCTCGTACAGGACGAGCTTGGCGATCTGCCGGCTTGTCATCCCGAACAGGCTGAGCAGCCCGAATTCCTTCTTGCGCGACTTCAGGAAAGCCGACATCGAGTACAGCACGAAGAAGAACGAGAAGATGACGATAATGTACTCGCACAGAATCATGCCCTGCCGCACTTTATCGGCGGCGCGAATATTGCCGCTGATCACGTCGGGATGGAACAAAAATGCCGCATAAATGAAAAAAATCATGACCGAAAACGTGCTGCTCAGGAAAAAGGCGACGTACCGGTGCCAATTGCCCCTCACATTACTCCGGGCGAGCCTGCGAAACGTCATCGAAGTTCCCTCCCAGCACGCTCAGCGCGTCTAATATTTGTTGAAAAAACGCTTGCCGGTTCGTTCCCCGGCGAATTTCCGAGAACAGCTTGCCGTCCTTGATAAAGACAATCCGGCGGCAGTAGCTTGCGGCGAACGGGTCATGCGTCACCATCAGGATCGTCGTCCCCCGCTCCTCGTTCAGCTTCCGCAGCGACTCCATCGCGTCCTTGGCCGCCTTCGAATCGAGATTGCCGGTCAGCTCGTCGGCCAGCACGATCGCCGGACGGTGAATGATCGCGCGGGCGATCGCCGCCCGCTGCTGCTGTCCGCCCGATACTTCATACGTGCGTTTCTCCAGAATGTGGGCTATGCCGAGCACTTCGGCGATTTCGCGTACCCGGCTCTCGATTTCTTCGACCTTCATATTGTCCAGCACGAGCGGCAGCACGATATTTTCTTTGATCGACAGCGTCTCGAGCAGATTGAAGTCCTGGAAAATAAACCCGAGCTGGCGCCGGCGGAACATCGCGAGCTCCTTGTTCTTCAGGACGCTCGGATCGGTGCCGTTCACCTCGATGCGGCCGGAGGTCGGCTTGTCGATCGTGGACAGCAAATTCAGCAGCGTCGTCTTGCCGCTTCCCGACGGCCCCATAACGCCGACGAACTCCCCTTGGCCGACCTCGAGATGAAATTGGTCCAACGCGCGGTAGGTGACCTTGCTGTTTTTCGCTCCGTACAGTTTCGATAGCGCCTGGGCTTTCAAGACGGTCATGATTCGTTCCTCCAATAGCTGCTTGTTTACCTCATGCTCCCAGTGTACCCGAATGTCCGTACCGGCCTCTATCGATAAAGCTTTCATTTGGCGGAGCGAACCTTACAATGTTGTCATATTCCGAATCGGCACAGCCGGATGCACGACGGCAAATAACTCGCGGGTTATGCCGCGAGTTGGCAAAGATTCCGTTTGCACGGCATGCAAATATGGTATACTATTAATCGTCACGTCAAAGACCATACGAAATGTAGGGTGATAAACATGCATCAATTTTACGTAACCGACCTTCAACAATCGGATACCAACGAAAAGCTGGGTCATTTCCAGTTTTTGGTCACCTTTGCCGACAAAACAAAGTGCCGGATTTTTTACGACAAAAATCCCGACTGGAAAATCAGCAGCGTCACAAGGCTACTGACCGTACCTTGCCCGATTTGCCGCAGAGACTACTATTGCAGCTGTCTGGATCGGTTCACCGATGAAATTCACCGGGAAATCCAGGACAGCGGGTTGCTTCCCGAATAAGGGGGGCCGATTTCCGAGAGGGCGGATGCCCTCTTTTTGTCCATCCCACCCGGAGAATTCCCTCAATCGCAGCGGCGCCTGCCCTCATGCCCGCACTATGGCTCAAGTCCATGAATGAATCACCGTCTGCCGCGGAACGATCAGCGTCACCGACGTCCCTTCGCCCAGAACGGACGCCACCTCGAGCCGATGCCCCAGCCTATTGCAAATTTGTTTGGCCAAATAAAGCCCCATACCCGTCGATTCCGACACCCGTCTCCCGTTCTCTCCCGTAAAAAATGCATCGAATAAACGCGGCATGTCCTGTTCGGCGATCCCGATGCCTTCATCCTTCACGATCACTCTGCATTCGTCTTCCGTTTCCCGTACCGTAACGGTCAGCGTCTTGACGCCTTCCTTCGGCTTCGAATATTTGATCGCGTTCGTGACGAGCTGCCCCAGCACGAATACGATCCATTTCTCGTCGGTTTCCGCCCATACCGCCTCGGCGCCGGCCTCGATTTTCGGAAAAATGCGGTAGCGGATGCACGCTTTTTTGTGCTCGTTGATCACGCTGCGGATCGCTTGGACCAGCTCTACCCGCTTGACGTGAACGTCCAGCTCGAATTTCTCCAGCCTCGCCGTATGGAGCATCATGTCCAAGCCGTGCGCGAGCCGCTCGTTCTCCTCCTGGATGCTGGCGAGCAGCGTTTTCGTCTCCTCCCCCCCGCCCCGGTCCGCCTGCTGGACGAGCAGATCGATCACGGATACCGGCGTCTTCATCTGATGGACCCATTGGCGGACGAACGTTTGATGGTGCTCCTGCTGCTGCTTGTACTGCTCCAGTCGTTCCATATATTTGCCGTAGCTGTCGGCGACGAGACGCTGCATCGCCTGCTGCTCGCGCGTCACGGCGCCATGCAGCCTCAGCGCGTTCTCGAGTTCGGCGCCGGGGGCGTCCAAGCTGTCGAGCTGCCGGTGAAACGGACGGCTTCGGACGTAGTCGACGACCAGGTACAGGGCGACTCCGACAACGGACAGCAGCGCGATATAGAGCATGTTTTCCCGGCCGAGCCCGGCGTCCTGTCCGCGCAGGTCCAGCTCGACGACGACCATGACCAGCAGCAAATTGAACAAATAGATCGCGACATAGCCGATCCGGTCGACGAGAAACGATTTGAAGGTCACGGCGCATCCCTCCACGTTACGAGCAGCCGGTAGCCTTGCCCGCGGACCGTATCGATCGCCCGGTCGATCCCGAGCTCCTCCAGCTTCTTGCGCACCCTCGTCACGTTGACGGTCAGCGTGTTGTCGTCGACGAACGTCACGTCGTCCCAGAGCGCTTCCAGCAGCTGTTCCCTCGTCGCGATTTGCCCCGCCTGCCGCATCAGCGCTTCGGCGAGTCTCGATTCGTTGCGGCTCAAGTCCGTTTTCCGCCCGTTCCATTCCAGCGTCCCTTTGCTCCGGTCGAGCGTCAGCCCGTCCACATCGACGATGTCCGTCGCCGTCTGCGGCATCGATGCGTATTCCCCGTACGCTCTGCGCAGCGCGCTTTTGATTTTGGCCATGACGACTTCAAGGTGAAACGGCTTCGTTATATAATCGTCTCCCCCGTTCTCGATCGCCATCACCTGATCCATCTCCCCGACCCGTGCGGACAAGAACAAGATTGGGACGTTGGACAGGGTCCGGATTTGGCGGCACCAGTAAAACCCGTCGAATTGGGGAAGGTTGATATCGAGAATGGCCAGATGGGGCGCAAGCTCCGCGAACGCCTGCTTCACGTTGCGGTAGTCCGTAACGCGGACCGGCTTATACCCGTATTTGTCCAAATAATCGCCGAGTATCGCCGCGATCTTGTCGTCGTCCTCCACGATCATGATTGTATACAACGCCTAAACGCCTCCTTTGCGTCTGAACAAGCCGAGCAGCGCATAGATTCCGAAGCTTTGCAGAATGATGGCGCAAGGCCATATATCGAACCGGTACCGCGTCTGAACCTCGATGACGACGTGCAGCGCCGCATAGCCGAGCAGCAGCAGCAGAAACAACGAAGCCTCCCCCGTCGCTCCCCGCCAGGCGATCACCGTCATGGCGACCAAGCCGAAAAAGGCCATAAGCACATACTGGATCCGCTCGGTCTGTACGAGCCGCTTGACCAGCTCGGGCCGATCCATGTCCGGCAAGCTCCACATCGGGGCCGAATCCTCGTCTCCCCACATCGCTTTCGTCTTGCTTGCGAATAACGCCCCAACCTGCCGCTTGTCCTCCAAACGCTTCTTCAGCAGCTCCAGCTCGACGCGGTTCCGTTCCTCGCCGGGCGGGTATTGCAGCACATACACCGTATCGTCGTACGACCAGCCTCCGTTCGTCGCCGGGTTCAGCCCGATCATGAACTTCCAGTACGGCTCGCGGTTCGATAACGGATACGGAGTGACTCCCCCCTGCACCAAGGCGAAGCTGGCCGCCTGCTGGACGAGCCAGTATACGGCCAGCACGCCGACGCATTTGGCGGCGAGAGCGGGCCAGCTGCGTTCGCGGATGCGGGGCGCGAGCAAGAAAAAGGCCGCGTAAGCGAGAACGCCGAGCAAGAAGAAGCTGCCGAGCGGCCTCATCAGGTTGCCGAAGCCGATGCACAGGCCCACGAGCAGCCAATCGGATTTGCCGACGAACCTTTTGCGAATCAGAACATACAGGGCGAGAAAGTAAAAAAATACGGAAATATGCTGATTCGTCAGCACCGAGCACATGATAATATTCGGAACGTAGACCGCATACATAAGCGCGGCGGCTCTACCGCACGTCTCGCCGAAGGCGCGGACGGCGCACTTGTACAGGACCACGGCCGTTCCGGCCTGAAACAGGACGTTCAGCAGCTTAAGGACAATCAAAGAGCCGCCGAACAGCTTGATCGCTAGCGCCTCGTAAAACGTAAAGCCGAGCTGGTACGCCCAGCGGGAGAAATACTCGTTCTCGCCGAAGGAGAAGTCTCCGGCCGCGGCGCTGAGTGCCGCGGAATGCATATCGAGGAAATCGGAGACGGGAGCCGTATCGACCGCGGCGATCCAGACGATACGCGGCGCTGCGACGAGCAGCAGGAGTGCGACCATAAACGTTCTTCCGCCCCCATATCGGCCAAGCGCCTTTGCCAGCGGCAGCGCCGCCGCGACTGAGGCGAGCACAAGCAGCGGGACAGACCAATCCGAGATGAAATGGGTTGCGGTATTCGCGCTCGAATACCAAAGCATCCAGCCGAACAGCAGAATGCCCAATAAGGCCAGGAGCCTGGATAAGGTCCGCTCCCCGGGTGTTGTTGCGAAAGCTTGCATCGCCTGCTCCTCTCCCGTCGAATCCGATCGATTTTTCCTCTCCATCTTACATCCCTTTGCCGCCGCGAATCAATTCGCAAACGTACGAAAGCTCCGACCCTTCGATTTACGAAGTGCCGGAGCAGTCGGGCAAACGACTTTTCCCCATCATCAAGCCTCCTCTAATTTCGATCGACTTCCCTTGCATCCAGTTGCCGCCGGGCCGCGGCGCGGGAGGGAGGACAAAAAAAGCTCCCCCACGGAGCTTTTCTCGGATGTCGGCGATGTCGGATACGATTGTTGCGGATCCAGAATGAGCTTTATTCCGCACTGGCCGTATAGGGAGCAATTAGCCCTTGATCGCTCCGATCATTACGCCTTTCACAAAATATTTTTGCAGGAACGGGTACAGCAGCAGAATCGGTATCGTCGCCACGATAATCGTCGCATACTTGATCGTCTCGCCGATCGGCATTTTGTCCGCGCCCCCGACGCCGGTCATCATCGAATCCGTGCTGTTCGTAATCAATATTTCCCGGAGGATCAGCTGCAGCGGATACAGATCCCGGGTACGCAAGTAGATCAGGGCGTTAAACCAGCTGTTCCAGTGGCCGACGCCGTAGAACAAAATCATGACCGCCACGACCGGCATCGACAGCGGCAGCACGATCCGGAACAGAACGGTGAAATCGTTCGCGCCGTCCAGCTTGGCCGACTCCTCGAGGCTGACCGGGATGCCTTGGAACGACGTCCGCATAATGATCAGGTTATACGCGCTCATGGCGCTCGGAATTATCAGAGCCCACCGGCTGTCCAGCAAGCCCAAATTGTTGACGAGCAAATAGGTCGGAATGAGTCCGCCGTTAAAAAACATCGTAAACACGATCAGGAACATGATCGGGTTTTTCCACATGACGCTCTCCCTGGACAGTGCGTAAGCCCCGAGCGAGGTCATCAAAATATTGAGCGCCGTCCCGACGATGACGTAAAACAGCGTGTTGGCATATCCGGTCAAAATCGCCGGATTGGCGAATACGAGCTTGTACGCCTCCAGCGTAATGTCCTTCGGGTACCAGATCAGCCCGCGCATTTGCACGACCCAAGCCGGATCGCTGAGCGAGGCGAACAGGACATACAGGAACGGATAAATCGTAACGACGGACAGCATGATCAGGAAGATGACGTTCGCGCCGTCGAAGAGACGTTCCCCAAAGCTTCGTTTGATCACCATGAGTTCCGCCCCCTTACCAAAGCTTGTTGTCGCTAGTCCGCCGGCTTATCGCATTGGCCAGCACGAGCAGCGCGAAGTTGATGATCGAGTTGAACAGGCCGACCGCGGCGCTGTAGCTGAAGTCGGATTCCAAAATCCCTTTGCGGTATACGAACGTACCGATGACGTCTGCCGTCTCGTACGTCGTACTGTTGTACAGCAGCAATATTTTATCCGTGCCGACCGTCATGAAGCTGCCGATTTGCAGGATGAGCAGGATGACGACCGTAGGCATAATGCCGGGCAGCGTGACGTGCAGCATTTGCTTCCAACGGCTCGCCCCGTCGACCCTGGATGCTTCGTACAGCGACGGATCGATGCCGGACATCGCCGACAAATAGATGATCGATCCCCAGCCGACGCTTTGCCATATGTTCGAGGAGATGAAGATCGTCCGGAACCAACTGCTTTCTCCCAAGTAGGCGACCGGCTCGACGCCGAACAAGCCCAATACGTTGTTGATCAAACCGTCCCTGGCCAGAAAATCGACCAGCATGCCGGAGATGACGACAATGGAGATGAAATGGGGCATGTACGTGACGGTTTGGACGAACCTCTTCAAGACGTTGCTCCGCAGCTCGTTCAGCAGCAGCGCCAAAATAATCGAGGCGGGAAAACCGAACAGCAGCTCGTATAAGCTGAGCAGCAGCGTATTGCGCAGCAGTCTCCAGAAGTAGTAGCTGTCGAAAAAACTCTCAAAATGGCGGAAGCCGACCCATTCGCTGTTCCACATGCCGAGACCCGGCGAATAATCCTTGAACGCGATCTGCAGACCGTACATCGGCACATAGTAAAATATGACGTAATAAGCGATTACGGGCACGAGCATCAAGTACACATACTTGTTGATCCGCAGGTCGCGAAGCGAACGGTACTTGAAGCTGTTTTTATCGACCGCCGGCTTCGGGGGGCCGGACTGTTTCTTCAGCATGACGGACATGTTGGGCCCTCCTTTTTTGATCCATTTTGTATCATAAAGAGGCGGGAAGTTCGGCAGCGGGGAAGGCTTGCCTCCCCGCACCGAAATCTCGCGGCGTTATTTCCGGTTGTTGTAACGTTCCAAGGCCGCTTGACGCGCTTTGATCGCTTCGTCGATACCCATGCTCTTGATCGTCTGCACGAACTTGTCGAAGTTGTCGATCGGCTCGGCGCCCATAATGAATTTGTTGATCATCTCGTCGCGATACGTTTTCACGTCGTTCATGATCGAAGCCGTCTTCGAGCTTTCCTCCGCCGTGAGCGTAATCGGCGGCATTTGCTTGGCATGCTCGGCCTTCGCCCATGTCTGGGCCGCCTCGCGCTGCTCCGGCATCGTGAAGTATTGCTCGATGTACCGCTTGTCCTGGACGATCGGGCCGCTCCAGCTGGCGATGAAATATTTGGCCATAGCCTGCGTGATCGGCATCTTATCCGGATTGTTCATAATCGCATCGGTATATTTCGGGTAGCCGTTATCCAGCTTGTAGCTTTCGCCTTCGATCCCGAAATTGAACAACAGATGACCTTCCTGACCGTACTTATAGTCGAGCCATTTGACGATTTGCTCCGGGTTCGCCGCCGACGCCGATATGGCCGCGCCGATTCCCGTAAACGGCATCGTATATTGTCCGAGCGGCTTGTCTCCCGACTTCAGACCCGGATAAGGCGCTCCGGCGAGCTTGAAGCTCGGCGTAGTCGGCTGGACGAGCAGCGAGTAGCGGGAAATGCCGCTGCCCGGATAAGTGGACAACGAGCCGAGCTGGTTGTTCGTCACCTTGGCGTCCTTCAGCTTCGCGTCCGTGGTCGTGTAATCCTTGTCGATCAAGCCGTCCTTGTACCATTTGGCCATAGTGGCCAAAAATTCTTTGAACTGCGGCTCGATCGGTCCGTATTTGATTTTGCCGTTTTCGTTATAAAAATCGGAGGTGATACCCCATGCCCCGACGAACAGATGGTTGTAATCCAGATCGGCAATCGAGAAGAAATACGGGATCTCGTCCTTCTTGTTGTTGCCGTTCGGATCTTTGTCGCGGAAGGCGGTCAATACCGTTTCCCACTCGGAAATCGTGGTAGGCATCTTCAAATCCAATTTGTCGAGCCAGTCTTTGCGCAGCACCGGACCGTTGACGACAGCCAGCATCTCGTCGCCGAGCAGGAACGGCATCGCGTAAATGTTGCCTTCGTCGGTCGTAATGAGCTTGCGGAAGCTCGGATTGTCCTTCAGCACCTTGGACAAGTTGGGCGCATGCTTCTCGATCAGTTCGTTCAGCCGGATAATGCGCTTCTCTTTAATGAGGCTGTCGGCGCCCTTCGGCGCGGCGTTCCAGCCGTACTCGATAACGTCGGGCAGCTTGCCGGAAGCGAGCATCAGGTTGAACTGGTCCTTCTCCTGACCGACCGGCGGATGCTGGAATTCGACCTTCGTCCCGGTTTTTTTCTCCAATTCTTTATAGGCGGCTATTTCATTGTAGGATTTCATCGTGGCGGCCGCGTTGGGATTCAACGATACCCAATAAGTAAGCGATTTCGGATAGGCCGCTTCCTTCGCTTCCGTACCGGTCCCCGGTGACGGATCCGCCGTTTTCGGCGATTCTTCCTTGCCGCCGCATGCCGCGAGCAGCACGACCATAAGGGATGCGACCACAGCCGTAGATGTAAGCACTCTCATTTTTTTGACCATATCCAAGTTGACCCTCCCATGCCTTTCGTAATTGCGGGCGTTTCCGTCCACAACCCCACTATAGAGGAACTCGCGATGCATGCCTACAATCCGTTGCCGTCAACCATAAACCGCCCTTCATATCGGGCACCAACCGATTTTAAGCTGGCCTAACCGTCCTTCATCTCGGCCGCTTGCAGCAACGTTTCGCGGTATTTTCCGGGGGTAATGCCTTCCACTTTTTTGAACACCCGGATAAAGCCGATATCGGTCGCATACCCTACCTGCTGAGCGACCTGCAGCACGGTCAGGCGCGGATCGCCAAGCAGCCGCTTCGCTTCCCGCAGCCGGACCTCAACCATAAAGTCGGTCAAATTGACGCCGTTCTGCTTCTTGAACAGTCCGGATACGTACTGCGGAGTCATGCCGAAATGATCGGCGATGGAGGTCAGGCTTAACGCGTTGTCCGCGTAATTGTCCTCGATATAACGCCTCAGCCGTTCGTTGAGCCGTCCCGTCTGGTCGGTTCGCGCTTCCCGGACGCTGTGGCAGATGGCGCTGCATATGCCTTTGATCTTGCTATGCATATCTTCCGCCGATTTGCTGTTAAATATAAGCTTGACCGGATCGGGAGCGTTCCCGAACAACCGTTTCTCGTCCAGCTTGAGCGCATTCATCACCTTCAGCATCGTGCTGAGCAGGTCGAAAAACAGCGTCTTGCCCATCTCGGGCGTCATGCCGTGGGTAGCTACGTTTCGCTCGTACAGCTCGTCCAGCAAGCGGACCGCTTCCTCGTATTCCCCGCTTTTCATAACATTCATGAGCTGGGCTTCCGTTTCGATCGGATAATGGTAATACGCGCGTTCCATTTCGCCGATCTGCTCGAAATGAATGACCGAGCTGACGCCGTGGATAATCCGGTAATCCAACGCATTCAGCGCCTCCCCGTAGCAGCGGCCGGTCTCGGCGACCCCGGAGCGGATCGAGCTGATGCCGATCGATATGTTCATCCGGAACCGTTCCTCGATCAGACGCTTCAGCTGCTCGAGCATCCCGTCACGCTCCCGCTTCGTCTCGTCTTCCGCATCCGGAACGTTGAGCAGCAGCGCCAGCCGGTTGCGTTCCGTCTCGGTTACGTAGCCGCGCTCTCCGATCAGCTCGCTGCTCGTATTGAACAAAATAAACCGTGCAAGCGCCCATTCCCGTTCGCTCCCGTCGCGGATAAATTCGCTGCTTTCGTCCACCTCGATCAGCACGACGCATACGTACTCGTGGGGAAAACGGACGCCCATGAATTGGAGAGACTGCTCCTCCAGCGCTTCCGCATCGGCCTGTCCCTTCAACAGCCGCGACAAAAAATAGGTGCGCACGACGGGAATGTGCCCCTCCAGCTTCTGCTTCATCTCTTTGCCTTCCGCCAGCGTCTCGGCGATCGACGTCTTGATGAATTCGTATTCGTTGACGAGCAACGGCTTGTCCGCCGCCTGCTTCCCGTTCATAATGGCCACCATCATATCGCGGATCGGGCTGTAGCTTCGGTAAGCCATCCAATAGGCGACTATCGCTCCCGCCGCAATGGCGAGTCCGAGCAGCGTGAGCGCCCATGATTTGACTTCATTGACGCGCTCCAGCAAAACCTTCTCCGGCACAAGCGACACATATTTCCAGCCGCTTTGTCCGGTCGTATGGGACAAGATGCTTTCGACGCCTTCCGCCCGGTACTTCCGATACCCGCTGTCCGATACGATTTCTTCGAACAAGCCGCCTGGCAGATCGAACCCGCCGGTCGTAGACAAAATCACTCGACCGTTGTCGTCAATAATGTACATCTGGCCGCTGCCCGCCCACTCGATTTGCTTCAGCAGGTTGAATATTTGCTGGTCCTCGATATTCATAACCAGCGTCCCCCACACGTTTTCGTTCTCCCCGAGAGGCAGCGAAACGGCTGTTTGGATCACTTTCTTGGAATTGGAATTGTCCTTGATGCCGGTAACGGGCCAAAACGTTTTGAAATGGTAGCCCGACAGCAGCTCCGAACGGATCTGCTCGAGACTTTTGCTCTCGTAAGGGTACAGCTGGGTGAAGAAGGTATCGGTATCGGTTTTCAGCGTAGGGGAAAGAATGACGTCCTGTTTGCGCAAATGGATGTAGAAGTCGTTGACGAACCCGGTCCCGCTGCGGATGTTTTTGAGCGCCTTGACCGCTTCGTCATATTGGATATATTTCTCGCTCTCCTCGATCGTCCATAACGTCTGCAGCTTCGGATGCGTGGCGATCTGCACGGTCATCTGATCGATCTCCTGCAGATGGTTGTCCACGATTTGGCGCACCTGCTCCAGCATCGCCAGATTCGACCGGCTCGCGTTCTGGACCATCGTGTTCTCCATATTCGTATACAGGATGGCGGATACCGTCACCGGAATGATCAGGATGAGGATGTACGATAACCATAAGGTCAGAAATACGCTTTTGCGGCGGCGGATCATATGCGGCATACCTCCCGTATGAAATGGGCAGAGGAAATGAACTCTTCCCACCGGATTTGTAATCGCTTTCGGAGTGCTGCTAACGATGCTTCAGGACTGAAGTTTACCATATTTGCTAGCCCTCTTCAAACCGATAAAACCATGTTTGCCGCCTGCAGTCCGCCTTCGGCCCAACCCTATTTTCCCTCGAAAGCTAATAAATATTTACGCAAAAAGGGGCTGTCCCACAAGTGTGGAACAGCCCTCAGCTGATTGACCTGCAGCAGCCTTGTTAGTAACCGAAAAAGCACATGCTATTGCTATTGAAACGTCACGGAAACCTCCGCCAAATCTTGAATGCTGCCGTCACAGGCGCTGCTTTCCGTCGATAATCCGGGTCTTCTACGATTGCGTCAAGGTCAGACAGTATTCGCCGATTTCGTATCCAACCTTCGCAAGAGAATCTTTTAAAGACTCGGGCAACCCGTTAAACTCCTTATGCGTCTCATAAGTAAAATCGCCCTCGTACCCGATCTCGACAAGCGCCGGCATGATCGAACGCCAGTCCACGCTGCCGTGAAACGGAAACATATGCTCGTCCGATTTGCCGTAATTATCGTTTACGTGCGTCGCCTTGAGCCGCTTGCCAAGCGTACGGAGCGCCGGACGCTGATCCTTGTACAGGAAATTGGCGTGACCGAAGTCCCAGCATGCGCCTACCCGGGGCTCGTCCCAGACGTCGATCAGCGCGGCGAGCTCGGCTGCGTGGCTGGCAAACCGCCTTTTCGACGTTTCCCTTTCGATCATATTTTCAAAGGCAATACCGACATTATGCTTGACCGCAAGCTCGACAATGGGAGAAAAATGTTCCACGTTGTCCTGAATGCACGCCTCCACGTCCAGAGCGGTTTTCGCCCGGTCCTCCTGGGGATGGACGACGGCCCACTTCACACCGAGGATGGAGCTGGCGATAATGGAGCGGCGCATCATCTCCCCGTACACCTCCAACCGCTCCGTCGGCTGCTCATTCTCATGTCCCGGTAAAAATACGGGATGCGACTGCGTAAATCCAATGCCCAGCTTCTCCGCCTCATCCCGGAGCTCATGCATCAAATGCTCCCAGTTGTCGTTGACGAGATCGGTTTGACCCGTCAGCGCCCGGCAAAAATTAATGTCCAGCACCCGGTACCCTACTGCGTTTAACCTTCTAATTGACTCCTTGTAAGGCGTATAGCCCCCCGACAAAGTTAAGCTGAACGTGCCCGTTGTCGTTGAAAGTCTCAACTCGGATCATCCTTTCCTATCATTTGCCTGCGGCCGACACGGCATTACTTCCGAACCTTTTCAATTTCAACCGCCTTATTGATTTCCTCGTCAAGCTCTCTCAGCACCGTGTTCACATCGTCCAAACCTTTCAGGAATGCATCGAACTTTTTCGTAGTGAGCGGTTCGGCGATTTCCCGGTATAAGTATATCGGGTATTTCACCGGCGTGCTTTTCACGATGCCGGCTATGTTTTTATCCTTCAAGACCGGGTCGCCCTGCCCGAACGCTTTCTTCACGGCTGCGTTTTTAAGCGGCGATATTCGGCCGGATTTGGAGACGTTCATCTGTACTTCATCGGAGGTCAACACCTCGATCACCTGAAGCACCTGATCCATACGTTTCGTTGTCGGAACGGCTCCCACCATATAAACCGTCGAGTTTCCATAAATATTCGGTCTGTCCTTGTAGTACGGATGCTGCACGACATCCCAATCGAGCCCGTCCGCCTCTTTAAGCTGCGAGAACTTGCTGGTTTCATTCAGCATCGCAATCGAGCGGTCCTTGATGAACCCGTTCAATCCGTTCTTCTTCGAATCCTGCGACGGTTCGTTGCCGGGAATCGAATAAATGTGCTTGCCCAATTCGAATACGCGTTTCCAGCTTTCACTCGACGTAATCGCCTTCTCCGTTTTGCGGTCGATATACTCCAGCCCGAGAGGCTGGGCCATTCTCACGATACTCCCTACGTCCCAACCGCGATACTGAACGTTGTTATCGACCCGCGTCACCTTTTTGGCAAGCTCCGTAGCATCCTCAATGGTCATGCCGTCCTTCGGATAAGGGACGCCGAATTTATCGAAAATGTCCTTGTTGTAATACAGCGCATGAAATCCGGTTTCGATCGGCAAGCCGTATAATTCTCCTTTTTCGGTTGCCGCATATTGAATATCGTCCAGGTAATTTTGCTCGAACCGGTTCAAGTCGACCGGATTTTTCCCGAAAAGCGGCTTCATATCCATGTTAATGGCCCGCTCTTTTAAACCCGGCATGTTGCCGTTAAACGAAATGTAGAGGTCCGGAAGATCGCCGGAAGCAATAAGCTCGTCGTACGCTTTAAACGAGGTGACATTCGAAAGCTCCAACGTAATATGGGGATACTTCTTCGTGACCGGCTCGATATACAGTTGCTTGAATTCTTCGGTAATCGGCAAATGTACGGCGAACTTGAGCGTAACCGGCGTCGTATCCACGGCTTTCGCCGATGCGGGCTGCGGGCCGCTTCCGCTCTCCCGCCCCGCCGGCTCCTGCCCGCAGCCTGCCAGTACAGCGGTTCCTAAGATTGACATGCCCAGCAATAAAGAAATCCTCTTGCTTTTCAAATTGCTTATCAAAGTGAAAACCTCCATTTGCAAAGTCAAATATTTTCAATCCCCCATTGACAAATGGCCGGTTTGATCCACTTGTCCAGTAGGCACTTTGAGTATAGCAACCCAATTCGCATAGTCTGTTAATTCACCGTAAAGATATTGTAAATCGTATATTTATTTCAATAAAACAGCAGGATTTACGCTTGTACATATAGTATTCATTCAAATACAATATACTTTATTTCAAAATTAGGAGCTGATCCTTCTTCATGGATGCCCAGGCTTTATGGAACCGGCAGCCGCAGCTGGCTTTTCACTTTTATTTCGAGCGCAAGGAACAATTTGAAATGAAGGAGGACACCTATCCGGTATGGGTCATATTTGCCGTCGAATCGGGGAAATTCCGGTTTCGCATCGATAGCGAAAGCGGAGAGGCAAGCGCCGGAGATCTGATTTATTGTCCTCCGGGCCGCACCTTTCATCGCGAAATGGTGTCGCCGCTCGGACTTCATTATATCGGCTTCGAATTTGCCGACGGCCAGCAGAGCGAGCCCAAGCCGCTGCCGCCATCCGTTAAATCGCATCCGACAGACGGCAAACGGCTGTTCTCGGACTTCGCCTATTTGCGCAAGCTCCATCACGCGGTCGATCCGCGCAGCGTCCAGCGCAAGCAAATGATTCTGGGCGATATATGGCAGCTCACCTGCGAGGATTGGGAGGATGAGCATCTGAAGGTCAAGCTTGAGCATCTTCCGGATTCGGAAGATGAACTGATGAACAGGGCGACGGAATGGCTCTCTCGGCACGCCTATACTCCATTCGGCATGAGCGAGCTTTCCAGTCTGCTTGGGCTTAGCCCCGTCCAGTTTACGCGCCGTTTCCGGAAATCGTTCCAAATGACACCGTCGGAGTTCGTTCGATCTGTGCGCATCCGCAAGGCGGCAGAGCTGCTGCTGGAAACCGACATGACGCTGGATCAGATCGCCAGCCGCTGCGGCTATGAGAACGCCTTCTATTTAAGCCTTGTGTTTGCCAAAAGCATGGGCAGGAGGCCCTCCAAATATCGCGAGATGAACCGGGTATAGGAACGCCTGCCCCGAGACGTCAAAAGAACCGGTCACCCCGTCATCATGGGAACCGGCTCTTTTAACGTCAAAAACATGTAGGTTCGCTAATGCTTATTCCTTCTCGGACGAATGTCTTGCGCCATCATCAAGCAAATACTCCCACTTTTCGCCGTTATGTGACGACGAGCACGCGCTTTCCGGCATAACGCGAGGCTATATCCCGGATGATCGCGGCGGCGATCATTTTCGCCATTTCCCGGGCTCTTCTTAAATCGCTTGAGATGAATACGTCCCAACGCTCTTCGGAGAGTCGCCCGGCCACTAACGCCGCTTGCGCCCTCCCCTCGGCATTCAGCGGATTTTGCGTATTCCGATTTTCGGTTACTTTTTGGCGGCCTTCGTCTCCGCCACCATTTTGGCGATTTCTTCGTCGGCCAGCCGCATCGCCGTATTCATGTCGGTTTTGCCCGTATAAAACGTTTCCAGATGCTTGGTCGCGATGATCCTCGCCTTCTCGTCATATACCGTTTTCACGTGAGGGTCGGCCGATCCGACGGCCAGCAGGGCGCCGATGTCGATGCCTTTGCTGAGAGGGCTTTCCGCGTACAGCTTGTTTTTGATATCGGTCTTGGCCAGAGCGGTCATATTGCCCTTCGCCGAAGACATCGACTGCACTTCATCCGACAACAGGTGCGCCATCACCTTGAATGCTTCGTCCGGGTGCTTGCTGCCGTTCGGAATAACGAATCCGTCGGAGAATATGCCCGGACCCGCGCCCGGCTTATCCTTGAACGTCGGATAGCTGACGACCCCCCACTGGAAACCTTCGCTTGCCGCTTTGGCCAGATCGAGATTATTGAGCAGCAGCAGCTGCGGGAACATGGCCAGCGTCCGGCTTTCGAGAAACGCCTTGGCTCCGTCTCCGAAAGTGGCTCCGCCCGGATAGTTGCCGGGAATGCCGTATATGTCCTGAAACATCTGGAACAGCCTTCTCCAGCCTTCGTTCGAGGAGACGACCGCTTTGTCCGTAGCCGCATCCACATAGGGGAGCGACAGCTGGGACTGCATCCGGTTCAGCAGCGTCCCCGCGCTTAAGCCGCGGTACTGGATGCCGTTCTCGTTGCGGGTCACTTTGCGCCCCAAGTCGATGACCTGATCCCAGGTCATGCCGTTTTTCGGATACTCCACGCCGAACTTGTCGAAGATGCTTTTGTTGTAATGCAAGCCGAAGGCGTAAGAGCGGAACGGCAAATAGATGAGCTCTCCGCTTTTCGTATACGACCGGATGCTTTTGACCATCTGCGGATCGAGCCGCTGCAGGTCGAACTGCTGCTTCTTGACGAGCGGCTCCAGATTGACGGGAACGTTCAGCTCGGTCAGCTGCTGGATGTTGGTCAGCCCGAGCCATATAAAGTCGGGAATGTCTTGGGTCGCGATCAGGTTTTCCATCGTGACCTGCTTGTCGGCATCGACCTTCTTGATCGTTATGTTCGGATATTTCTTCTTGATCGGTTCTTGAATGTAATCGACAAAATCCTGGTCCCGCAATATGCCGTGCGCGAACAAGGTCAACGTGACCGGAGCGCTCTCCGCGACTTTCTCCACCGCTCCGTCGCTCCCCGCATCCTTTCCGCAACCGCTTACAATCAGCAGGCTGCATAATGCGCCCACCCCGGTCCACCATACTTTCTTTACCATTGCGCTCCCCCCAATACTTGTTTTCCATCGCCGCATAAGCGCTTACCCACGCCCGGCCCGCCGCATCGGAGAACGGCTCCTCGCCGGCAGCCGCTCCCTGCTACGTATTCTTTGCCGGCCTCTGTTCGAATCGGTCAATACGCCAAATCCCTAAAGTTTCTTATCGTGTGAAAAGTCAGCTTGTACGCGTCGTGAGCGCTGCTCGAATGCTCCCCGCCGGAGCGGCTTACAATGTGCAGATCGTCGCCATCGATCGTCATGCTGCCGTATTGCCGCGACTCTTTGGCGAACCGGCCCGCGCTGACCAGTCCGGCGAAGCACCAGTCGATGCAGTTCGTGGAGAAGTGCAGCTGCAGTCGGTCCCGTTCGTTGTTGGGCAGGCCGTACCGATCGGGCGGCAGTCGCTCCGCTCGGGTCATGCTGTCTCTAGCCTGCGAGCTCAGCAGCCAATACAGCTTCGTCTTCTCGTCGTACAAAATATGGAACTTCATCTGCCCGCCCGGACAAGGGACGAATACGACGCGCTTGCCGGACGGAACGGTTTCGAGCCCGGTGGTCATCGTGCCGTCCTCGTTCTCCACCACCTTGGCGATCGCCGCATAACCGGTGCCGCCCGTATTGGCGCGCATCCATAAATGGAACGTCCGACCGGCCGGATCATGCCAGTAATGGTTCGGATCGACGAATTGCACCACATTCGTCTCCAGCCAGCCTACCGGAGCAGCCATGCGTCCCTCGGAAGCAGGCGCGTGCTCGGTCGAATACGTCGGAAAAAACGGGGCACCGAAATAATCGAGCTCCCGGGCATCGAGCGCGTCGCGGAAGGCCAGCTCCGAGGCGAATGTCCAGCTGTCCCGACGCGTCAGATCGGCCGATTCGGCGCCCCGCATCAGCACGGGTGCAAGCGCGCCTACGCCCCATCCCTTGAAATCGGTGTAGACCATCCGTTCCATGACGAGGTATACGTTGCCGTTGGCATAATGAACGTTGCAAGGGGCTTGATGCCACTTCTGCCCTTCGGTCAGCGCATAAGCCTCCGACCACGTTTCGCCGTCGTCATCGGAGCGCATCACCATCAGATCCTGACAATGTCCCAGCACGTACAGCGATTTCCCGGCAACGAACGGCCTGGCATGGAAAAACGGATATTCCGCCTTCAGGACGAAGCTTTTCCCGTGATCGTCGGAGACGAATACTTTCCCCATTTTGCTCAAGTCCTTCGGGCGCGTATACTTCCAGTCCGCCCAACGGTTGCCCAGATCCATCGTCGCGACGATCCGTCCGCCGGGCAGCCGTGTGATCCCCGGACTGCCGACGAAGGTCGTCGCGGGAGCCGGCGATTCGAATATCGTCAAATAAGAATCTGCCAAAGGCCGTACATTAGCCATGTGTCCCCACTCCTTGTTGTTTCATATAAATTTGTCCCCGGCCGCAGCGCCCTTTAGCGCCCTCGCCACAACGGATCGAAATCCGCTTCCCGGTCGAGATAGTCCAGTTTTCCGCGCAGCCAGCCGGCGTCGACCTCTTTCGCGGCCAAATCCAGCTCGGCGGCCCGGCTTGCGGCTATCCCGGCCGCTTCGCCGATCCCCGTCATCGTCGCCATAACCCGGATCGCAGCCGATGCTTCATGGTTCGCGGACAATGCCCGGCATGGAACCAGCAGGTTATCGATGCGCTCCGGCACGATGGACCGGTACGGGACTTCGTAATAATCGCCATCGGGGACGTTGAACCGGGTAGCCACAGCCCCGTACCCTTCGGTTGATTCGTGGTCGAACCCCGATCCGGTAGGGGAATGAATATCGATAAAATAACGGCTGCGCACGATTGCGTCGTCGAACTTTCTCGCCCCGGTAATGTCGTGCTCGGTCATCATGTAAAGTCCTTTGATATGCCGGGTCTCCCGAACGCCTACCTGACAAGCCACCTTCTCCAAATAGGATTCGGAGAAGTAGGGAACTTCCCGCCTCAGCCAATCGGCCAATATATAAGCCTGCCGCCGCCCCTCCCGTTCGGAGAAGCTCAAATCTTTGGCCGCAAGCCCGTTCACCTTGTTGATTCGGGTCATATTGAAATGAAGCACGCCCGGATGGGGATAGTCGTAGAAATGAATCCATTCCCGGTAAGGAAAGTGCAGCCTTCCTTCCTTGATGGCCTGTTGAAAATACGGCTCTACGAGCAGCCTGGCTTTCTTGTGTCCCTTCTCGCCCCGCTGGCGCAAATGCTCGAGCATCAGCCCCTTATCTACATTGCCCATCCGGAAGCTGACTGTCATCGCCTGTGTTAATTGATCGGCTGGCCTGCCCAAGCTCCACTCGCAGCCGACCAGACTGGCCAGATCCGCATCGCCCGTGGCATCGACGAACATCTTCCCCTCGATAACGCCCGGACCGTCCTTCGAAGCCGTTCGGATCGAGACGATCCGTCCGCTCTCGCATACCGCATCCGTCACCATCGTATGGTACAGCGCATCGACGCCGGCCTCCTGCAGCATGCAATCGTATACATATTTCAGACGCTCCTCATCGAAGGCCGAATCTGTCAGCGCCGAGCCGTAACCGCCCGATTCATGCAGCCTCCGCACGATTTCCTTGAAGATGCCGCCGATCAGCGACCCGGTTGCACCCGTTTCCGGATGCGGATATTCGTGTCCCGCCCAAGGGTTCACCAGCGCGCTGGTGGCCATCCCTCCGCAAAAGCCGTACCGTTCGACCAGCAGCACGCGCGCTCCCGACTTGCCTGCCGCTATGGCTGCGGCCGTCCCCGACGGCCCCCCGCCGCACACGATAACATCGTATCGCATCGTCCTACCTACCTCCTCATCCCTTAAGCCAGTGATGTCGTGTTCGTTACCCGCAATCGAAGATCCGATTGCCCTCCTATCGGCCTGCCCCTCCCACCTCCGCTTCCGTGCAATTTAGTCGCAAGCCTCTTGAGAAGTGCTCCCCTTCCGAAAATAATGTTCTAATTATTAGAACGTCGTTCTATTTATTGAGAACACCTAAATAGTAGCATAGCACCGGATGGAATACAATCCCCGATTTCAAGTTCGCTTCCTGCATGTTTTTCGATTTGCGAGGCAATTCCCTTCTTCCATCGCATTGGGATTCTTTCGTTCGTCTTTTATAGGCGTTTATTGATTGCACGGAGGCATTCACGTATAATGGGATTGTTACAAAATTCTAAATATATGAACATCGTTCTGAAATAACGGCACTTATATTCGGCTTGGAGTTGAGATATCATGCTCGAAGAAGGTCAAGTCAAAACGAAAACGCTGTATAAAGCTTTGCAAGTACTGGACTGCTTCTCCGCGACGACGCCCGAGCTCGGCATTACCGAAATCAGCGAACGTCTCGGCCTGTACAAAAGCAATGTCCACAATATTATGGACACGTTCGTGAAAGCGGGCTATATTAAAAAAAATCCCGATAACGGGAAGTACAGGCTCGCACTCCGAGTATTGGAGCTCGGCCATGTCGTGTCCAGCAATATCAGTTTCCGCAAAACGATCCAGCCCCATATGCAGGAGCTGGCGGACGCTACCGGCGAAACGATCTTCCTCGCCATACCGAGCGACGATGCGGAAGTCGTGTACCTGGATTCCTCCTCGCCGCGAAATTTAATGACCGTGAAATCGGTGATGGGCATCAAAGCCCCCCTGTACTGCACCGGCATCGGCAAGGCGATGCTCGCCTACTTGCCCCGCGAAGTCACGGAGACCATACTGGCCAGGGGACTTGACGCCATTACGGAACATACGATTACCGATGGAGAAAAGCTGCTGGAAGAGCTGGAAGCGGTCCGGTGCCGCGGATATGCGATCGACAATATGGAGCACCAGTACGGCATCAAGTGCGTCGGCATGCCGATCCGCGCCCGAAAAGGCGAAGTGGTCGCCGGCCTCAGCATATCCGGGCCCTCCCTGCGCTTCGACGACCAGGCGATTGAAGCCCATGCGCAAAGGCTTCGGGGAATCATTGCGTCGTTGGAAATCGATTGACCCGCCTTGCCGTCGCGCCCTTCCCTGCTGCTATGATACGGTGCGGAATCAAGCCTATACTGAGATGGTTTCTATAGATCAAAAATCAGCCATAGCGGCAACACAGAAAAGGCGAAGCACATTACAGAGAATCATTCTGTAATGTGCTTTGCCCGTATGGATGTACTTTATTGCCCGGCCGGGTTATATTCGTACCGTCAGCAAGGAAAGACAACGGAACGGTCCGATCAAGGCTTCCACAAAGTCGCGGCGATGTAGCAGGCTCCGCCCGGCTCGTCATTGTAGTAATAGACGATTACGAGCGTTCCGTCGCTGCGCAGCACCGTGCGGGGGTAGCCGATATCATGGCTGCCCGCTTCGGCGTTCAGGACGATTTCTTCGCCCCAGGTCAGCCCGGCGTCGGAGCTCAGCTTGGCTCTCATGCCGTAGGGCGCGTTCCGGTAGGCGTAAGTCATGCATAGACGTCCGTCATGCAGTCGGGTCAAGGTCGGCGGATTGCCGCCATGTCCCGTGTCGGCTACCGGACGGCTTACATAAGTCCACGCAGCTCCATTGTCGGACGATCGGTACAGATCGATCCAGTTCTCCGATAAGTTGTCGCCGGTCGTTCTGCGTTCGCGCGTCGCGACCAGGATGTCGGTATCCGACAGCCGGACGCTGGCCGGCATAATCGAGAAGCCGTTGCCGGCTTCGGGACCGATCCAGGAGACGAACTCGAACGTCCTGCCCCCGTCCGCCGTCCTCGCGCAAAACACCCGGCTGCCCGTCTCCGTTCCTTCTACGGTCGGCGCGGTTAGGAAGAACAGGCATTCGTTCGCGCCGGACACCAAGTAGTCGGTACGCGCCGCCAGGCCGATCTGCCCCATCATCGGCAGCGCAAACGGTCCTTCCCAGGAATGGCAACGGTCGCCGGACGTGTAAAACCACGATCTCGAGCCTCCCGTCAAGTCCTGCCTCGCGCACATCAGGGCGAAATCCGGATGGGCGAAGTCGATCGCCCGCTCGACCGGAACAGGCTCATTGGCCTCTTCGGCCTCTCCCGGCTGCGAGGCGGAGTGCTCGCCCGCCGACAGCCCTTTATTGCCCGGGGTGCGGACCGGCGTCTCGACCGACAGCCAGCTTTCTCCCCCGTCGAAGCTTCGTGCCTGCATGGCGACGAAAGGCCTCGTCTTGTCGCGGGCATGAAACCCGCCCTCCGTACTGTGATAGCCTAGCGTATAACCGACGACGATCTCGTCGCCCCACGACCATATCCCGTAGTTGGCCGGCCAGCCCGCGTAACGTCCCGCTTCTTTATACACCATAACCGTCTTCATGAGCGCCCCTCCATTACACGTAATTCAATCCTTTTGTATAGGGAAACGGAACCGGCAGGAATGGGGCTGCCGCAGCCAGCCATTCGCTCTCCAATGCGGGCCCCTCGGGCTCTTTGTCGAACAGGAGCTCGGTCAGCCGCGCCGGATCAAGAGTCCCGCTTACGCGGCCGCCTATCGCCACGCTGCAAGCGCCGTCGTCATGGACCCGCACCGTCGGCACTTCGCCCCCGATACCGGCTGCCCGGTCCCAATACGGACGAAGCTGTTCGAACAGTCTGGCCGGGTTCACGATATGAACGGTGCCGGAATTGCCCTCTTCGACAGCAGTGCCGCCCCCGGCCAACGACTGCTCCATCTCCTCCTCGTGCCAGCCGACCGTAATGTCCAGCTTGTCCGCCAGTCCGTCCTTAAGAGCGTGCAGCAAAATCGCGCAAACGTCTTCCGCCCCGCCTGCCCATTCTAGAACATAGCTGTTGCGGTCCGCATAGTCGATCCCTGCCCGCTTAAGCGCCAGCACGCAGAAAGCGACGGCCTCCCCGTCCCGCTCGGCGATCAGCGTCGTTTGCTCCATCCGCTGCATCGACGTTACCGCGGCGGCGGCATGCAGGTCCGCCAAATCCCAAACGCTCTGCTCGTAATAAACGGACCTCGACGCCGACAGCTGCCTCAGACGAAACCAATCCGCAGCATCCGCAGCCCTGCACCGTACTGCAGGGGACAGCCCGGAAGCGAGCGTCTCCGAGCGATCCGCCGACAGCGTATGCTTGCGAAACGCGCCGAACCGATGGCAGCCCGCATCCGTATACAAGGAGCGTATGCCCGAGACGAGCAGCAACGACGCTCCGGCCTTATCGACGTGCCGTTTGGCATAGTCCAGAATGAGACTGGCATAGCCTCTTCCCCGGAAGTCGGGATGCGTGCACACCGCCCCGTACGAATATACTTGCAGATGCGCTTCCCCTACTCTTACGACAGCGGGCACCAAGCCGGCAAACGAGACGAGCCGTTCGTCCACATAACCGCCTATCGCCTGCCCCAGACTGCCCGAGAACACTTTCGGCGACGAAGCCGCAAGCGACGGGCGGTCGTCATTCCTAAACGTCTGGTCGACAAGTCCGATCGCTTCCTTCATATCGCCGCCAGTCAACAGACGAATATCCATATGCTGTTCTTAACCTCCATCGGCCGTTCGGCAAAGTCGTACGCCCGCTTACGGACCGCTGCCGACGCGGCTTCCTCTCCCGGAATTCGCGGCCGACGGCAGCCCGTGCCTGTCAACGGGCAGTCCGGCTTTGCGCTTGCCCTGCCGTTATGTTTATTTCATCCGTTTCCATGCGGCGTTGTAAATGTCCTCGATTTCGCTCGCCCCGCCTGCCGCAACTTCCTTGGCGAAGGCGTCGAGCTCGCCGAGCGGACGGCTGCCAAGGATGAACTTGTCGACATTTTGCGTGACGATCGTATCCACCTTCGTCGTCAGCTGCTTCAGCTTCTCCCGCTCTTCCTCGGTGAACGGCGGATCGAGCGGCTTCTCGACCACTTCCTTGCGGTCCTTCTGCTGCTTCACGCTGTCGGACCACTGCTTCAGCTCCGGCGGGGAGATCGTCAGCATCGGCGTATCGTCGGTGAACGTGCTGAAAGCCAGCAGCCCCGTTCCGAGGAACGATTGCATCGCGCGATACGGGTCCTGCTTGTCCTTATACTGGTCGATCAGGCTTTGGGTGATCGTCACTTTGTCGCCCGATCTAGTGAAATGCTCGCCGGGCACGCCGAAGTTGGTAATGTCCGCGCCTTCGTCCGAATACATCCAGTCGAACAGCTTGACGATTTCCTCCGGATTTTTCACCTTGCTGCTGATCGCATAGGAATTGAAGCTGGACGGATTGTCCATGTAATTCCGTTTATTGCCCGCCGCATCCTTGAAGACCGGCAGCATGTCGAACTTCGCCTTCGGATTGAGCTGCTGCAGCGCGGCGTTGAAATTGACGGCAAACGTATAATTGTCGTAGAAAAACAGCGATTTGCCGGAGCTCAGATTTTGCTGCCACTGCTGGGCCGTCAAGTTCGTAAAGTTCGGGTCGAGCAGCTTTTCCTTGTACAGCTTGGTCAAATACGTCATGACTTCCTTGAATTCCGGATGCGCCGGACCGAACAGGTATTTATCCTGCTTCGGCTCGTAATAGATGGAGAAGCCGCTGCCGAAAGCATAGGCGAGGAAACGCAAATTATATTGCGAGCCGCTGCGCATCGTCCACGGATACGAGTCCGGGTACTTCGCCTTGAACGCCTTCAGCACCTCGTACAGCTCCTCGAACGTGGTCGGCGTTTTCAAGCCCAATTCCTGCAAAATATCGGCGCGTATCATCGGGAAGTTGCCCACGTTCGCCGCCACCGACTTGCGGGCCATAATCGGGAAGCCGTAGAAATTCCCGTCGATCTTCAGCTTGCTCGCCTCCGGCTCGCTCTCCAGCCGTTTCTTGAAGTTCGGCGCGTATTGGTCGATAAGCGGAGACAGGTTCAGGAAAATGCCCGTGCTCGCATAGTTCGTAATATCGGTCCGGGATACGTGCAGCACGTCCGGAATATTGTTGGTGGCGATCAGCGTCTTCTTCTTCGCCTCGTAATCGCTGCTCGGCACGCCCTCCATATTGACCTTCACGTTCGTCTTCGCCAATATTTGCTTGAGCGCGGGGGATTCCTTCAGCACCGGCTGGATCGAGCTGTCGCTTCTCATGACCGTAACCGTTCTGGCCTCCGGCGTCTTGGCGGCCGAAGAATTCGCATCGCCGGCTTTCCCGCTCTCCGTGGAGGAGGAGCAGGCCGACAATACCGCCACCGCCGGCAGCAATACGCTCAGCGCTGCGGGAACTACCCGTTTCTTTGTCCTCATCTCGAGAAACACCCCTTCTGATAATCGTTCGATCAGCCTTTCAGCGAGCCTACCATGGAGCCTTTGACAAAATATTTTTGCAAAAACGGATACAGCGCGAGAATAGGCAGTATCGCGACCATTACGACCGCATATTTGATATTTTGGTCGACGACGAGCATTCCTACCACGCCGCTCATCTCCGTCGACTGGGCCGACATGTCGCCCTGTATGACGATATTGCGCAAAATCATCTGGACCGGATATTTGCTGCTTTCGTTCAAATAGATCAGCGCGGAGAAAAAGCTGTTCCAGTGACCGACGGCGTAGAACAAAGTCATCGTCGCGAAGAGCGGGGCCGACAGCGGCAGCACGATCGTCCGGAATACTTTCCAATCGTTCGCTCCGTCCATATGCGCCGACTCGATCAACGCATCGGGAATCGCCTGGAAAAACGTGCGCATCATGACCATGTAGAAAACGTTGACGGCCGGCGGCAGCACGATCGCCCACAGCGAGTTGAGCAGGCCGAGGCTGTCGACTACCAAATAGCGGGGAATCATCCCCCCGTCGAAAAACATCGTAAACACGATCATCATCGCGAATACGTTTTTACCGTAAAAATGGCTGCGCGACAGCGGATACGCGCACAGCGCGGTCATCGCCAAATTGATCGCCACGCCGACCGACGTATACAGCAGCGTATTTTTGTACGCCTGCACGATCGGAGCGCTGGAGAAAATGATGTCGTACGCCTTCCAGGTCACATCGACCGGATAAAAACCGACCTCTCCCCGGCTAACCGGCCCTCCCGAGCTGATCGAGATGATCGCCATGTAGTACAAAGGGTACAGCATGACGAACACGACGCCGAGCAGAAGGAGGAAGTTGACGATATCGAACAGCGAAACGTTTTTTTTGCGAAAACGGGACAGGGCTGCACCGCCGTTCTTTACCATAGACTGGTCCCCCCCAGCCATCTCGTCAGCCGATTCGCGCCCACGACCAATATATAGGCTACGACCGATTGGAACAAGCCTACGGCAGAGGCGAAGCTGAGATCGCTTCCGAGCAAGCCTCTGCGGTACACGTACGTTTGAATGACGTCGGCCGTCTCGTACGTCGCGCCGTTGTACAGCAGCAATATTTTCTCATAGCCGACGGACAGCGAATTGCCGATCGCGAGCAGGAACAAAATCGTAATGACCGGAACGAGGCTCGGCAGCGTCACGTGCAGCGCCTGCTTCCACCGATTCGCCCCGTCCATTCTCGCGGCCTCGTACAGCTGCGGGTCTATGCCCGTAAGCGCGGCCAAGTAAATAATCGTCCCCCAGCCCACCTGCTGCCAAATATCCGATGCGGTGTATATCGTCCTGAACCACGAAGGCTCGATCAGAAACTGGATCTGCTCCGCTCCGAACCATTCGATCAGCCGGTTGAGCATCCCGTCCAGCGCCAAAAAATTGACGAGCATGCCGGATATGACGACCGTGGACAGAAAATGGGGCAAATAAGCCACCGACTGCACCAGTCTTTTGAAAAACTTAACCCGCAGCTCGTTCAACAGCAGCGCCAGCACGATCGGCGCCGGGAAATTGAACAGCAGTCCGTACAGGTTGAGCATGAGCGTGTTCCGTACCAGCTTCCAGAAATAAGGATCGTACAGAAACACCTTGAAATGGTCCCATCCGACCCACGGGCTTTTGATAAACCCGCTGAACACGTTGTAGTTCTGAAACGCGATGACGTTGCCGAAAATCGGAATGAAATGAAACAAAACAAAATAAATCGCGGGCAAAGCAAACATCGCATACAAATATTTGCTTTTCCTCAACTGTCTCTTCCAATGCGGGGTCCGTACTCCGGCCATCTGTGTGCTGTTCACCTTGCAAGCCTCCAATCCCTTACTCACACACATGAGAACCAATCGTTCCCTATAGAGGAACGATATTCTCTATTGTATCCGGCCCAATGCCCGTCGCTTTCCTCGTCTCTCCTTTCCGTACCGGCGGTACCGTATTGTCGATCCTTCTTCAGCATAGCCGGTCGATGAAGCGCTTTCTATTGCCAGTACGGCGCAAACCGTCCCAATTTCCCGCCAATCGGGACAGTCCCATTTTTCCTTGCGAGTCTCAAATCGGTTCTTCGGGCGTCGCTTCGCCTTCCTGCAGCATTTTCCGATAATCCTGCGGCGTAATTCCCTCATATTTTTTGAACAGGCGGAAAAAGGTGGATCGGCTTACAATCCCTACTTGTTCCGCGATCTCGTCATTTTTGAGCGATGTCGTGCCGAGCAGCTTCTTGGCTTCCGCAATCCGCTTGATTTGGATATATTCCGTCAAGTTCGTGCCGGTCGATTCCTTGAACAGCTTGGAAATATATTTCGCGGACAAATTCATTTCCGCCGCGACCTGCTCCAGATACAAATCGTTCCTGTAGTTGTCGTCGATATATTGAATCATCTTCATGACGATTTTCGCCGCCTTGTTATCCTCCTGGGACGGTGCGTTCTCCACGATCTCCCGGCAAAAGCGCAGCAGCAGCGACAAGTGCTCCTGCAAGTCCAGAAGCTGCGAAGCGCGCCCGACCAGAATGAGATGGTCGCTCTCCGTCAGCATGCGCTGCGGACTGATCCCTTTCTCCATCAAAAATTTGACGCCGATATTGTACAGCTCGACGAGCAGCAAATTCATGTACCAATTGGACGTGCCCTTCTCCAGGTTCAAATCGACGATCGCGCGGATTTCCGTCTCCAGTACGGACATCTCTCCGCTCCGCAGGGCGTTGATGATCTTCCGCTCCTCTACGAAGCCGAAATGATAGTACTGCTCGAGGGGAAAGAGGGAAGCGTCGATAATCTGGGTATCGCTGTTCTCGTCCGCCTTGGCGAGCGCCAGTCTGCAATCGCCGTACGATTTGGCCAAATCGCCGATCTGCTCGTAGATCCGGCCGACGCCGACGACAAGACGGCAATACCGGGTGTCGTAATTGAACGTCTCCATCAGCACGGAGAGCGCCCGGTCGAGCGCGGAGCGGTCTTGTCCCTCCTTCAAATTGACCATCGCCGCATACAGATTTTTCTGGGCATCGATCACATAGGCGGATACGTGCCGCTGAAGGATGCCTTGAATGATTTTCTTCATATTTTCCAGCACGATCAGCCGGTCCGTGTCTTGAATGTCCTCGTAAAACGCGGGCTTGAAATGGAATTTGATGCCGACGCACACGTACTGGCCGCCCTCGAAGCCGATTTCCTGCATTAGCGCCTCATGCTTGCCCAAGCGATTCCCGCCCAGTACGTACGTAAAGGCATTTTCCAGAAATTCGCCGGAAAACTTCTCCCGTCGATGCTGGGCATCGAGCAAATTGCGGATCGGGTTGTACAGCTTGTTGCTGAATATAAAAGAGAACAAAACGCCGAGCACGATCAAAATACCCGACATCCACTTGATCAAGGATAAAATGCCGCTGGCCATATTGGTGTATTCCGCAGCCGGCGTTACCGAGTAATACTTCCAGCCGTATTCCGACCGGTATACGTTCACGACGGAACGGCTCTTATCCAGCTTCAGCTCGGCGTAGCCGTTATCCGTACTCCCCACGGCTTCCGTGACCCGCCGAGCGACGTCAGGCTGCAGCATGTCCGGCGAGCCGGTCACGATGCGGCTATTTTGGTCCGTCACGAGAAAAGCGCTCGAATCGACCACCCGGTTTTGCTGCAGAAACCGGTTGATTTGCGAAGCGGATACCGTGGCGACGAGCACGACCCGGTTGCCGGCAATATATTGGGCCAGCACGAATGGAATTACCGTTTCGCCGCCTTCCCTGTACGGTTTGCGCACCTCCGTCGGCTCCAGCACGCGCAACGAAAAATCGCTCCGCAGCAGGTCGGACCAGTAGGATTCGCCATAGTCGGCAAAACGGCTGAATTGGGTAAAAAACGAATGAAAGCTTTCCATCCCGTCGCTTTTGTACACCCAATCGCTATCGGTATAGACGAACATATCGTCGACATAAGGGCTGACGATATTCCGATTGGACGCCAGCCATTTGACGATGCTCGTTATTTTTTCTTTCTCGTCGACGCTTTGCTGCTGATAGGGGACCAAGTATCGCTGTACCGTGTCGTTCATCAGAAAGTTCATGCCCGTTTGCTCGGTTGTGCGAAGCACATTGTCGATCGCCTTGGAGGAGGAAATGAGATTGGAGCCGATTTTATCGACGGTCTGCTGCTTGAACACCGCAACATTGGCTGCGTAAATCCCCGAGCCGATAATCAGGGTAGGCACCAGCAAAAACAAAAAGTACGACAGGATGCGAAAATACAGCTTGTTGGTCTTTGCCGGAAATCTCCATTTCCCGAAGTTCATCTCGATCGAACCCACCCTTTTGTCTCGTTGTACATATTGTAGCAGCATGGCAGCGGCAAGCATAGGCGGGAATCGCGGCAAGGACGGGACACAAGTCCAATCAAGCGCAAAAGGACCGTCGAATGGTCGGCGGCCTTGCCGGAAATCGAATACTGCCTGGAATCGTACTGCCTTTCTAGGAACTTGTTGCATCCATCCATTTCGTTATCGTTGCTTCGAGCTTTTCTTTCTTGGCCTGCACGTCATTCATATCGGTAAATTTGACGATGGCTCTGTCCCCGGATACCCATTCCAATAGCCCTGTCGGATCTTCGAACAGGGGGCCCTCCCCCGCTTGATCCTTTGCTTTCGCTCCGCAATGAAACACGAGCCGAAAAAATCCTTTGCCCTGCAAATTAAAGGTCACCCTGTCCTCGTCCTGAAGACAGAAGCTAGGCGCATTCCATTTGATGTGTTCGGTAAGCCGATTGTCGGCATTCAAAATAATGGTCCGGACTTCCTCTATTTCCTTCTTTAGCGGATGTTGGAGACTGTCCATAAATTCGACCACTTGCTCGTGACCGGATCGTTTCATGGATGCTCCCGATTTCCGCTTGTTCGCTGTCATAGGAACTTCTCCTTCGTATCTTGTTGGTGCCGACGGTTACGTTCTTATCTGAACCTTATTGTACCATGCGGCAAGCACCGCGGTTTCTCATTAATTGCGGATTAAACGGCAAACAGCCACGGAAACCGATCCGTGGCTGCTTGTAGAAGCGTTTCTATTTCATCCGAGCTTAAAACCGCTGATCGCCACGACTCCGCAGCGGGCGATCGAATCGCCGGGACGATGAGGCCACAAACTGGTCGGCTTGCTCAAATCGGTCGTCATCTCGCCGGGGTGCTGGATGGACAGGAACAGTGTACTCTCGTCCGGGGTGAAGAACGGGCCGGTCAGCTCGCTCTCGACCGGTGCCGACGCGAACTGCATCGCTTGCGCCATGGCCGGTCCGTGCGAAGGCACGACGAACAATCCGTTGTTCATGAACGATTTGTAGACGCCCTTATTATGGCTGCTGGACGAGATGTCCGTGACGACCCACAAATTGCCGCTCGAATCGAACGCCAAATTGTCCGGCGAGCTGAAGCCCGATTGGCGTCCTCCCGCGATAAAGATTTCGAAATCGAATTCGGTCCCCCCGAGATCGTCGTCCTTCTCGAAAATGCGCGTAATATGCCCGTGAATGTTGCCATGCGTATCGTTGTTCGTATGAGCGATGAACACCGTATTGTCGAACGGGGATATTTCGATGTCCTCCGGGCGGTCCGTCGGCGTGCCGCCTACGATCAGCGCGGCTTCGTGGCAGTTCGCCACGACGTCGCCTTGGTTCCGGAACTTGGCCAGCAGCTCGTCCCGCGTTCCTTTGACGCCTGTCGGGGCTTTGAAGCCGGTGTTTGCCAGCAGCTTGGCGATCGCTTCATACGTAACCGGCACCCATTTGCCCGACTTCAGGTTGGCCACGTACAGCGAGCCGTCCTCCAGCAGAGCGGAATTGGCGCGGCCGAGCGATTCGTCGTATTTGCCCGCGCTGACGAACTTGTACACGCAAGCATCCTTCTTGTCGTCGCCCATGTACACGACGACCCGGCCGTCGGCGGTCAAGCCCATCGCCGTATTCTCATGGTTGAAGCGTCCCAGCGCCGTATGCTTCTTCGCATAGGTGCCGTCGAACGGATCGATCTCTACGACCCAGCCATAGTGGGTAAGCGGCAATCCGGCGCGCTCGGCCGTCTCCGAGAAGTTTTCTTCGCAGGACAGCACCGTTTTCCATAACGTGATGCCTCCCGAACAGTTGGCGAACGTTCCCGTCGCCGATGCCGTGCTGCCGACCGCCTCCGTCCATTTGGCCGGACCGGTCAGCTCGAACGGCGTATAGCCGTTGACGCGGCGGGCGTATGCGGAGCCCGTGTCCATTTTCCAGGAGCCGTCCCAGTCCCGATACACCTCGATGACGGACATGCCTTGGTAATACAAATCTTTCTGGATCTGCTCGTTCGTCCATTTGCCGTCCTCGGCGATCGGTCCGATGGAGAAAATGTTCGTGTACTCGTGGTTGTTGACGAGCAAGCCGCGGGTGTTGGAGCCGTCCAGCGGGAAAAACGCGTTATAGTCGGACCCTTGCCCGAATCGCTCGCCCGCTTGGTTGATCACGTCGTCAAATGCGGCGACTACGTCGTATTTGTATCCTTTCGGAAGCAGCAGCAAATCTTCCTTCGACGGCTCGATCGGCTCGAAATAACCGCTCACCTTATTCGTCTTGTAGCCGAACAGATGGTCGGCCGTCGGCGACGACGCGGAAGCCGCTCCCTCCAACACGCCGAGCCCTGCCGAGGCGGCGGCCAAAGCGGCGGCACCCGTACCCATATAAGACAAAAATGTGCGTCGGTTGATCTTCTTCTCCACGAAACATCCCTCCAGTTCCGGAAGCGAACAATGCCGCAGTACCGGCCTGCCCGCACCAGATTCTCTTAGGACAACAATACCCGAGAAGTGTAATCGGAATGTTTCGCTCATTTGAAGAAGTTGTAAAGCTTCACTCGGGATGGTTGCGCGTCGCGCTCCCGACCATGAACGGGGTCGTAACCCCCTCGTACATCAAATGCATCGTCATCCCGGCCGCCGCATGCTGCAAATTGTGGCAGTGATCCATCCAAATGCCGGGGTTGTCGGTCCGGAACGCCACCTCGTACGTTTCCCCCGGGGCCACATCCAGCGTATCCGACCACCAGGGACTTCCGGTGATCCGCACGCCGTTGCGCGACAATACCAGCATATGATGGCCGTGCAGATGCATCGGATGGTCTACCGAGCTTCGATTGACGATCGTCGTCTTGACCTGCTCCCCTTCCCGGACGACAAACATCGGCGTATTCGGGAAAACCGCCCCGTTAATCGTATCGTATGCCGAGAACGCGCCATTGTAGAAGCCGAGCTTGTTGTCCAATATCATCGTAAATTCGCGATCGAATACGCTGTCCGCATCGAAAGGAGTAGACGCGGGACTTCCGTAATGCTGCGGCTCGAAAGGTACGGTGGCCGGGGTGGGAGGTAAGTCTCCCTTTCCGTCCGGGCTCATGAACAGACCGAGCCCCTCTCCTGCTCCGACCTCCAAATAGACGGGGCCGTCGGGCATCGTAAACGCGACGTCGTATCGTCCGCCGGTCAGCAGCTCCAACCGCGTGTTCCGCAATGGGCCGGGTTTGTTCAAATCGGTCCCGTCGATGGCGGCTACTTGAAATTCGGTGCCGATGACCGTATACGTCTGGCGCACCCAGTCGTCCGTATTGATCAGCCGCAGCCGCACCGGCGTTCCGGGAGCGATGGCGAGGCGCTCGATCGTATCGGATGCGCCGATGGCGAAGCCGGCCCTTTTCCATACATGGGTAATCACCGTGATGTCTTTCAAGTCTTTGTATCCCTGCCCCTTCGGCTCCACCACCAGCGCGCCGAACAGCCCCTTCTGAACCGCTTCCTTGGAATGCTGGTGCGAGTGGTACCAGAACGTGCCGACCTGCTCGGCGCGAAATCGGTACGTGTGCGTTTCTCCGGGCATGACGGCGTTCTGGGTCGCCCCCGCCACGCCATCCTCGGCATTCGGCACGTCCAGTCCGTGCCAATGGATAGTGGCGCCGTCTTCGATGTCTTTGTTGATCAAGGTTACCTCGACGAGCTCTCCTTCCTTCATGCGAAGCTCGGGACCCGGAATTTGCCCGTTGTACGTCCAAGCGTCCACTTCCTTGCCGGAGCTGAGCCGCACCGTCTTTTTCTCCGCCGTCAGCGTAAATTGGCGATCCGGCTTGCCGCTTTGCGGTCCTGTCAATTCCGTAACGGACACCGTCGGGGCTGCGGACGAAGCCGGCTTCGCCGCTGCATGCGCGACGTGGTCGTGATGTCCTCCGCCCGCGGGTACGATCCCTCCGCCATAGTCCGCTATTCCGGTTCCCATGTCCAGCTCTGCCGGCAATCGGCTGTCATTCATGGCTGCAATGAAAAAGGGGGAGGCAACGGCTCCGGCTATAATCAGCACGCCGACATTGCGCAGGGCTCGAATCGGCCAAGAACGGAGCACCAGGACAGTGTCGGGCCGGCCCGCTTTGGCCGCGCGCCTATGGTGCGATCCCCACAGCCCGATACACAGAAGCGCATAGATTCCGACAGGAACCGCGACTGCGGGCCAGTCGAACGGAATGGGGGGCACCAGGGCGAAATAAAGTGTCGTTAACGCCCCCAACGCCAGCATTTGAAATGGTGCCGCGACTTCCGGCTTGGATGCCCGACTGCGCTGCTCGGCTGCGACAGGCTCTGCGGAACCTCTCGCAATCTCCTTTTGCAAGCCCGCCAGCCTCGGCACCGAAACGAACCATACGAGCAGCGTCGGAAGCGCTACCAGCGGAATATGCAGCGCCGCCCGGTCTACCCAAAAGATCGGCTCCATTCCGACGATCATATAGACAATGCTGCCGACGATCGCGCAGACGGCGACCGATACGTATCCGGCCCACCACAGCAGCTTGCGCGATCGGCTGCGCAGCCGATCGGCCGTGCCGCTGAACGCAAGCTTCGAAGCTTTGCCTCCCGCTATTCCCGAGATCACCAGCAGCAGCGCTATAGCCGCCAGCTCTATGGACACAATGGTTCCGTACACTTCCAATTCCCCCTACAGTTCATCTTGACGACTACATTGTACCGTGCGGTCCGGCCGGATCGACACAGTCGCAGGTTGTGACGTCTCCCGGTCCGCGGTCGGGGCCGTCGCCGGCATTCGGACAATAAAAAAACAGCCCGTGCATATATCGCACAAGCTGTTTGCAATATCGTTTATCAAGATACGACCGACATGACCTCGTTCTCATTATCCGCGACCGTCTTGCGGACGACCAAGCGGGAGACGCGCATATGGTCGACTTCCTCGACGATCATTTCGTAGCCCTTGAACTCCACCCGCTGATTTTTCTTGGGCGGGATTTCCACTTGCGAATATACCCATCCGCCTATTGTATCGTAATCATCCGTAACGATGTCCAATCCGAAATAATCGTTGAACTCTTCGATGTGAAGCAGACCGTCCACGGAATGCGTAAGTTCGTCTTTTTTCTCGATGCTCGGTCTTTCTTCGTCGAACTCGTCGTGGATTTCCCCGACAAGCTCCTCCAGGATGTCTTCCATCGTTACGAGACCGGATGTTCCGCCGTATTCGTCGATCAGCAGAGCGACTTCCGTCCGCTTTTTCTGCATCAGCTTCAGCAAAGTGCTGATGGGCATCGACTCCGGGATACTCATGATCGGCCGGACGATCGATCGAATGGTTTCGAGACCGTCTCTCGATTTCAATATATCTTTAATATGGATAAATCCGATTATATTATCTTTGTCAGGGTCGCACACCGGATAACGCGTCCGCATTTCCGCAGTGGCGATCTCCATATTTTCGTCGAAGGACCGATCCGCATACAGACAGGCAAGCTCCGTACGGGGAATCATAATTTCTCTGGCGACGGTTTCCGTGAATTCGAACACGTTGTCGACCAGCGTCAGCTCCGTATTGTCGATGAAGCCGCCTTTATGGCTTTCCTTGACAAGGAGGCGAATTTCTTCTTCGGTATGCACCACGTCATGCTCGGATTCCGGTTCGATGCCGGACTTGCGGAGCATCCAGTTGGAGGCGCCGTTCAATACCCAGATGAACGGATACATGACCTTGAAGAAAATGATCAACGGTATTGCAGCCCATAGCGTGACCGCTTCCGATTTGCGGATCGCGTAGGTTTTGGGCACTTGCTCCCCGACGGTAATATGAAAAGAGGTAACGATAGTAAATCCGATAATAAAGGCAATAATATGAATGAAGCTGTCCGGCATGCCCATTCTGCTTAGAAAAGGCTCGATGATGCGAGCGATCGTCGGTTCTCCCAACCAACCCAGCGCGAGAGACGTAAGCGTAATGCCAAGCTGACAGGCGGATAAGTAGGCGTTCATGTCGCCCAGAATCCGGCTTGCAAATTTCGCCCTAATGTTTCCCTCCAGGGCCAAAGCATCGATACGGCTGCTGCGCGCCTTCACCATGGCAAACTCCGCGGCCACAAAAAAACCGTTCAGCAACACCAAAACTAACGCCAAGGACAAATTCAGGATTATCGGACCAGGGTCACTATCCAAATAATTTCCTACCCGCCTACCTTGAGGCGGACAGGTACACCTCCCTTGATATTAAAATATATCCTCTATTATAAAGGAACGTCAGTGAACATCAAAGGTCCGCACGGGGTCTAATTGGAGCATATCCGAACAAAATGTCAGATAATTAGCCGAAAACAGTTTATTATTTAATCTTTATTCGGTATTCCTCCTTCGCATAACCGTTGATTTTTAGAAAAGTGTGTCAATTCCCGGATATCGGGCTAAACATAAGAGTGAAGAAAGCGGTGAAATCGCTTATCGGGAGGCGTTTGACTAATCGTGGACAACCATACGGTGTGGACGGAACGGTTCAAAGCATTTATTTTAAACAACCGGTTTGTGCTCAGCTTGCTCGTCTTGCTGTTAATCGGCTTGAACATACGCGTCTTCTCGACGATTCCTTACGTATTCCTGCCTTTGGCCGCATTGGTCAAAACGGTGTTTCTCCCCATTTTGCTTACCGGCGTCGTCTTTTATTTGCTCAATCCGATCGTCGATATACTCGAGAAGAGGGGGGTGCGGCGGGTTTATTCCATCCTCATTCTGTACGTGCTGATCGTCGGCATTATAGCACTCCTGATCACGATCGTCGTTCCTTTTATTCGCGGGCAAATCGAGAGCCTGCTCGATAATTTTCCGAGATACAGCAGGCAGGTGGAGCTCCAATTCGAACAATTCGTCGGAAGCGGCTTGTTCGGGCAATTGCGCGGTACGCTCAACTTCAACCCGATCGATTATATAGAACGGGCGACAGGCCAGCTGTCGAAATTCGTGAATAACGCATGGACCAGCATCGGCGCAGTCGTAGGAGCGGTGACAGAAGTCATTTTGTCCATCTTGACGGTGCCGCTCATCTTGTTTTATTTGCTCAAGGACGGCAGGCGGCTGCCCCATTACTTGCTTCAGTTCGTGCCTACCCGGCTTCGCGGACAAACGTACCAAGTCATGTCGGAGATGAATCACCAGATCAGCTCTTACATCCGCGGCCAAATTATTGTCAGCTTCTGCATCGGCATGCTGCTGTACATCGGCTACCTGGTCATCGGACTGGACTATTCGCTCGTCCTGGCGGCTTTTGCCGCTTGCACGAGCGTCGTTCCCTACTTGGGGCCCGTAATCGCCATTACGCCCGCCCTCATTATTTCCATTGTCACTTCGCCGTTTATGCTGCTGAAGATGGTCATCGTCTGGACGATCGTCCAGCTCGTGGAGGGCAAATTCATATCCCCGCAAATAATGGGCAAAAATATGCATATTCACCCGATCACCATTTTGTTCGTCATATTGACGGCGGGCAAATTGTTCGGCATTTTGGGTGTGATTCTGGCCATACCGGGCTACGCCGTTCTGAAGGTCGTATTCGTGCACCTATTCCGATGGTTGAAGACGCGCTCGCGGCTATACGAGCCTCAGAAGTAGACTCCTGCGACCGCCGGCCGCGTGCCTCATATCGAAACGCCGCCCGAAGCCGCCACTGCCGCCGGCATGCCCCCCTCCTGAATCATTCTGGCGGGGTATTGGTATACTTGCGGGTCCCGCTCGCAGAGCCGCGTCCACGCTTCCACGCAAACCGGATCGAAATGGGTTCCTTTATGCTCCTGCAAAAAGGCGATCGTCTCCGCGTGCGACCGCGCCTGACGATAGGAGCGGTTCGAGGAAAGCGCGTCATATACGTCCGCTACGGCGATGATCCGCGCAAGCAGGGGAATTTGCTCCCCTTGCAGCTTGTCGGGGTAGCCTTTCCCGTCCCACCGCTCGTGGTGCGATCTTATAATTTGCAGCTCTTCCTTCATGAAGCCGAGATTCCGGCACAATTCATAGCCTTTGACCGGATGCTGCTCGATGACGGTCCGTTCCTCGTCGGTCAGCCTGCCCGGTTTGTTCAATATCGAATCGGGGACGTTGATTTTCCCGACATCGTGCACGATCGCCCCTTGCGCCAATGCCCGCAATTGCTCCGGAGACGCCTGCATTTCCTCGGCGAGACGAAGCGCGTACATCGTCACCCGGAAATTGTGGCCGGCCGTATACGGATCTTTCGTCTCCGTGGCCAAAATAAGCGCCTTGACGCTCGGGGAGATGCTGTTCGTAATTCTTTCGATCGGGTCCTTCGTAAACAGCGCTTTCATGGCGCCCGAGATCGATTTCTTCGACGCATATTGCAGCACGAGCCCTATGATCATGACCAGCATGGAGGCCAGCAGCAGGAAATGGTACAGCCACCAGCTGAGCATCCACGTTTTGCCGGAGACCATAATCAGCTGCGCGGCGATTAGCCATCCGGAGCTATACACGATGGATAGCTGCAGAGGAAAGCGGGAATACCGGTACGATTGGTAATACCGGTACATCGTTATCAGATTCAGACCGATGGTGGTCACGGTAACGATCGCTCTGATCGGATCGCGATTCCATGGGACGAAGCTGACCATATCCGGGAACAAAATGCCGATCAAGGCGAAGCAGCCGAGAGCGACGGTCCAGACCGGGACCAGAACATGTTTCCAACGGGATAACCAGGCTACGATAGGATGATCGGACGACAAGGAGGATAGCGATAGCCACAGAGCCGCCAGGAGCACGCTCAGCTGCGCGGATATTCCCGGCAGCGAGGAAGGACTCATGACGAGTCCGGGCGTAGAGAAGCCATGGACGGTGAACATTTCGGCGAGAGAGATAAAGGCCAGGGACAAAAAGCTGATCTCGATGTTCCGCAGCCGGCTACCGGCGATGCCCACCATCAAGGCGATAACGGTCGCAAGCAGCGCGACGGAGCTGACTATGTAGAAATGCCCGTGCGGATGGTTCATAGAGACGTCGAGGGAAGACCAAGTCCGCAAATACTCGAACAGCAGCAGCGGAATCGCAACGGCAAGCAGAGGCCCGACAAATCCATGGAATTTCATAGAACGCTATCCCCTTATCGGTTAGGCATATAGGACTATTTTACCACAACCTCCCGGTATGCTGGCTAGTGCCTGCCCGCCGCAATCCGGCAAAAATTCAACTTAATTTTACCAGAATCCGCCCCTTCAGCTCTCCTCCGATAATCGAAGCGAGCGAATTCTCGAGCCCATCGAGTCCCACTTCGCCCGCGATCAGCCGATCATATCCGTCGGCAGGTCTCCATTCCCGCGCCAGCCGCTGCCAGATCCGCACGCGAACCTCGTGAGGACAACGGACCGAATCGATGCCCACCAAGCTGACGCCTCTCAAAATAAATGGAAATACGCTCGCCGGCACGTCGGTACCGCCGGTCAACCCGCTAACCGCGACGGCCCCTCCGTAATGTACGGCACTTAGAAGCCCTGCAAGCCCGGGTCCTCCCACCGGGTCGACGGCACCCGCCCAACGCTCCTTCTGCAGCGGCTTGCGAACCGCTCCGGCGATTTCGTCCCGGCCGAGCACGCTCGTCGCTCCGAGCTCCCGCAAAAAGTCCGCCGCATCCGCCTTGCCCGTCCCGGCAGCCACTTCGTACCCCAGCGAGGCCAGCAGCGCTACCGCCATACTGCCCACGCCGCCGGTCGCACCGGTAACGGCTATCGGTCCCGATCCAGGAAGCACGCCGTGTTCCCGCAGACGCTCGATCGATAGGGCGGCCGTAAACCCGGCCGTCCCGATAATCATCGCTTCGCGTTGGCTCAGTCCGACCGGCAGCGGCACGACCCAGTCGCCGGGAACGCGCGCCACCTCGCTATAGCCGCCGAAATGGGACACGCCCAGCCCGTAGCCGGTAACCAACACGCGATCGCCCGGCCGAAACCGCCCATCCGCCGATTGCTCCACCGTACCGGACAAATCGATGCCCGGGATGAACGGGTATGCGGTCACAATTTTCCCGTCTGCCCGGACTGCGAGCCCATCCTTGTAATTGACGCCGGAATAGGCGACCCGGATCGTCACTTCCCCGGGAGGCAGATCGTCCTCCGTAATCGTCCTGACCCGGGTGATGCAGCGCTCCTCTTCCTTCTCGACGAATAAAGCGCGAAACGTTTCCATTCCCTCGTTCCTCCCGTCATCTTTGCAGTATAGCGTGCGCACGTCACCGGAGCTTGCTCTTCGCCGCTTCCACCAATGCGTCGAACAGCTCGTCGTCCTCCTCGAGCCGCTTCTCGGCAACTTCGATTTCCGCCTCGATGCCGGATTCCTCGGTGAAATTCAAGCTGTAGCTCCATTCGTTGCCCTTCTTGCTCTGCAGCGTGATTTCATAGCGGGAGCGCTGTCCTTCCAATATAAAGCGCACTTTGCCCAGATAGCCTTCTTCCTTGCTGTATACCATTTCCGCATCGTATATTTCCCAATTCATACGAATCCCTCCTCATGCATGGTTGTGGAAGCTAGAAAAGCAGGGACTCCCCAGGGCTCTTCGCTCCGGGAGAACCCCTGCTCGTATCAATCCGGCGCGATCGACCGGAACGCTTGCTCCAGTCGGCTGGCGTTCGCCTCCGTATTCGCCGCGTCTTCCAGACGCATCGTCACCGTATAGACGATATTGCCTTTGGCGAACACGTACACCGTTTCCTTATAAGGCGCTTTTTTCTTTTTGTACTCGACATCGAATTTTTTGGCCGGCTGTTCGAATACCGTTGCATCGGTACTTTCGTATTTGAATTTGTTGTCGTTCTCGGAGCTTTTCTTGTAAGACTGCTCCAATTCCTCCACGACATCGTCCATCCGGGCACGATCGTCCGATTCGATTTCGAACATGCCGCCGGTAAACGAGTAGGCGACGTCCTCCTCGCCTTCCGACCCGTAGTATGCGGATGCGGATTCCCAGGTTTCCGGAATTTTCACCGAGTATTTGTATTTCTCGTTGCGCAGGGTGACCGTCCGATCGGGATCAAGCAGCTCGTGCTCGTCTTGAATAAAGCCGAGGCTCGTATTGATATCGTCCTTGGAGACGGACAAGGATGCCTTGAATTTGCGGAGGAAATCCTCGAGATCGGCCCCTCCGTCCTGCTCCGAGTACGTCACGTCGATCTCGTACTTGTACTTGTCCTTGATGAAGTAGATCGAATGACGGGTCTCCCAATCTTCTCCCTCTGCCGCCGAATACCGGTTTTCCTTCGCGGAAATTCCCCCGTTCAGCTCGAACTCGTGCCAGCCGACCATTTTGCGGCTTCCTTCCGCGTAGCTGTCCGCGAACCGTTTCTGCTCGCGCTCGGTCCAGGCATCCAGCGTATCCCCGGAGGATGCGGATGTAACCCGGAATGCCGCCTGCACCGTATGGTCCTTGTTGGAATAGGACGGTTCGTCGGAGTAGGCGTCCTCGCTCCAGTCGGTCGGCAGCTCGAACGTCAGCCCGTATTCGTTCGTATACGACGTATCGCCGTCCTTGTAGACGGATATGTCCTTCAACGCCTCGTCGCTCGCGTCGAACGTCAGCCGGAAGCTGTCCAGCAAATCGAGATACGTGTTTTGCTTGAAGCTGTTCTTGTAGTTTTCTTCGCTTTGCACGTACAGGAGCGCATAATAAATGTTGCTGCCTTTCAGAAAGGCTCTGGTCTCGTAATACGAGCCCGACGACGTTTTGCCTACGATCTTCGCGTAAGAGCCTTCCCCGCGGTCCACGTACTGCTTCTCCAGAACGGTATCGCCCGATTTGGACAGCGCTTTGCGGATCAGGCCGACCGGGGACAGATCCGTGCTCTGCTTCTCCTCCACGGTAACGCTCAGGGCAAACTCCCCTTTGGAGTCGGCGAACAAGACGTTATTGCCTTCATCGGTCTGCCGCGATTTGATCAGCCCGGCCGGATATTTCAGCGACCAGCCGAAATGGCTGTCCCCGATGCGGGTCTTGCCGCGGTCCGAGTCGATATAGGAGCCGTCGGACGACTGTACCCAGTCGGAGCCGCCGCTCGTATCTTCGCCCAATACGACTTCGCGGACTACCGTCTGGCCGCCGGATTTGAGCGTCACTTTCACCGTTTGCTTGGGCAAATATTTTTTCATCAGCTCATTGTATTCGATGATCGTCTTGATCGAGGACTGATCGAACTTGAGGAGCGTATCCCCTTGCTTGATGCCCGCATTGGCCGCCGGGGAATCGGGATCGACATAGGCGACCCGCAGCTCCTCCTGCGTCGGCAGGCCGACGACCGCCTCCCAGCTTTCTTCCAGCTCTATGCCGAGATAGGGCCGCATTACTTTGCCGTATGTAAAAAAATGATTCAACACATATTGGACCGTATCGACCGGAATCGCAAAGCCGAGACTGTCGATCGAGTAATCGACGAACTTCATCGTATTGATGCCGACCACTTTGCCTTTCATGTTGACGAGCGCGCCGCCGCTGTTGCCGGGATTGATTGCAGCGTCCGTCTGCAGCAGCTGATATTTCGAATTGACCGCCCGCTCCAGTCCGCTGACGATGCCCACCGTAACGGAGTTGCGCAGGGCGAACGAGATCGGGGTGCCGATCGCGATGACCGTCTCTCCCACCTTCACATCGCTCGTGGCCGCGAATTCGGCCGGCTTCAAATTCGTCGCTTCGATTTTGACGAGCGCCAAATCGCTTTCCTCATCGAAATGCGTCGTTTTGCCTGGATACGACTTGCCGTCGGACGTTACAACGACAATGTTGCTCATATCTTTCACGACATGCGCGTTCGTCACGATATACCCGTCCGATTTGACGACTACCCCCGTACCGTGCGCCAAGTCAAACCGGTTGGACGGCTTTCCCCCATCCTCCCCGGGCTTGCCAATAACGGCGACGACGGACGATGTCACTTGTTGAATCACGCTCGGAATGTCGCCCGATTCCGCCGCCGAAGCCGGAGAAGCCCCTCCGAGGGCACTGATCAATCCTGCGATCAGCAGCCACAGGAGCGCCTTGCCCGGTAATGTTCCCCTTTTCATGCATTCGCTTCCTCTCTCCCCAAAACTAAGCCGTGCACTCTGAATCTATCATATGGGAATGAGAGGAAGCAATACCTATTCTACTGACCGCCCGCGGGCTTGCGGACGATCCGGTTCGCCCGCCAAAATTCGATCGCTCCGAACACGGCTACACCTACCAACGCCGCGGCATACGCCGCCGCCCCGAGTATCCCGTAAGCCTTATATACAGGTCCGGTATAGCACCCGATTCCGAGCGCCGCCAACGCCACTACAACCGACACCCAGCCGCCCGCTGCGGCAACCAAGCTTCCTTTCGGCCGTCGCGACCGTTTCCGCTTGCCGCGTTTCCGGATCAGCATGCCCGTCACGACGGGAACGAAAAAGCAGAGCTGGACAACGAGCGCTACCGGAAAAGCGGCATAGCTGCCGAACCGGTACGCCTCCATGACGCTTTTGAACGAAACCAGCGTCAGCATCAAGGCGAACCAGCCGCTCATCACATTGATCCCCCGCATTTTGCCTGTGCCGAGCATGGACGACAGCCCGGCCATGAAGCAGAAATAGAGCAGGATCATTTTCATCAGGTAGGACGGCATCCAAAATCCGAGCAGCAGCACATCCAGCCGGTCCAAAAAATCGGTAATATTGATTTGCTCCGACAACGTAAAGATCGGATACATCGCCCTGGCGGTCGTCGTCGCTCCCAGAACGGTCACATTCAGCAGCATAAGAACGGTCAGCAAAATCGTCGAAAAGACGATTCCGAATTTCAACGACACATAAAATTGCCGGGCGCTGCCCAAATAGTTCAAAAACGCCCCGAATACGAATATGTCGGCTGCCCAGCCGGCGCTAAGCGCCCCGCCCTTCACGATCACGCCGGGTCCTTGGGCGAGCATGGGCTGGAGGCGGCTCGGCTCGATCTCGTTGACCAGGAGAAAGGGCATTAATAGCTGACTGAGCAAAATAACCGGAAACAGCAAATTGACCGAACGCGAAAACTCCTCGAAATTTCCGGTCGCGTAATAAATCAGCACGAGCATGGCGGACAAGTATATAAACTCCGTAGGCGTCCGCTGCAACACCGACGTCCCGATAAAGTCGCCGAATAAGCGCAAATCTCGTACAAGCAAATGCATCACGTGCATAAGCACGATAACGTTCAGCAGCCTGCCCAACCATTTGCCGCAGGCGATCTCGCATATCTCGAACATGTTTTTGCCCGGATAGGCAGCCGCGAGCCGGTACAGCAAGTAAGCGACGAGCCAGCCGTACAGCATCGAGAACATGAAGTCGAACCATGCATCCTGTCCGGACACCATGGCCAGTGTCTTGAACAGGCTGCCCATCGCGCAGGCCATGCAAAGGACTGTGCTCAGCATAAAGAGCTGGTAGCCGCTGATTTGTTCCTTCGCCACGTCACGATCCCCCCTTTACGATCCGCTCCACATACGGGGCCACATACTCGCAGACGATGCGGGCCGGCATCGGCCATGCAAGGCCCAGCCAATAGAGGACGTACATCCCCGCGCTCGATACGGCCAATGAAACAAATATCCATCTTTGCGCGGCGGATAAGGACCGCAACGGCTTCCACTGCAGCGCCACGGTCATTCCGATGCCGATCCATACCAATACCGCGAATAACGCGTCATTCATCCGGCTGCTCCTTCGCGCCAACATTTTTGGAGAACATGCCGGTCCGGTTCACATTCACGTCTACTTGCACGCGAAGCTGAATTCGCCCGATGGCGTCGGGCCAGTCCGGCCCCCACTCTTCGCGCCAGCGCGAAGGATACGTCCGGCCGAGCAGCGCACCGAGACCGGGAATATCGCTGCGCTTCTTGCGGATGATGTCTCCCACGGCCGATATATCATTCGTAATTTTTTTCTCCAGCTGCCGCTCCAGCAGCTCGACATTTTGTCTTTCCTCGTATTCCCGGCTATCCGACGCCTCGATAATCGTTCCTTCGCCTTGCGCTTTGATTTTGTAATGGATGCTGCCGTCGACGAGATATGGCTTAATGGAGCTTTTGCCCCTGCGGATCGTGACGCTCGCGAAGCTATCCCCCACGCTTACCGTCTCCAAATAAGGCTTGAACGATTTCTTGAGCCACCGGATGCCGTTCGCCGCGTCCCCTTTGGCAATGCCGGCCATTTTGCCCCCCGACGTGTAGACGTATCCGCTAATTTGCAGCTCCTCGTTCGGCTTGTTGTTGCCTTCCGTTTTCACGGCCTCCACATACGGCAGCAGCGTGTCCTGGCCTTCTCCGCTCAGCTCGAGCGCGACATCCTTCACCTGTATCGAAATGGCCGCGTCGGACTTCAGCAGCTCCCGCAGAGCCTCGGTGGAGAAGCGCTCCAGCTTGGGCGCGGCATTCAGCAGTTCGTAGGCTTTTCCTTTGGACACCGCGATGTAGCTTGTCAAACGGTTCTCCGCCACCCGGCCGGCAATATCCATAATTTCCGTCAATCCGTCCTTGGCCGCCTCTTCCCCGATCAACAATACTTTGCGGTGACCGGAAAAGAGCCTGCGGGAAAGGCGGCTCTGCAGCTTCGTGTATGCCTCCCGCACCGTGCGGCCCGTTTCCGAATCGATCGTGTAAGGCCGGTTGCCGCCGCTGCCCCCGCCTCCGCCGGTCGCCCCGCCCATATTGCCGGGCAGCGGTACAAGTATGCTGACCCGATAGCCGTCTTTCTCCTTGTCGATGCCGCTTGCCAGCACGATGGCGATATCGTTCACCTCCGTCCGGTCCCAGCAGCCCGTAACCAGAACGGCAGCGACAAGCACAGCCGGCAGCATCATGCTGCGGCGCGGCTTACTTGTGTTGTTGCCCGGCTTCATCCCGATCCCCCGTCGCCTGTTTATTTCCGTGCCCGCCCGAGGTTTCTTCGCCCAATCGGGTAAGATTGGCCACATTGAGCGACAGCGGTCGCCGCTTCATCGTCCACCACGGTGCGCGAACGAGCGTATCCTTCAAATCGCCGAACGTCAACGGGCTCATGGGCGCCAAGTACGGGATGCCGAAGGAGCGCAGCCGGGCCATATGGCCGATGATGAGCATAATTCCCAGCACGATGCCGTATAGCCCGAATACGGAGGCGAGCAGCATGAGCGGGAAGCGCAGCAAACGGACGGAGATGGCGGCATTGAACTTCGGAATCGCGAACGAAGCGATCCCGGTAATCGATACGACGATAACGAGCGGGGCGGATACGATGCCCGCCTCCACCGCCGCCTGGCCGACCACGAGCGCTCCCAAAATGCTGACCGCCTGGCCTACCGCCTTCGGCAGCCGGACGCCCGCCTCGCGGAGCGCTTCGAACGACAGCTCCATAATAAGCGCCTCGACTACCGCCGGAAACGGAATCGCTTCGCGCGCGGCCGCTACGCTAAGCAGCAAAGTCGTGGGAAGCATCTCCTGATGAAACGTCGTTACCGCTATGTACAAGGCGGGTGTCGTCAGCGCGATTACCATGAACAGGATGCGAATCATGCGGAGCAGGGTGGAGATTTGAAATCGTTCGTAATAATCCTCATTCGCCTGCAGGAAAGACCAGAATGTGACCGGCACGATCAGCACGAACGGAGTTCCGTCCGTCACGATCGCCACCCGGCCTTCAAGCAAAGCGCCTGCCGCCGTATCCGGCCTTTCCGTGTACATGATCTGCGGAAACGGCGAATAGCCGTGATCTTGAATCAACTCCTCGATGTAGCCCGATTCCAGTATGCCGTCTATGTCAATCGCCTCGATTCGTCGCACGACCTCCTCCACAAGCCCGGGATCGGCCAAGCCGTCTATATACGTGACGACGATATCGGTATTCGTTTCTTTGCCGACGACCATCGGCTTCATTTTCAACCGCGGCGATTTGATTTTGCGGCGGATCAGCGCCGTGTTCGTACGCAGCAGCTCGGTAAAGCCCTCCCGCGGGCCGCGCACGGCCGATTCCGTCTCCGGCTCGGAAACGTTACGGTGCTCCGCCCCCCGCAATCCCATAACCAGAGCCCGGTCGTTGCCGTCCACGAGCAGAGCGGCATCCCCGCCCAACACCAGCTGCATCATTTCGCCGAAGCTGTCCGCTTCGGAAATTTGGGATACGGGCAAGTTGCGGTTGTGCAGCTCGTCCAGCAGGACGCGGTCGCCTTTGCGGATCATGAGGCTTGCGATTACGCGATCGACCAGCTCCGTATCGGACAACCCGTCGACATAGCAAACAATCGCCTTGATGCCGTTCTCCATACGGAATTGGCGTATGACGAAATCCGAGCTTTCCGCCATGATGCGGTTCAGTTCGTTCTCATCGTCCTCGATCTTTCCGCTGAAAGGCACCTTTTTCAACTGATCGATGTACAGATCGTCCTTGACCGGCTCCTTCGGCGAACCGCCCTTCGTTGCTCGGCTCATGCCCTCCCCCTCCCGGAAACAACAAGTCGTTTATACTTATGTTTCCAATTTCCCCGCCGGACTATGCTCCATACGAAAAAACGCCGGAACCATTTATGTTCCGACGCCGTACGTTGGCCGGGCCGTAATCGGCCTGCCGCTTATGATTCGCGGCTTGCTTGCCCGCTCTGCTTCAAATCGCCCAGCTCCCGCTTCTCTTCCGCAAGCATTTCTTCGGCCAGCTCGACCGGCGCCTGATTATGGCTCAAGCCGGCTTGATCGATGGCGCGCTCGGCTTTGGCGATCGCGTTGTCCGCCTGCCCTATCGTCTGTTCCGTCGGATGCGACTGAGCCTGTGATACGGCATTGTGCGCCGTCTCAACCGAATTTTGCGCTTGCGAGATCGGATTTTGCGACTGCAGGCTGGAATCGTACCTCGTCTTGGTCATGTGCGTGACCCTCCTGTTGTCCGGGTTCTGTGGTTTTAAGCGGTTCACGTCTTACTATGACGATTGTGATCCGATTTTATACGTTGCAGTGCGGACCCGATGCTGGTAGTCTTCGTGTATAAGTCACGATGAAGGCTGCCGATCATAGAATAAGCGGTAGAGACGGCATACAGGAGGGGTAAGGAATGAACGAGGAACAATTCATGCAAGAAGCGATAGCCATGGCCTGCAACAATGCGAAAGGTACGCGGGGAGGTCCGTTCGGAGCCATCGTCGTCAAGGACGGACGAATCGTCGGCCGCGGAGTGAATGAGGTAACGTCCGCCCACGATCCGACCGCTCATGCGGAGGTGCAGGCGATTCGCGATGCATGCCGCAACCTGAACGACTTCCAATTAACCGATTGCGACGTATATACGAGCTGCGAGCCTTGTCCGATGTGCCTCGGCGCCCTCTACTGGGCCAGAGTGCGCGCGGTTTATTACGGCTTTGACCGGAACGATGCTGCCGATGCCGGCTTTGACGACTCTCTGATTTATGAGGAAATACCGAAACCGGTGACGGAACGCCGTCTCCCGATGATCCGTCTTGCGGTCGGGACGCCTGGCGACAATCCGTTCGAGCTGTGGAAGCGGTCCGTGCTCAGGACGGATTATTGATTTACGATTCCCGGACCTGTTCTGCGGCAATCAAAGGCTTCGGCGCATTCAAAGCCCGTTCGATATTGCGGCACACGGTCGGTCTGTCGTATAGTCCCGACCAATACAGCTTCGCTTCCCGGTATACCGCACTCAGCTCGTTCGAGCTCAGCTTCAGCTCGGAGGCGAGACGGAACGTCGGGATAATTTCCCGGTACAAATAATAGCGGGACGGCCTGGACAGCTTCTCTTCCCCCGTCCATTCGGCCGCCCGTTTGTTGGCCGGAATGCTCAGCGTATGGCGGTGAATGCCGAGCTGGGAATCGTAGGAACGCAAAAAGTCGCCAAGCAGCTTCGCCGCCTCCTTCACCTTGGACTTGTGGTTGATGGCCAGCCCGATCACGATCATGAGAGTGCGGAAATCCCGCAAGGATGGCAGCGGAGCGATATCGAACGGAAAATCCGCATCCTTCAACTCGTTTAATGCCGAATAGGACGTGATGATCATCGACACTTTTTGCTGGAGGAACAGCTCCTCGGCATCGGCGTTGCTGGCGGACAGCATCGACGGGAACACATTCTCCATCTCCAGCAAGCTTTTGCATACGTCCAAGCCCTCCATCAGCTTGTCGCAATCCAGCTTGTACAAGCCCCGTTCGTCCTTCTCGAACTTCATGCCGCTCTGCAGCAGAAAAAGCGGCCATCGGTTGCGCGCCAGCATGTGGTAATAAAACCCGTACCGCTCATTCACGACGGCCAGACGCTCGGCAACGCGGAACAGCTTGTCCCACGTCCAGCCGCTATCCGGCTCCGGCAAATCGTTTTCGAGAAAATGCTCCTTATTGTAGCATAAAATGAGCGGGGTAAAGATAAGCGGCTGAACGAGCTGCTCTCCTCCCGCCATAAACGGTTCGGTAAGAAACGGGTAATGGTCCGCATCGGTCTCCACCGGTTCGAGAAGATCGACCGCATCGTGCTCCAGCAAGACGCCGAAGTTGTAGTCGTTCATCGTAAAAATGTCGAGCAGATTCGCCTCCATATATTCTTTATAGAAGCTGAAATAGTTGTAGGTCGGCACCTTCAGCGTCTGTACCTGAATGTGCGGATAACGCTTATGGAATTTTTCCAGCAAACGTTCGATGCCGGTCTCCATCGCTATCGTTCCGTGATATCCGAATCGGACCACCGTGTTCGTATCCGGAGTCGGAGAGACGACGCGATTGCCGACTTTGGGGATTTTCTCGATCAGCCCTTCTTGGACGAGCACGTCCAGTCCTTTGCGCACCGAGTTGTTGCTCAGCTGGAACTGCTTCCCCAGCTCGGCCTCCGACGGCAAGTACTTGTCGACGCCAAGCTTGCCCGACCATATTTCTTCGCGCAACAGGTCGACCATCTCGTCCAACCGGACCCGGAATGTTTTTCTGCTCGGTTTCTCCGCCATTGTGCTACCCCTCAGTCTTTTTCCTAAAATATAGCATATCGAAAACGCCGTCCCGCTTCAAGCATCCTCCCCCGTCTCCGAATCGATTTCCAGCCGTTTCCCGAATGTCGATAATGCACAAAGATCGCGTCTATTATCGAATAGACCGGGAAAGGCGCCGGATGTATAGTTGGTTTGATCTCCACAAACTAATAGCGATACAGCAAACGGGAGGATGGCATGAAACAGGAATTGCACGCGGATATAGCCGTTATCGGCGGCGGACTGGGCGGCTTCGCGGCCGCGCTGGCAGCGGCCTCAATGGGCAAAAACGTCATATTGACGGAAGAAACGGAATGGATCGGCGGCCAGGTGACGAGTCAGGGCGTACCGCCCGACGAGCATCCCTGGATCGAAACGGCCGGCTGCACGCGCACATACCGGCAGTTCCGGGACGGAGTAAGGAACTATTACCGCAGCCATTTTCCGCTGACGGAGGATGCGCGGTCGGCACGGCACCTGAACCCCGGAAGCGCTTCGGTCAGCCGGATCAGCCATGAGCCGAGAACTGCGCTCGCGGTGCTCACGCAGATGGCCGCGCCCTACGTCCATAGCGGACGTCTCGTTATTCTTCTTCGTCATATGGCGAATTCGGTCGAGACGGAGGGAGACTCGATCCGTTCGGTTACGGTCCGCTGCCTGGAATCCGGAGACCTTTTGACCATAGTCGCCCCTTATGTTCTGGATGCGACGGAATGCGGGGATTTGCTGCCGATGGCCGGGGCGGAATATGTAACGGGTGCGGAATCCCGGGAGCAGACCGGAGAGCCTCACGCCCTGGAAGGCGCCCCCAACCCGATGGACATGCAAGCGATCACCCACTGCTTCGCCGTAGACTACCGGGAGGGCGAAGACCATACGATCGGCAAGCCGGCAGACTATGCGTTTTGGCGCAGCTACCGTCCGGATTTCTGGCCGGCGCCCATGTTCGATTGGATCGGGCCTCACCCCGTCACCCATGCGGCGAGACAATACTCCCTTTTCCCGGAAAAGGACGCCTACTGCTTGTTCAACTACCGCCGGATCGCGGACAAATCCCACTTTATCGCCGGGACGTATGAAAGCGATATCACCGTCGTAAACTGGCCGCAAAACGATTATTTCCTCGGCCCGATCATCGATGTGAGCGAAGCGGAGAAGGCGCGCCATCTGGAAGGAGCCAAGCAGCTCAGCTTGTCGCTGCTGTACTGGATGCAGACGGAAGCGCCCCGCCCGGACGGCAAAATCGGCTATCCCGGACTGCGGCTGCGCAAGGATGTATTCGGAACGCCGGACGGCTTGGCCAAGTACCCGTACATTCGCGAGTCGAGACGGATCAAGGCCGAGTTCACCGTGATCGAGCAGCATGTGACGGCCCCGTTCCATAGCGACGGCCGTGCGGAAACATTCGCCGACTCGGTCGGCATCGGCTATTACGCGATCGATCTGCATCCGAGCACGGGCAACCGCCACTACATCCATTTCTCGCCGCTGCCGTTTCAAATTCCGCTCGGCAGCCTTATTCCGATCCGGATGGACAATCTGCTCGCCGCCTGCAAAAACATCGGCACGACCCACATTACGAACGGCTGCTACCGGCTGCATCCGGTGGAGTGGAACATCGGCGAATCGGCCGGCTTGCTGGCCGCCTTTTGCCACGAGCGCAATGTTCGGCCGCGTGCGGTCCGAAACGACGCGGAGCTTCTGGAGTCGTTTCAGCAGCTGCTTGTCAAGCAGGGAATCGGGCTGGCATGGGAGCCTCGTTAAAAACTAACAAAGAGGTGTCTGCCAATGAAAGCATTGATCAAAAAAGGTGTCGCTATAGTGCCGATCATCGCAATGCTGGCCGCATGCGGCAGTCAGGGGGGCACGACGGGCGAAACGGCGGCCGGGAACAAGCCGAACGAGCAAGCGGCGGCCGCGGCATCGATCGATGAAAAGCTCAAGGAGCCCGTCACGATCAACTTTTTCTACAACGGTTACTCCGGCTCGCTGATGGAAGAATGGAAAGCGAGAATCAAAGAGCAATACAACATCATTTTAAATCCGTACTTAAATGAAACGATCGAGAACGTGATCGCCTCCGGAGTCAAGCTCGACCTGATCGCCTACTCGGCGGGCGGATTGTTCAAAGCGCTCGATCTGCAGCTCGTCTCCGACATGTCCGACTTGATCTCCAAGTACAAATTCGACCTGAACCGTCTCGCTCCGGGCGTGCTGGAATCTGCCAGAATGTACTCGGACAAGGGCGAAGTTCCGGTAATGCCTTACGAGCTGAACAATAACGTATTGATTTACAACAAAACCATTTTCAATAAGTTCGGCGTTCCATATCCGAAAGACGGCATGACCTGGGATGAGATGAACGAGCTGATCAAGAAAGTATCCCGGACGGAAGGCGGCATCCAATACAGAGGGTACGCTTACTCCGGCCTGAATCTGATCTACAAAAACCAGATCGGACTGCCGTTCGTCGATCCGAATACGAACAAAGCGATCGTCAACACGGACCCATGGAAAAAATGGCTGGAAACGATGGCCGGCTTCTACCGCACCAACAACAACGATATCGTGAACGCCAAGGAGGACGACCTGTTCTTCAAGCAGCAGACGCTCGCGATGAGAGGCGGACCGAGCCCGCTGGAGCTGCTGCCGGCCGCCATCGAGAACGGACTCGACTGGGACGTGGTGTCGAACCCGCGCTTTACCGGCATGGAGAACGTCGGTTCGCAAATGAACGCGCCTTTCCTGGCCATCCCTCCGAGCAGCCAGCATCGCGACGAAGCGTTCAAGGTCGTCTCGTTCTTCCTCTCGAACGAAATGCAGACCGAGAGCGCTCGCGTCGGACGCGTTCCCGTCTTGAAGGATGAAAGCATCGTCAAGGAATTCGGCACAAAGCTCCCGTTTCTGAAGGGCACCAATTATACGAAGGCCGTCTTCGCGGATACGATCGGCAAGCCGATCCGGGTTACGAAGTATGACGGCACCGTCCGCTCGCACCTGGCCGTCGCCATCGTCGATGTCGCCACGGGCAAGAAGGACGTCAACACCGCTTTGCGCGACACCGAAGAAAACGCCAACAAGGCGATCGAGGCGGCGATTAAAAAATAACCGGAGTCCGCCGACCATACAGCCAGCGATCACGCGTCCCAGTCCCGTCCGTCATATTGCTTTTTCCAAAGTCGTTTATTATGATGGGGAGAAGGGAAGGGCTTTCGTCCTTCCGGACCGGGTCGGGAAAGGGGACGCTTGCAATGGAACTGGACCGTTCGCTAATCAACGAATTGCCGGCTTGGAACGATTCCGTCAAGAAATGGCTTGAAGATTTCCCCGTCTATTTGCGCCACGATTTTTTGAGCACGCATAATCATAAGCTGCACGTCCAGCCCGGCATCGAGCTGAATTTGACGCTGGAAGGCCAAGGAACGTTCGTAGTCGATAAAAATATACTCAGGCAGTCGCCGGGGCAGCTTCTCATTTTTCCGGGGAAGCTGCCCCATCAGGTCTATATCGACCCGTCGCGCTCCTATACGAGGATGGTGGTTCTGATCGATGAGCGTAGACTATCCTCGCTGCTGCCGAATCCGGACTTTTGCTTGTTCCCGGACTCCTCCTGCCATCAAATCAAGCTGCAGCCGGATACGTACTTGTCGATCAAGCAGCTTCTGTTCGTGATGCACCGGGAAATGAAGGAGCAGCAAGCCGGCTGGCAGCAAATGATCGTCGCCGGACTGCTGAATTTGGCCGTCATCATTCGAAGAGGTCTGGAGTCGGAGCCGGACCGGACAGCCGCACTGCGCTCGCCGCGCAGGATGTACGGCGAGGAACCTATAAGCCGGCTGTGCGCCTACATCGATACTCATCTGCACGAAGACCTTTCGTTAAAAAATATGGCAGGCCTGTTCCACCTCAGTCCCGATCATCTGATCCGCACGTTCAAGCGGGAAAAGGGGATGACGTATCACAAATACGTGCTGCTGCAGCGCATTTTCGAGAGCAAACGGCTGCTCTTGCAGCACCCCGAAATGACGCTGACGGACATCGCCTACCAGATCGGCTTTGCCTCTTCCTCGCAATTCAGCAAGACGTTCAAGAGCGCAGTCGGCCAGACGCCCAGCGAATTCCGGAGCCAGTCGCATCCCCCGTCATTTGACAACGGTTTCTAGGCTTGCCTTATTTGCCTTGTTGGGCCGCAATCGCTTTATCCAGCCGCTCCGACGCGCTGCGAAGCGCGGTATTGATGTCCACACCATTCAAATAATCTTCCAAAGCGGTATAGCCCTCTTTATCGCCCAGCGCTTGAAACTCCGTTTTCACCGTGGGAGCCGCAAACGTTTTCGGCAGCAAGCTTTTCAAATTCCGCCCCTTCAAATAAGCCGCGTTTTTGCCGTACGTCTCCAAAAGCTTCGGATCCTTGAGCGAGGAGAAGCCGCCGCCTGTCTCGACCATCCATTGCTGGTATTCGCTCGAGGTCAAATACGACATCACGTTGAAGGCCGCCTGCTTGTTTTTGCTCATGCTGGTCAAGTAGAGATACGTCGGATACGATTGCATGCCGATCCCGGGCTTATCCGTCAACGATGGCACTTGTACGACGTCCCAGTTCGGGGAAGTCGGATCGTCCTTGGGCGGAGCGCTGAGCGTAATGTACATGGCCGCCGTATGGTCCTGCAGAAATGGCGTCGATTGAGAGGCCAGCGTAAATTTGTTTTTCGGCAGCTCGTTTCCGGGGATTTGATAAAAACGGGCATAGTTCAACAGCGTCTTCTTGAACGATTCCTCGGTCATTCTCGACTTATTCGTCTTCAGATCGACAAACTCGGCGGAGTTCTGATTCAGAAACATCAGGTGCTGGAACGCCATCGTCAGACCTTTGTACTGGATATCGCCTTCCTTGCGGGTCATTTTCTTGGCAAGCTCGTACACTTCGTCCCACGTCATGCCGTCCTTCGGATAAGCGGCGCCGAATTTGTCGAACAGATCGCGATTGTAGAACAGCGCGGCCGAGGAGGTGCCGATCGGCAGCCCGTACATGCCGCCGTTGGCGATTTGGCGCTGAATTTCCACCGAAGTCGGCTCGAGCTTGGATAGATCGTAGCCGTTCGTCTTGATCAGCTCGCTGATGTCGTATTGCAAATTCATATTGTTCAGAAAGGCCGAGGTAAGGCCGATCGAGCTGATCATAATATCGATCGTCTGTCCGGCCGCGATGAGATTTGGAAGCGTTTTCGAATCCTCCTGCATAATGTACTTGATCGTATACTTGGGAAACTTCTCGCGGATTTTGTCGCCGTACTTCTCGTTGAACGCTTTCTCTTCGATTTTATTGCTGGTCATATAAAACGTAAGCTCCGCGGGCTCATCGCTTTTCGCTGCAGAATTTGCCGTTTTTTCCGCCGCTTTGCCGTCGCCGCCGGTTGAACCGCATGCGGTGGAAGCGGTCAATGCCGACGCCGCTATAAGAGCTGCCCATGTTCTTTTCATACCGTTTACCTCCCGAAGTGATCATGAACGAAATTTTCATAGATAAAACGCTTTCAATGAAGATCGTACACAATATCTGATGCATATGTCGTTGCACATTTCGCCCGCGCGTCCCCCGAATAGCATTTTTAAAATCAAAATCGCAATACTTAAAAATAACCCCCCCCTCTTTAGCAATGGATCTCAATAGTAACTCATATCTAATTCTAATCATATGCAATTCCAATATTAATTCGAAAAAGCGAAAGTATCAATCCGTAAATACGCATTAATATGCATTAGATATGAAAATTATAGGTCGTCGAATAAGTCAAGCTGCAAGGGAGTCTCCGGCAGCTCCGGATAACCGAGGTCGAGCATGCCGGCCAGCTCCAGCGCGTTGCCTGCCGCATCTCCCCCGGAGTTGTTGTTGAACAGCACGCATATTTCTTCCGTTCTCTCCTGCAGGCGCACGAGCCGCCCGGCCCATTCCGCGAGCTCCTCCCGGCTGTAGTGGTACAAGTATCGCACGTCCCGCCAGTTCGGTTCTCCGCTGCTGTGCCACCCTTCCGTATTGCGTCCGTGAAACCGGACGACCGTCAGCCCCGGATGCGTCGGCACGTCGACGATCGGCACCGACCCGGCACCCGCCTGGGGCTCGTCGCAAATGCTGTGCGCCCAGCCTTCCCGCTCCATGAACGTCAGCGTTCTCTCGCGCATGTCTTCGGAAAACCAGCTCTGATTGCGAAACTCCAGCGCCAGCGGCATCTCCCCCATTCGCTCCTTCGCGCGGCGCAGCTCGTCCACGTTCGGGCGCGTGCAGTCGAACCAGGGCGGGTATTGGAACAGCACCGCCTTCAGCTTGCCCGCCTCGCGCAGCGGCCGGATCGAAGCGATGAACGCCTCGAACATGGCACCGGTCGATTCGTGCGACGGCTTGCCCCGTTGATGGCCGGTCATTCCTTGGTAAGCTTTTACGATAAAGCCGAAAGATGCGGGCGTCTCCTGCGCCCATTTCTCATAGTTCCGCTCGGGCTGTATCGCATAGAAAGAGCTGTCGACCTCCACAATCGGGAACGTTTTGCCGTACTGCCGCAGTTTGTCCTGCGTTCCCGTCCCCGGCGGATACAACGCCCCGTGGTCGCCCCAGCCTGCCAATCCGATCCGAATCATGAATGTCCGCTCCTTGCCTCTTTCGTTTTGCCACCTATTGTATCACAAACGGCGGAAACCATCGGCAGCACGAAAACACCGGCGCTTGCGGCACGCCGGTGTATATCCCATCGGATCTGCTATGCGATTATTGCCGGGGACCCCCGGCCTATCTGACGGACTACTTCGCCTTTTGTTCCGCTATCTTTTTGTTGACCTCTTCCTCCGCCTCGCGCAGCACCGTGTTCAAATCCTTTTTACCTTGAGCATAGTTGTTGAAATGGGCGGGCAGCGCCTTGCGGACGATGTCGTCGTACTTGGTCGCCTCCTTGGTCGGCGCGAGTTTGTTCGCGTACAGCGCCTTGATGTTCTTGCCGGAAATGGAAGGATAGTCTTTTCCGGTCGCGCCTCGGACCTCCTCGCTTTTCAGGGCGGTCAGCCGAAGAATGCCCGCCCCTTCCTTCTGCACCTCGTCCGACAGCATAATTTTAATGATCTCCATCGCCTGGTCCTTGTATTTGCTTTGCGTCGAGATCGCGAACGTGCTGGCCAAATATTGCAGACTCGTCTTCGGCGTCTCCGGGAAAGCCGGGAACGAGACGAGATCGAAATTGATCGGGTTGCCCTCCTTTTCCAGCGCCAGCAGCTGCGGGAGCATCGTCGTTCCCGCTCTCATGGCCAGCGTCCGGGTTTTCGTGAAATCCTCCAGCTCTTTATTGTTGCCCGCCGTATTGTTGCCCGGGATCATCACGAACCTGCCGAACGTCTCGAACAGCTTCTTCCATGCGTCCGTGTTAAACGAGGCTTTGTCCGTCTTCGCATCCACTAGAGGGGCGGACAACTGATTGTAGCCGAGATAGTTCGAGGGGGCAAAGTCGAAGCCTTTGTACTGCACGCCGCCGTCGATGCGGGTCAGCCTCGTCGCCAGCTGGTACACTTCATCCCAGGTCATGCCGTCCTTCGGGTAAGGTACCGCGAACTTATCGAAAATATCCTTGTTGTAGTAAAGCGCGTAATTGCCCGTTCCCCAGGGCATCGTCAGCAGCTCGCCTTTATCGGAATATTTGCGGATGCTGTCGACAAGGCCGTCGTCCAATCGGGTCAAATCTATTTGATGCGACTTCACCAGCGGATCCAAATTGGCGAGCAGCCCCAATTCGTTCATATCGTACAACCGGTTGTTCGGGAAAAACATCAGGTCGGGAATCGTTCCGGCCGTGACCAGCTCCTGCGGGGCCGTGCCTTTGCCTTCGACAACAATGTTCATCGTAATATGCGGCATTTGCTTCTGTATATGGCTGACGATATATTGCTTGGCGTAAACCTCCGTCAGTCCGCCCATAACGTATAACGTCAGCGTTGCAGGAGACGTATTCTGAGCCGGGGGCATCGAGGCGTTAGGCGCGGAAGGCTTCGTATCCGCCGAGCTCCCGCACCCGGCCAGCAGCGCTCCTACTAAACCGAATAGGCAGAGCATGCTTCCTTTCTTTTGAATAATATTCATACAATCTCCCCCCCAATAGTGGTTGAACAACAAAGGAAAACGCTTACCCTCTCGGGAGCAACGGACAGTTCGGTATGCGGCCACATACAGTCTAAGCATAGCTTATTGACGAAAGCGTTTCCATGAACATGAATACGGTTATTTGAATAAATCTACGATCCCCGTCGAATCCCGGAAGTTGGACAGGTAAGCGCTTTTACGATTATACTGGCTGTGAAAGCCGTAACCTGACATACCGGGGGAGCTGCACATGATTTCACCGATTGCCGTTTATTTCGAGCGATGCGAGCCGAACTGGTCGATCCCTCCAAGCCTGACCAAAAATCATATTCTGCTGCTCGTAACCGACGGTTCCTTCGTCTACACGGTGGACGGCGACGAGCTTGTTCTGCATAAGGGGGACGTCGTCTATGTCCCGGAAGGCACGATGAGATCGGGACACAACGGGCCTCGCGATCCGCACCATATGTACGCGGCGCATTTCCGGCTCGAGGGGGACGACCCCCTTATCCCCTTGCTGCGGGACCATCAATACCGGTACGTACAGCCGTTCAACGGAGATTATTTAAAAAACCGCTTCTCTCTTCTAACCCAGCACTGGCTGAGAAAACCGGCTTACTATGAAACGATCTACCACAGCATCCTGCTGGAAATGCTATGTATCGTAAACGGCGAGGTCGATTCCCGGAAAGTGCCTACGAAATCGTACGCCATCGTGACGCAAATTCAAGACTATATCATGAACCATTACCGCGAAAATATCGCCATCGCCGCATTGGCCGAGCTGGTCCAGCGCACGCCCAATTATATCAGCACCGTCTTCCGCCAAGTAACGGGGCAGACGATTACGGAATATAGCCAGCAAATCCGGATTGCGGCGGCGTGCAACTTTTTGATCAATTCGCAAATGACGGTCGGGGAAATTTCCGATTACTTGGGTTTTTGCGAGCAATCTTACTTCAATAAAGTGTTCAAGAAGGTGACCGGCGTCCCTCCGTCCGCCTACCTGAAGGAAAAAACGAAAGTTTGGAGAACGTAAGCAGGCGGAATTAGCGGATTTCAAAAAAAATTATAATTGTACCCCCCGAAACGGACGCAACGAACCGAATACTATATCGCAAACCGTAATCGCTTGCCAGAGACTCATACCGACAATCTTAATGAAGGCGGTGTTGGATCATGGGATGGATGATTATGCTGTTGGCAGTGCTTCTCCTGATTGCGTGGGTAGCCCTACGCGGCGCAGGCTGGAAGACGCTGCTCGTCGGAAGCGGCGACGGCGAGAACGAGCTGGAAGCCAAGTATGCGTACCTGAAAACGAATGACGTCAAATGCCGGCTCAAGGTCGAGGCGGCGGCAGGAATGGGCATCGCCCAATCCGAATTGGCCAGCCGAGGCCGTTCCACCTTCAAGCTGGACGTTCACAAGAATGACGTGGAACGGGCCACCGAGCTCCTCCAGCAATTCGACCGACAACAAATGCCGCTATAACCGGAAACAATACAGCAAAGAACAAAAAAGCCATGCAGGGGTAACCCGCATGGCTTTTTTGTATCCGATCGTCATGATTGCTGCTCCAATCGCCCGAACACCTTCAGGAAAGACTCGGGAGGCTGCGCTCCGGATAACGCGAATTTGTTGCCGATAATAAAGAAGGGCACACCCGATACTCCGATTCTTCTCGCCATTGAAAAATCTTCCTCGACCTGCGCTTCGCCCTCGCCGCGGTCCAGCCTCGCGCCGAGCGGCCCGGCATCCAGCCCGATCCCGTCCGCGATCTCCAGCAGCACCGACTGTTTCCCGATATTGCGGCCTTCCTCGAAATAGGCCCGGTGAATCGCTTCGACCAATTCCGCCTTCGGCCCGTCCGGTGCGATGGCGATCAACCGGTGGCTGAGTCGCGTGTTGGGCATATATTCGACTTTATCGAAATCGAAGTTCAGCCCTGCCGCCGTCCCGGCCTCCACAACCCGACCGAGCATGCCCTCCCGCGAAAATTGCTCGCCGTACTTTTTCTTCATCGTGGTCATGAAAGGAAGCCCGTCCTTGGGTACGCTCGGATCGAGCATGAATGCTCTCCAGCGGAGCTGGGGACGCTCCCCTCCGCGCATATTCAGTGCTTGCAGCAAGTTTGCCTTGCCGATCCGGCACCACGGACATACCGTATCCTGGAAAATATCGATGATCATCGGGGCGTTCCGCCTCCATTCCTGAAACGACTGTACTGCCCCTAGTGTAACCGATATTCGGCGAAAGAGAAACGTGTGGTATAGTAAATCGTATTAGGAGATGAATACGAAGAGCAAGGGAGGCGATAACCGCATGTTCCGCAACGATTACGTCATGCGCTTGATCGAACAGTTCGGCAGCGCGCTGGGCGTGCTGCTCGGCCTTAAGAAGCAGTTGAAGCCGCAAGAGGCGATGGAGCTTCTGGGCGAAACGTATAAACGGTTGTTCGGGCTCAATCCGAATTTGATCCGGGCGCTGTCCGAGCGCGATATGACCGATTTGCTGAACCGGGACGGGGAAGCGACGGCGGAGAAAATGCTCATCCTCGCCGGCTTGATGAAGGAAGAGGCCGACCTTTGCGCCATGCTCGAGCGCGAGAACGAGGCCTATAGGTTGAACCTGAAAGCTTTAAATTTGACGCTTTTGGCCGCAGGCGAGCAGTCCGCCACGGAATGGCTGGACATCCGCGGACAAGTCGGAGAGCTGCTGAACCGTTTGGGCGGCTACGAGCTGCCCGTCGGCACGAAGGAGCTGCTGTGGACTTACTACGACACGGCGGGACGGTTCGCCGACGCCGAGGACGTTCTGTTCGAGCTGCTCGACCATTACGGCGACGATAAGGCGGAGGATCAATCCGCTTATGGACGGCTGCTGGAGCAGGCCGAACGTTTTTACGAGCGACTGCTGACATTGGACGCGGACACGCTCGAGGCCGGCCGACTGCCGCTCGAAGAGGTGCGCGACAGTCTGGAAGAGATTCGGACGCGTGCTTCGGAGTTGAACGCGGAGGCGGCGCAGCCGGGGGCAGACTGAGCTTGACCGGGGAGCGGGAAAGAATCATCGGATAAGACTAGTACCCGGCTACGGAATTTTGTACCCTGTCAGAAAAAACGGAACAAAAAGTTCTTTTATCGCTCTTGGCGACGTCGAAAAAGGGGCGTAACGGAACAAATCGTTCCTTTATTCCGCCCGGCACCCCATTATACAGCCTGCTTTCGGCCAATAGCGGAACTTTTCGTTCCGTTTGGGCCTTCTCACTTGTCTTCACCGCTTCATAAAGGAACAATTTGTTCCCCCGCCCGCCGAATAGCGGAACTTTTCGCTCCTCATCACGGCATTCCACTAGGGGAACGGACTTCAGAAATGCCGGACTAGTATTATGGCGAAGCTGCTGCGTGAAGGCGCCTCGATTAACGTCATGAGTTGCCACCGTGTGCGCGAATCTTCATGGGAGCTTTAACGGAGCAGTTCCTGAGACGGCGACCTTCCCGGACCATTTCAATGCAGCATTTTCCGAAGCCGATGGCATCATCGGACAACACCAGCGTAGCCGTTTTCTAAACCAGCGTCCCCATCGGCCGCGAAATTAACGCAGACGCTTAACCGTTTCGTTCCTCCTCGCCGAACAAGCCCATCTCGCGGGCTTTCCGGGCCGCCTCCTTGCTGCTGCCTCCGCCCAGCTTCTTCAAAATGTTGCCGACGTGCACTTTGATCGTGCGGATCGAGACGACGAGCTTGTCGGCGATCGCCGGCTGCGACATTCCTTTGTCGATCATTTCCAGCACCTGGAGCTCTGAGGGCGTAATTTTCTCCTGCAGCTCCTTTTTCTTGTACGATTGCTCCAGCTCCTTCAACCGCCGGAACTCCTCGCGCATTTGCGCGGCGGCAGCGGCGCTGATCGGCGACTCGTTGCGGTAAGCGTCCCGGATCGCACCCGGAATCCGCTCGAAGTCGGACTTGATCAAGTAATCGGCCGCCCCCGCCCGAAATGCGTCGAACATCAGCTCCTTCAGCTCCATGGACGTCAGCATCAGCACCTTGGCCCCGCCGCGCAGCAGCACCTCCTGCGCCAAGCCGATGCCGGCCACCTCGTCCGCAAGCATGATGTCCATCAGGACGATATCATACTCCATCTCCCGAATAGCCTTTGCGGCTTCCTCGGTCGTGCCGGCGCCGGCAACGACCGCGATTCCGGGCTCGCTCGCCAAATAGGCGCTTAACCCCCGCAGCCAATCCGGATCGTCCTCAACGATGAGCACCCGAATATCGTTCATCCGCTCCAGCTCCTTTTCTTGTTCTTCGGAAACCGCATAATCGCCGTCGTTCCTTTGCCGGGCTGGCTGTACAGATCGAAGCCGCCTCCATGCTTCTTCATCACCTGGTAGCAATAAGATAAGCCCAGCCCGAAATTCATCCGGCGGTCGCCCTTGGTCGTGAAGAACGGCTCCATGACCTGCTTCAGCAATTTTTTGTCCATTCCCGGCCCCGTGTCTTTGATTTCCGCCACCGTGTAGTTTTTGATGTCGTATACCTTCACTGTAATGTCCCCGCCGGCCGGCATCGCCTCTATTGCGTTCGTCAGCAGATTGTTCCACATTTCCATCGTCTGCGCTCGGTCGCAATAAAGCTCTAGCGAATCCGGCACGCTCAGATGAATACGGACCGCCGACGACTCGACGGCCAATTGGTCGCGCAGCGTCTCCAGCATGGCGCCGGGACGGTTCCATGCCGGCCGTAGCGCAAGCTCCTGCGTCTGGTCCTGCACGCGGGCGATCATCTCCTGGATATGCCGGGTGGCCGACAGCACGACTGCGATATCCGCGGCGAGCTCGGGCTGATCGGTCCGCTCCGCATAGGTGCGGATTTTCTCTCCGAACAGCTTCGTCTTGCCGACATCGTTTTTGATCGCGTGGTTCAGCACCGCCGTACCGGACGTTACGGCCCGGATCGAGACGTCCAGCTTCCGGGTCTGGATGAGGAAGCGGATACCGAGAAAGCCGTAATTGAAGATGGCCACGGTGAACACCAGCACCGCGAACGCGATAATCCATGTATTGTAGCGCCACATCTCGATAAACCCGAAGCTTGGAAGCACATAGTTCATTACCGAGCAGAGCAGCACCGTCGGCACGATGGCAAGCCCGGTCAATCGGTCGTTCAATCGCATCGTCCCGTGGGATTCCCGTTTGAATACGACCCAGAGCGAGGCGAGTCCTACCGCGGGAACCGCCCATGCCGCCGTCAGCCGAAACGGAATCGGATGAATCGGCCGAACGAATAGAAGCGTAGCCGCGATCGGCACGAACAAAACCAGCGCCAGCCACCTTTTGCGGCGCGGGGTCATGTATGCCGGATTGTAGCTGAACGCAAACATGACGAACGTATATGGCAGCCCGTAATATTGCATCAGCGAGGATATGATCCGCAGCCCTTCCAAGACGCTAAGCAGCGCGTCGCCCGCTTGACGCTCTTGCGCATAAGGCAGCAGCGTATCCCCGACCAACGCGGAGAGCGCCCCGGATCCGCCGCAGAAGGCGACGCCGCTCAACCAGCGAATCGAGCTTTTGCGCGAATCCGACAGCAGCAGCACGATGCCCACGCTCCATAGCGCGATCAGCACAAACAGCATGTTTCCCGTTCCTCTCCCGTACGTAAGTAAGCAATGACAGTATTATACCATGGAAATCCTTGTCTTCTTACAGGAAACGTGCGGAAGTGCGCCTAATTTGGGTTTGGTTGAAGAAAGGTGCGAATTTGGCGGGTACTTGGGGGGACGGCTGCGGGCATGCGCGGCGCGTAAACGATACAATCGCGGTAGACAAAGAGCATCCCGCAAGCTGAAATGATTCGTTGTGTGTTGTTTGCGAGCAAGCAAGTCTTGCGAGCTTAATGGGCCGCACACTTTCGGTTACAGATGCCGCTTTTGCAGTTCTCCGTGGCGCCGCGTGAGGGGCATGGATGGCTAAACGAAACAAGACCGCTCTCACGGAACAAAAAGTTCCGCTATCTATTGGAAACGACGGCCCAGGAGCGCTTAAGGGAACGATTCGTTCCGTTATCGGGCTCCGGGAGGCCGATTTCGCCATTCTTTTGCGAAATAAAGGAACTAAAAGCTCCGTTCAGAGGCTTGGACTCGCTCTCCGCCAACCATAGCGGCACTTTTTGTTCCCCCTGTTGCCATTTAGCGGAACCGAATCTTCCCTATCTATTGCTTGCCTGCATCTTAAGCAAAGTAAAAGAGAGGCTGCGGCAGCCTCTCCTGAAGATTTTCTATTTTGCGTTGGGGTCATAAGAGCTTTTTAACGATACGATGCGGTTGAACACCGGCTTGCCCGGAGCCGAATATTTCGAATCGACGTTGAAATAGCCGTGGCGGAAAAATTGGAACTTCTCCTGATGCTCCACCTCCGCCATGTTCGGCTCCACAAAGCCGTTGACGATTTCCTGCGAGTTCGGGTTAAGGCGCTCAAGAAAATTGTCCGTATCCACCTTCTCGTCCAGCGCGAGCGGCTCGTACAGCCGGAACTCGGCGGGAATGCCTTGCGTCGCGTCCACCCAATGGATCGTCCCTTTCACCTTGCGGCCGGTAAACCCGCTTCCGCTCTTCGTTTCCGGATCATACGTACAGCGGATCTCGACGACGTTGCCGTTCTCGTCCTTGACAACTTCCTCGCATTTGATGAAGTAGGCGTGCTTCAGCCGCACCTCATTGCCCGGGAACAGCCGGTGGTATTTCGGAGGCGGCGTCTCCATAAAGTCGTCCCGCTCGATCCATATCTCCCGCGAGAACGGAATGGACCGGTTGCCCATCTCCGGATTCTCAGGGTTGTTCTCGGCCTCCAGCATCTCCACTTGCCCTTCCGGGTAGTTCGTAATGACGACCTTCAGCGGCTCCAGCACGGCCATCGTCCTCGGCGCCTTCAGCTTCAGATCCTCGCGTACGAAGTGGTCGAGAAACTGGGCGTCTACGGTCGATACCGCCTTGGCCACGCCCACCTCGCGCATCAGATTGCGGATCGCTTCCGGGGTGTAGCCCCGGCGGCGCATTCCCGTTAATGTCGGCATGCGCGGATCGTCCCAGCCGTCCACTACCTTCGTATCTACCAGCATCTTCAAATACCGTTTGCTCATGATCGTATTCGTCATATTGAAACGGGCGAATTCGTATTGGCGGGAGACATGCTCCATCTCGCACTCGCGGATGACCCAATCGTACAGCGGACGATGGTCCTCGTACTCGAGCGAACATAGCGAATGGGTGACGCCTTCAAGCGCATCGCCGATCGGATGCGAGTAATCGTACATCGGGTAAATGCACCAGGCATCGCCCGTTTTGTGGTGGTGCGCCTTCAGAATGCGGTACAGCACCGGATCGCGCATATTGATGTTCGGGGACGCCATGTCGATTTTGGCGCGCAGCACCCGCTCGCCGTCCTTGAACTCGCCGGCCCGCATCCGGGCGAACAGGTCCAGATTCTCCTCCACGGAGCGGTTGCGGTAAGGACTCTCGACACCCGGTTCCGTCAACGTTCCGCGCGCGATGCGCATTTCTTCGGGCGATTGATCGTCGACATAAGCCAAGCCTTTGCGGATCAGCCGAACGGCAAGCTCGTAATTTTCCTCGAAATAGTCCGACGCGAAATGAAGCTCGTCCCATTCGAAGCCGAGCCACTTGATATCGTTTAGTATGCCGTCGACATACTCCGTATCTTCCTTGACCGGGTTCGTATCGTCGAACCGCAGATTCGTCCGACCGCCGAACTCCTTGGCCAGCTCGAAATTGAGGCAAATCGCCTTGGCGTGCCCGATATGCAAATACCCGTTCGGCTCCGGCGGGAACCGCGTGATTACCTGGCTCGTCCGGCCCTCTTTCACATCTTCCGCTATAATCGTTTTAATGAAATTGGATGAAGCCGTCTTCGTTTCCATCTCTCCCGTATGCCTCCCCTTCCGCCGATTGTATGTCAGGCTTATTCTATCCCTATATCATACACAAAATTGTGGAAAAATATAAGAAAAACGTTGATCGAAGCAACTCGGGGAGGTGCGACCGCGGACTAGCGGTAGTTTTTCTTGGTAAACCCTTTCTCTTTCGCCTCTCTATTTCGGCGAGCTCAAAATGGTTTATCGATAAGAAGTTCCTTTGGATCGTAGCCATTCGATGATGTACAGCCGCGGTTTAGAGGTTGGAATTCTTGCGAATCCGTTCCGGATTCTAAAAGAAAAACGTTGATCGAAGCAACTCAGGGGGATGCGACCGCGGTTTAGCGGGTTTTTCTTGGTATACTCTTTCACTTTCAAGAAGCAGAAGAAGCGTGAGCCTCAGTATCTACATGCAAAAATGCATGTACATTCGGCCGAATATGACCTTTACATCATTCTGCCTGCAAAAGTGCATGCTGTTTCGCAATTCGGGGCCTGTTTGGCCCGTTTTCCCGGAAAGCAGCTGCAGTCTTGCAGGCAGATGGATCATTTTTCGATAAAAATGGCCAAACTAAATGCACTTTTGCATGCAGACGAAAGGTACGCGATACTGAAGGAGCCGGACACCACTTTCTCACCTCATTCCCGGCGGGATGATCACAAAATCTTCTCACCCATCAGGGATGTAATCAATTCGACGGCCGCTCTCGCCGTCTGGTTCTGGCTGTCCAGCGTAGGGTTGACCTCGACGAACTCGGCACTCGTCACCACATTGGCGTCCGAAACGATCTCCATCGCGAGCAAGCTTTCGCGCAGGCTGATCCCGGCCAATACCGGGGTCCCTACACCGGGCGCATCCTTCGGATCCACGCCATCCAGATCAAAACTGACATGTACCCCGTCCGTCCCGCGGGTAGCGACTTCCAACGCTTGCTCCATGACCCGCGATATGCCGATCCGGTCGACTTCATGCATCGTAAATACGGTAACCCCTTTCGCCTTCAAAAAGTCCCGCTCCCCCGGGTCCAAAGATCGTGCGCCCACGATTGCGACATGCTCCGGCTTCACCTTCGGACGTTCGCCGCCGATCCCTGTCAATGCGGGATGGCCATACCCCATTGCGACCGCAAGCGCCATGCCGTGTATATTGCCTGATGGAGATGTATCCGCCGTATTGACGTCCCCATGGGAATCGTACCAGATGACACCCAAGCTCTCCTTGTGACGGAGTACGCCGGCCAACGTCCCGATGGCAATACTGTGATCGCCCCCCAACACTAGCGGAAACCTTCCTCCCACAATAAGGTCGGAGACAGTGTCAGCCAGTTCCTCGTTAACCCGAACAATTTCATATAAATATTTCAAGTTCGACTCCGGCACGGCCGAATACGCCTTTGCCCGCCGAACGATCAAATCTCCCTCATCCCGCACCGCGTACCCCAGCTGCTCCAAACGCGGCTCCAGCCCCGCGCAGCGGATCGCGCTCGGCCCCATATCCACCCCGCGCCGGTCGGCGCCCAAATCCATCGGTACTCCGATAATGGAAACGTTTTTGCGAATTCGCGGATTCATCAGAACGCTCCTTTCGTGTCAAGCCTTGCGTCTTAGTCTGCAAGTTTATGAACTCACCGGGCTTCGAGAGCTTGCCCGATCCGCTCCAAGCCCCAATCCAGCTCTTCCCGCGTTATCGTGAGCGGCGGCGCCAGACGGATCGTCGTATCGTGCGTTTCTTTGCAGAGCACGCCCAGCTCCATCAGCTTCTCGCAGTAAGGCCTGGCTTTCCGATCCAGCTCGATTCCAATAAACAATCCCCTGCCCCGGATATCCTTCACGACCGGACTTGTCAGAGAACGAAGCCAGGTCATCGCATATTTTCCGAGCTCAAGCGAGCGTTCTGCCAATCGTTCCTCCTCGAAAACCTCCATAGCCGCCACGGCGCATGCGCATGCCAGCGGATTACCCCCGAACGTAGAGCCGTGCGAGCCCGGCTCGAAAACATCCAACACATTTGCATCCGCAGCGACCGCCGAGATCGGATAAACCCCGCCGCCCAGCGCTTTGCCGAGAATATATACATCGGGAACGACCTGCTCCCAATCGCAGGCGAACGTCCGGCCGGTTCGCCCAAAGCCGGTCTGAATCTCGTCCGCCATGAGCAGAACGTTGTACCGTCTGCACAATTCCGCCGCCTTATGCAAAAAGCCCGCCTCGGGCAAAATAATCCCCGCTTCCCCTTGAATCGGTTCTACGAGAAACGCTGCCGTATTCGGGGTAATCGCCTGCTCTAGAGCCTCTGCGTCTCCATACGGGATCAAGGTGAACCCCGGCGTAAACGGGCCGAAGCCCCGCTTGTATTCCGGCGCGGAAGAAAAAGACGTCACCGTAATCGTCCGCCCGTGAAAATTCCCTTCGCAAACGATAATCTCCGCTTGTCCTTCAGGAACGCCTTTCTTATCGGCAGCCCACCGTCTCGCCGCCTTGATAGCCGTTTCCACCGCTTCGGCGCCGGTATTCATCGGAAGAAACATCGATTTGCCGGTTAGGCAGGCCAGCTTTTCATAAAAAGCGCCCAAAGGCTCGCTGTGAAACGCTCGCGACGTAAGCGTAATCCGGTCGGTCTGCTCCTTGAGCGCAGATATTATTTTCGGATGGCGGTGCCCATGGTTCAGCGCGGAATAGCTGCTCAACATGTCCAGATAACGGTTGCCTTCCCGGTCCTCCACCCAGACGCCGTCCCCGCGTACAATAACGACAGGCAGCGGATTGTAGTTGTTGGCGCCGTATCTCTGGATATTTTCCATAGCAGAGTCGTTCTTGCTCATTTGCACTTCCCCTTTCACCGGTCCTTGAGACCCCGTTTGTTCGGGAGGAGTATGTCATGTTACGTACAGTATATGCCGTGCCGGTCGAAGCGGGTACAGCGAGTCAGCGTAGGGCGATTCCTAAATCCCGTTAAAACGCAAAAAAGGCCGGACGTGAGCCCGGCAGCCATTTTCGTAGGTTATGGACAATCTTATCGTGTAGCCACGATGTCGGATTGGCTTGCTCTTAAGATAACTTCATTCATGTGGCTTCCGATTCGTCCGGTCGCCTGAATCTTATCGCCTTGAAGAAACGAAACAGTTGTTTCCTGGACAGAGACCAGAAGCGAACCGGTTTCGTCCGTAACCTGAAACGATACGCTGCCGTCAGGAGCGGTCGCTGGGCCGGAGGTTATTTTTCCTCGAATCGTTACGATGTTTCCGGGAAAGTCGCTTGCTTCCATTATAGAAAGGATCGGGAGAATCGTTGGCAAACGGTCGTTATAGGAAGTGGAGGCCTGTTCGGCAGATGCATAGTCGGCCTGTCTTTGGACAGCCGTATGGGCGAATAGGAGCACGATCGTCAATATTGGCGCGAGCCAAATCCGCATGTTCTGAACCATGGCCGCATTCCTCCCTGATTGGTTACTTCTAGATATAGCTTAACCGGGGAGTGTTAGCGCGAATCGTGCGGTTTGTTAAAAGATTTTGAAGGGGAACCAGCTTAGCTTGCGCGAACTCGTCTCATACTTGGATCCCCTTGTCTTTGGCGAGAAGAATAATCGCTAGCCATGCCAAATCTTCCGGCTTCATATCCCGGTTGTACGCCTGCGCTGCCCACTTGTAGTCCGTTACGAGCGGGCGGTCCAGCTCACCGGTTACGCTTTTCTCATACAATCCGTGCAGAGCACTCGTCAACATCCTCCATTGCCATTCTTCTGTAAACTCCACGCGCTCCTCTCTCCCTTTCGTTTTAGGCAAATACGCATCGATCTTGCCGTCCAATTCGTTCAAATCCACATTTCCGGCTATGCCGTTCACCCGCCCCGTCTCGCTGTGTTGAAAGATCGTCCATCGGTCCCACACCGGATTGCTCATCGGAGTATCCGTGCCGTAATGGGCCACCCACAGCGGATATACGCCCAAATCGTCTTCAAAGTACGTTCTGGCAAAAGATGCGCCTGTGTAAATCATCGGAAGCTTCCCCGTAGCCTCTTGAACCCGTCGAAGCCATCTTCTCGTCCATTCGCTAACCTGAGATTTGGTACTTGCCTTCCCGTCCAACGACCCGTGTTCCATGTCCAAAACATACCACAGATCAGCTCGCAGGCTTAGCGTAGCATGCAAGAAGTGCTCCGCTTCCGCCTCGGGAGCATTGGAGAGGTGGGCGAAATGGTATAATCCGAGCGGAATACCTGCATGTTTGGCTCCTTCGTAGTTCCGCATCAAATTCGCATCGACTAGAGAGACGCCTTCGGTCGCTTTCATAATGACGAACGCGATACCGTCCCCCTTTACCGCCGACCAGTCTATTTGGCCCTGCCATTTGGAGACGTCGATCCCTCGGGAGTTCCCGCTATTTCGTGTCTGCATCGTCCTGTCCCCCGTTCTTGGCTTGTCCTTTGGAATAATGATATGCCCCGCTTGCGGTGAGGCCTACCAAGGAAATCGTCAGCAGGAGCTGCTGCACCCGATCCGGTACAAGTACAAACATCGCGGCGACAACCAAGCTGAACAAATGGTTGTGCCTATGCGGCACGCCGTATGCTTTCAAAATGCCTACGTAAGATGTCACTACCGCCGCTAGCATTAAAATATCGTTCGTCATTTCGACCATCATCGCATTCCCCCGAATACTTTAACCACCTCTTCCACGCGTATGCCCAGAGAAAAAGCAAGCAATACGACGAGGACATAAACGAAAAACTTCTCTTTATTCTCGATAAATTGCCGGTACCAGACGCGATCGTCGGGTATCGACGCATCCTGCGCATGCGCCTTCAGCTGCCGCAGCTCCGTATTAATCGCATCCAGCTTGTCATCCTGGCGCTCGGCCAGTCCCGTCAACCGCACCACATTTTCTCGCAGCACCGTAATCGTCTCGGCGTAAATCTTATGACTCTCCCTCACCTCCTTCAGGTGCTCCCACACATCGCGCTTAAACTCCTGAAGCTCCTCTCTCAACGTATGAATCTGTACCTGGCAGATATCGTGTTCGCTCATATGGATCCCATCCCATCTGCTTGAAAGTAGGGTCAGACGCGGGATTACTCCCTCGGACTCCCTGTCTAACCATGCATGCGGATTTCCCGCACACGGCTTTCCTTCGTCAATTCCCCATCTTCAAGGGTGAGTTCTCTTCATCCGTCGCCGGATTGCATATTTCACTCCTGAATTAGGAACGTGTGTTGAGTAAGCTTGTTAGAAATACCATTCCTGCCGATCCCAGTACTTTGTTGGGAATCAGCGAATTAGAAACCGTAGATTTCTTTGGCGTATGAATGCTCGTACACGCATACGCGTCCATTCGTCCAGATGCCGAAATATTCCCTTTGCATTTCCTATGCCAAAGTAATTACCAAATCCTCGTACGATCTCGTTTAGTTTCTTGAGCATTTCGTCAAGATTTCTACCTTGTTGTCTACGGGAGTGACACTCCGGATTTTATCCTTGTATTTCTTCACTTTAGCGTCAGGAAGTATCAGATAGTCCCTCCAGAAGTTGAATCCTAGAAAGCGAAATCCTTCATCGAAATGTACAACCTTCGTTTTCTCAGGGTGTATTCGCAGTCGTAATTCGTCTTCCAGAATGATCTTTGCTGCTCGGTATGCTTCTTTTGCCTGTTCCTTTGTCTTGCGCAGAATCACTGCATCATCTGCATACCTTACCACAGCAAAGCCCTTCTCCTTCATCCCCCAGTCGAAATGGTTCAAGTACAGATTCGCAAGCAATTGCGACAAATCTCCGCCCTGAGGAGACCCGACTTCTGTTTCATGGAACTGATCACCTTCCATGAATCCCGCCGTTAACCATCCGCGAATGAGCGTCAGCACTTTACCGTCGGTGATTCGCTCATGTACTTTCTCCATCAGGTATTCATGTGGAATTTCATCGAAGAAAGACATGATGTCTAGGTCAACCACATATTTGTATCCGCCGCGTTTTGCACGTCGAATCGTATTTATTGCCTGGTGTGCCGAGTATCCCGCACGGAAGCCAAAGCTGTAATAGTAGAAGTCTTGCTCGAAAATCGGCTCAATGATTTGACGTACAGCTTGCTGGCATACGCGATCGCGGATTGTGGGAATGCCTAACGGCCTTAACTTTCCATTCTCCTTCTCGATGAAATGTCGTCGTACCGGATCAGGTTTGTACCGACCTTGTTGCAATAACCTTTGTAGTTCCTTCAGGTTCATGCTCACGTTTTTCTCGAACATCGCGATGCTTACGCCATCAATTCCGCCGACTACGTTTTTTCCTCGAGCGCATACTCATCCGAGTTTTTTCCTCCAGACTGTTACCAGCTTTCATTTTTTACTGCAAATACTGCAAATTTTCAACGACATCGCCTCCATACAAAATAGCCCCGATTGCTCGGGGCGTTCATGTGCTTATTCAACAGCAAACCAGTTCATCAGGTAACCATTAGGGGCGTTATTGATCCTAAACCCACTGCTGGTAATGTTAGTAATGCTACTATTTATGGCGTAGCCCCCGACCGGGACAAAGGTCTGATTATATCCCGCAAAATAAGCGATTATCTCTTTTGTCGAGAATGACGGGTCTGTCGCTGCGAGTATGATTGATGGTGTAAAGTTAAGGCCACCAACATCATAAAACCCGTCTATGCCCGTATTAATATTGCCCGACGCCCATCGCTTTCCTTCGATCAGTGATCCGATAACGTCATACACTTGGACCCCGAATCTAATATTGCTCGGGATTAGATTGGCGCTACCTGCAACCGTGCCACTTCCGTTATGGTAACCGGCCGGGATCGATTTTGCCGATGCCCCAGGTGTTATTACTATCGCACCTTGATTGGGCATCGTACCGGCCACACCCGCAATATTTGTACCTGTTAACACATTCGCTGCTGGTACGCTGACCTGCGCAACGACGCCGGAACCGTTGTGATAACCGGCAGGAATAGCCACCGTGCCCGTCCCACTCGGCGTCAAGTTTGTTGCACCTCGGTCCGGCATGGTACCCGTCTTCAAGCCACTGCTGTAAAACGTCCGGCCAGCCAGCACTTGACCAACAGTCGCATTGGCATTGGTCGATATAGCCGCTATCTTACTCGCCAATTGTGCGTATGTGTCGCTACCGCTTGCCGACTGCCCCATGCCAGTAATCGCGACAGCGACCGCCGATTTACCGTTACTGGCAGACGTAAAAAGCTCGTTGATTGCTCCGACGACACTCTTGGAGGAGGTGAGTAAGGAGTCCGAATTGCCTTGGTTCCCGGAATGCCATATCGAATATGCATTCGCTCCCATGCTCCAGCCGCCTATTTTGAGCTGATTATCCGTATCCACCCCAAAGTGAACGGCGTGTGAACCTTGGCGATGGAAGGTCATGAACGACGCACCTGTATTGTCTACAGATCGCACTTCTAGTCCGCCGGTTGAACCAGAATTGGAGGCTATTGAGCCGGTTGTCATTGCGGGATACATTTTGCTAGTAGACGTGATACTTTCCACGGTCGTCATCCCGTTTATCGTTTGTCCACCAGCAGAAGTCACAACGGCTGCGCCGCGATGAACGAGACTAGTACCATCATCTTGCAATATTGTTGTTACCCAAGCGCCATCGGAATCTAATTGCGAGACGTTGAATCCGGTCGTGTTTGTACCCACCCCGATATTCATTCCGCCGGTCTGCGCTTGTGACCAAAACCATGCATCATTTAGCATAGATACTTTGGGCTTAGATGCAAATGCAGCATCTCCAGTCACTACCATATCAACAAACGTAGCATGTCCGTTCCCGTCGTCCAAGATGTTGTGTTTTGTGTAGACCTTATGGGTATCTTCGTCCATCCGCAATAGCCATTGGGTCGCCGCGTTATTCGTGAATCCGATACTGGACCCTGCTGCTGGCCTGATATAAAAGGTGCCGGGATTTGTGGTAAAAAGGGAGGCACCCGCAATACTCATAACTCCAGCCCCATCGTCCAAGACGTTGTGATACGTTTCTATAGCTCCGGGATTGCCAAACATCCCGGTTAGGCGTAATTTCTTGCTCCCGTCCTGTGTGGCGTTCATGCCTTGAATATACATGGCGTCCGCGTTCGAGGCTATTCGCACATATCCATTTGTGGCATTGCCGAATAATGCATTGCCATTCGAGTCGTCCAAAAGGTTGTTCCTAGTGAGGACTGATCCACCGAAAAAATTAAGAACCATATCCTTATAATTGACTCCGTCATGCACGGCTTGGATCTCGCCACGATCGTTATTATATCCCATCGTTATCTTTTGGGCGGTGTTGCCGGGGTTACGAACATGGAAAGCTCCATCTACAACGGCTGCTTTGAATGTGGCTAACCCGGCCCCATCGTCCAAGATGTTGTTCTTGGTGTATGCCCCGCCAGTCGTATCGTTCACACGAAGCAACCACGTGTCCACGGCGTTATTGGTGAATCCGACAGCCTTGCCCGAGTATGGCACGATGTTTAAATCATGGCCTCCGATAGCAACAATGACTGGTCCGGCGATGGACATACTGCCGCCGCCGCCGTCGTCCAAGATGTTATTCTTGGTTACCACTTTTCCGGTGGGTTCTATTATAATACCAGCGGCACCACCATTATACGGCTCTGCCCCGAATCCGATATATATGTTGTTTAGGGCTGTAGGCCCGCCGGTGCTTATCCCATACATGCCGATGCTGCCATATGTCGTGCTGCGGTTCCGGTCCATGAACCGCATACCCTTTGCCCATCCGGTATTTTCGTTGGTGGGGGCGGTGATATCCATATTATGAACCGAGGCATTACCAGCCCCATCGTCCAACATGTTATTCGCAGTGGTTATTGCGCCGTTATTCGCGATAACAAGCACGTTCGCGCCGCTATTAGGGGCATTTCTAAAAATGAATCGCGTGGCGTCCAGATACATATCTCCGGTGGCTGCATCGCCCATAATCTCTGCCTTCAAGGTCGCGCCACTACAGAACTGAACGACTGTGTATCGGTCGTCAGGTCCAAGTATGATATTTCCGTTATGTGTTCCGCCCGTTGTTTCCCCGAACCTCGCGACTCCGGTCCCGTCGTCCAAGATGTTGTTATTGGTAAGCACCCTACCAGTTCCGGTAGACATTATCTTAACATCTGTGTCGGCGGAAGACGCCTCCAATGTGATAATGTTTTGTGCATAACTAAGTGCCCCGCGCGCTGCCCCCGGAAGCCCGTAAGAAAGGACACCCCACGAATCCAAAGATCCTTTTATCGTCTGCCCGCCGCCGGAATGGATCATCTCTATCCAAGGCAGGAATATACCAGTACCGCCAACTTCAGGAGGATTTCCTTGGCGCATATAAAATTTGTAGTCACTATATGAAAATGCCAATTGTACTATCGTATCGGACCCTCTAGATACAATCATATTTCCATGAGCGACACCCGTGGGAGCGTTTACTGGGCTTTCCGTCATACGATAGAACCCGGATGTAACTATTGTATTCAGGTCCGTTCCGTGGTCCAACAATATGGATTTCTTTACCCCATCGGAAACTACCGAATCAATCTCGGCCTTCCGCGCAACATCATCAGCCGCCGAAGGAGCTGCCGCCTTGAATCGACCACTCGCATCCCGCTGAACGATCGTATTCCCCGTAGCCGCCGATGTCGCCCCATGCACCCCAGCAGTAGAATTGATATGCGTATTCGCATCTTCCAGGCTCACAGCAGGCGCAGTAAACCAATTCGCTTTGCCGGTGATCCGCTTCACCATATTCGCCAGCTTGGACCATAAACGCGTCGGTGTGTCGGCTCCGTTTGCAGCAATCACGGTATCGTCTACGGCACGGTTGCCGATCTTTGCGTCCGTAACGCTACCGTCTGGGTGGTCAAGCGTGGATGCTCCCTTATGTGCATCAAATGCGCTCTGCGATGCCGCATGGGCATCAATAAGGTCTAGATTCTCGTTATGCGCCGCCCGACTCACGGTTTCATTCGCCAACGGCTTTTTCAATCCTAATTTGGGTGTTGATTCAGGCATTATCCGTACACCTCCAGTTGGTCCCATGTAAGATTCAATGCATCAAGCTGGCTCCAAGTCCAATTCTCGGCGTCCAAATCCCCCCATAGGAAGTAATTGAACTCGTACAGTAAGTCCAGGTGTGCTGGTAAAACGGCACGAACGGCAATGAGCAAGTCATCGATATTTGGGGGAACTCCGAGCGTGTCGACAAAACGTATGGTCACGGCATATTCCGCATGATTTTCTATAACATCGATCGCGCCGTTGTCATACGCTTCGGATACCTCTTTGATCACCCGAGAGGTCGCTGTTCCCGTCCCGCGAAGCCTCGATACGATCCTGTCCCTTCGTTCGCCAAAAGGCTGCTCCGGTGACGGCGAAAGCGCAAGCTCCTCTTCCCACAGATCCAATCCCCATGTAACCCTTCTCGCAAAAAACTGATCCAAGGTGCCATCCAGAGCTTGCCTCAGCCTCTCGAGTTCCTCTCCTTCGGCTTGCAAAATGGACCCCATCACACGCGACGTTTCATAAATTCTCGGTATATAGGACGCCATCTTTCTACCGCGAACGCTATCGATCGGGATCACGTAAACGTCACCGTCCCCAGCACCGCGACTTCCTGCGTACCGACAACCACATTGTCGCTGCTCCCGTTGACAAGCAAATTGGAATAGTCCTGGACCCCGGTCGTGTCGAGAATAGCCTGACCGATCCGAACGTAACGGATGTCGTTGTCGTCCGTGAAAGAAAGCGAACGAATGTAGTCAACCACGTTTTGTCGGGCTGTCGCTTTTACGCTTTCCGCATTGTATCCCGCCGCGATTGTCAACGTTGCGGAGAGATTAATGAAGACCGGAGCCGCGGGCTCAACCGTCACTTTGGCCCCTATCGGCGCCTTGCCCTCCCCTGTATTTTTCGAGAAGGCGGAACGGTACTCCAGTCTGTCGATCCAGAGGATGGTCGATGTATCGTTGCCGAGTCGGAATAAGCGAAGCTGAATATTGTCCGACCCGTTCCAAAAGAACGGAATCGAGACGGCCGCATACGTTTCGCTCAGCTGATTGCCCGTAAACAAAAAGAGAGCGTCCTCGTTACCGTTCTGCGTTGTTTTCGCCCAGTCCATGGCGGAAATATTATAGACGCTGGCTTGAAAAACATTGGACGTGCCTGACAGGTCGTCCGCCTTCAACCATATTCTGGCCGTCCAAACTCCGGGCTTGGGCAACAATCCCGTTAACGTTTGCCACAAGGTGCCTGCTTCTGCCGGGTTATATTCCATCTTCACGCTGTTTCCATCGTTGGAGGCCCCCTGCCCGCCTATCATTTGCAGCTCCGCCTCCGAGACGACAATCCATGGAGGAGCTATATGATTTTGCACCCTATCGACCAGCGATTGGGAGGCCGGCTCTTTGTCGGTGTTGATAATGCTGACGGTCACTGTTCCGGGGCCGTCCCGAACCGGCACGACGGATATGCCGCCTACTCCCGCTACTTCCAACGCCCAGTTGACATAGTCCGCTTTGTTGCCGCTCGCGGATGGACTTCGTACCTTATGCAGAAAGCGTTCGCGCAACGAAGCGTCGCTCTCCGTATCGCTTCCGCCATCGAGCGACGCATCATTCGTGACATTCGTTACACCGGCTGCTGGCGTCATCATCAAACTGATCGCACCGCCGGCCACATTTCCCGCCGCTCCCGCCTCCACAGCTTCGATGTCGGCGATGCCCGTTCCGGTTTCATCCAAAACGATAGACGTTTTTGTCGCAAACTGTACCGAAGATGTCCCCGTCACCCTATCCGCAGGGGTAGCCACCAAAGTACCGGCAGGAACAACGGTATTTGCCCTGCCCGTGAATCGGACTTGTCCGCCGGCCCTCACTGCTGGACGCCTGATTACCCCATGCTCCTCGCAGCGCAATTCCAAATATGCCCCGAACGTCGTGCTCGCGAAACCGCGGCGAAGCACCTCCTGAGCCCATATGGCCGCTTGGGCAAGTTCGATGGAGGCCGGGGCGAGGGCGTCCCATATATAAGAACCCTCCGATTTGTCGAGATCGGAGGGCAGGCTGTCGAGCATGCGCTGGCGTATCGTTTCTTCCGTCTGGTCTTGCAAATAATTCGGCAATGTCGCCATCAACCGGTCACCACGCTTCCGTCAATCCTGGACTTTTGTCCGCGTACATTCGTGACTTCGCACTGAAAATAACAGCGCTCGCCCTCCCACTCGAACGAGAAGGCGCCTACCCCGTACGTACGGGGATCTACCTTTAATGCTTCCGTTGTCATTCGGACGATTTCCGATTCGTTCGCCCTGCGCGATAAATTGCGCGGTATTAACTCTTCGAATTCCTGACCATAGCTGCGCGAATACGCCAAATAAGTATAGCGCTCGGTATGGAGCGTTTTTTTGCACCATTCCAGCCATGCCTCGACGTCGGCACTCGCGGCAATCTTCCCCGTAGGCGTAGTCGTAAAGTCGCCTTTCCCGTAATCGAAACGCCAACTGCGGCCAAATTTAACTTGCCCCCGGGACGTTCCGCCGAGTTCCGTTGCCGGAGAAGAAGCATTGCTAACTGAAGGAAACAAATTCGGCATTTAGCGCACCACCTTGCAAATGACGACCGCTTCGGAGCCGCCTGCGACGGGTACCGCCAAGACGCGATCGCCAGGCTTTAGGCCGTCTTTGAATAGGAGAGCCGCGCCTTCGATTTCCGTTTCTTCGAACTGGAACTCGCCGCTGCCGGACAGGGTTCCCGTGATAGAGCCTCTTAGGGAAAAAGCCGGGAGCTTCAGCTTCGTCTCCCATTCCGCCACCAAATAATCCGTCATCTCGTGCTTGAAGGAGTCGAGCTTGAGCCCGCTTCCGGTGATCGTACCCAATTCGGCAGGGACACCCGTTACCGCGGTAGCGGCATGGCCGGCCATCCGGCTTTCCAGTACGGTTGCCAGCTTCTTATACGGATCCATCCAGGAAGTACCTCCTTTTGACATATTCGTAGGTCGCCAATTCCAGCGTCATTTTCCCGGGTCGGCCGAGCTCGTGGCGCACGGATGTTGCGATCAGCTCCATCCCGCTTCCGGCCAGCTCTACCTTGTCCCCCGCCCGGATCGTATTGACATCTACGGCCGACACGCTGAGCGTCTCCTGAATTCCGGAGAGAAAGCCTTTAGCTGCCGTCACGGCTTCGCTTACCGTGTTGATATCGTTGTCCATGACGACCTTTTGCAAAGTGCCGTAAAGCTCCGTTTCTTTGCTTTCCACGGCCAGCACCGGAGTTGCGCTCTCGGGATTGTCTTCCTTCCCCAGCACCTTCACCTTCGTAACCGTTCCTTCCAGCGTCCTCCGCTGCGTGATCGATTCTACATTGCCGCCGGGCTCCAGAGCCCAGACCGTTTCGTTGCTGCCGAGCGGAAAAAGCTCCAACCCGTTCGGAGTCATCCGGGGACGGTATAACCACCCGCCCTTGCGCGCGGTCTCTTTAAGATCAGCCAAGAGCATGGAGTAGATCGGCTGGGAGCGATATACTTTTTTGCTCAGCGTATAGACGGTATCGGGGATTTGCCAAAGGGATATGTCCCAATCCGCGGCGTATTGCTTCAATCGCTGCGAAGCGGTCTGGCCTGCCGGGAATACATATTCATCCTCCGACTTCGCCATGTAGATCGTCCGGTCATACACGGTCAATGTCAGCCGGTCCGCCCCGCGATAGCTATGCTCGCACTCCCACACGACTCCGGGATTGAGCAAATAAACGAGATCCGAACCTCGATGAGGGACTCCCGATACGCGAATTTCCTGGCCCGGGCGAATATCCGGAAAACCGGACGGTTTCATCAGACTTACCGTTGCCCGATAGGCGATTTCATCGAGAGATTCTTCGAGCGTTATACTTTCGATCAAATCGCCCAGCAAATAGCTGTTATCGAGCACAACCTCATATGCACGGTATTCTGGAACGCTCATGCAGGCATCACCAGCTCTTGTCCGGGATAAATGAGATCCGAATTCGGGCCGATGGCATCCGAGTTCAATTCATAGATTTCGCGCCAACGGCTCCCGGTGCCTAGATTCAGCTTGGCTATCGCCCATAGCGAGTCGCCGGGCTGCACCGTGTACGTTTTCGGAACCGGCTTCAAATCCGGTCGGGACTCCGTATGGGCGCCCCCTCCCCCGAGCTCCGCCAGCGTCCGAATCTGGTAATCCCTCCATGTCCGGAACGTCAAGTCGAAATAAACATCGCCCGGTTCGTTCGGCTTGAACGTACTGTTGTGCGAGGAGATGATGACCAACACATTCACTTCGGAAGGCATAACCATCAGGCGCAAAGGCTGGCGATCTGACATCCATGTATTGATCTGATTCATCATGAGCTGAGGATTCGGGATATCTTCATAACGACAATAGCTTAAGTCGGACACAGCCGGGAAGAAGGACGAGAACGAAATTTCCTTGATTCTCTCCCCATGAGGGAAGTCGACCTCCCCCAGATTGACGATCTGGAACGTTTCGTAGCTGCGGTCCCGCCTGATGCTGATTTCCGACGGATTGACCGGAAACCACAGCTTTAAGCCGGAGGAGTCTTCCAGCGTAATGTCGATCGGCTTCATTAAATCCGGATACGCTGCGCTCATCTCGTCACCACCTGATTTTCCATCGAAGCTTTCATTTTACTGACGATTTCCCAGCCGATCCGTCTAGCGAGGCTTTCTTCGTCGATTTCTTCCTTGGGCATTACGATTTGGACGCCTTCGACGGAGATGTTGTAGGTCGGAGTACTGGCAGTGACTTTCGGATCCACTGTTGCAGTGCCTAAACCTCCAGTCGAATCAAAAACCTGTGACGGCCAAGCGTTCTGTGGATATAGCTGCATTTCGGAATTCAATATGGGGAGGCTGGTGAGCAATCTGGCGTTATTTTGTCCTCTCGGTTCGAGAAACTCGGCCGCATTGGATAAAGCCTGTGCATTAACTTGTTCAACCTTTTTTTTCGATTCGTCGTCTTTCGATCCAAACCACATATTGCCGAAAAACTTCCCGGCTTTCTCTCCTAGCCAAGCACCCGCCATTCCTCCTGCAACTGTCCCTGCGCCTGGAAGAAGCATAGAGCCAAAAATCGATCCTATCGCTGCTCCGCCTGCTCCTATTACCGATTCAACTATTGCGGTCTGTTTATTTTCAGCAGTCGCTATATTCATGGCACCGGATAGAACACTCGTCAGTGCAGTCGTTTTACCAATAGATTTTAGTAAGCTTAAACCATTGCCCATCGTATTCGACATAAAACCCATATGGGGTGGCGGGAAATATCGTCCGGGCCTTGATTTCATACCTGATGTATCGTGGTCTGGATTTACTCGTGTTGTAGACTCTGTCCGCTTGGTCTGTTCATCCCCTGCACTTCGACCATCGAATTTTGGAGCATTCGAGTTCAGTCGCTCTCCGCGCTCTTCCTTCAATGCCCCGTCGGTCTGGGACGCTGATGCGGCTTCCTTGGCTAGTTCGTCCTTCGTACCACGGTCGTCAACCTTTGGGGAATTGGGCTCCAACTGTCTTCCGCGCTCTTCACTCATTGTCCCATTAGCCTGAGTAGCTGATGAGGCTAGCTCGGCTAGCTCATCCTTTGTACTGCGGTAGTCAGCCTTGGGGGCGCTAGGCTTCAGTTGCTCCCCACGCTCTTCTTTCAGCGCCCTATCCGTCTGGGTCGCTGATGAGGCTTGACCAGCCAGTTCATCCTTTGTACTGCGATCGTCAGCCTTTGGGATGTTAGGCTTCAGCTGCTCCCCACGCTCTTCTTTCAATGCCCTCTCAGCCTGGGTCGCTGATGTGGCTTGACCGGCCAGTTCGTCCTTTGCACTGCGGTCATCAGCCTTTGGGATGTTGGGCTTCAGTTGCTCCCCACGCTCTTCTTTCAATGTCCTATCCGTCTGGGTCGCTGATGAGGCTTGACCAGCCAGTTCGTCTTTTGCACTGCGGTTGTTAGCCTTTGGAGTGTTGGGCTTCAGTTGCTTCCCACGCTCTTCTTTCAGCGCCTCATTCGCCTGAGTCGAGGATGCGGTTTTCTCGACTTGTTCGTCCAGCTTGCTGGGATCGTCTGCCTTTGGGGTGTTAGGCTTCGTCTGCTTTCCCCGCTCTTCTTTCAGCGCCTCCTTCGTCTGAGTCGCGGATGCGGCTTTCTCGGCTAGTTCGTCCAGCTTGCTGGGGTCGTCTGCCCTTGGGGTGTTAGGCTTCGTCTGCTTCCTGCGCTCTTCATGTAGTACCTCTTCAGTCTGGGTAGCTGATGTAGCTTCCCTGGCCAATTCATCCTTCGTACTTCGGTTACTCCCGGAATCATTGCCATCAGGGAGATTTCTTCGCCTTTTAAATATATCTTTTATCTTTTTCAATTCTGGAATAAGATTTTTAGAATCACTATAGGCACCTGGAAGAGCAGCTAAAAGTGATAGCATTGCAATTACTCTATCGAAAGTAGAAAACTTTTCTTTTTCATTCTCTTCCGTCTTAATATCATCTACCTTTAATGCCATAAGCCCTAAATGTGATGCCAATGAGCTTACAGAGGATGTCAACGAGTCTATACTTAAAGCCTGTTCAGCAACATTCGTAGCTAAATGATTCAGCGCTTCGGTCAGGCCATTATCCGGAACTTGCGTCTCGGGCCCAAATTCGATGGCCGCCAAACTAGCCAAAGCCTCGGCCGCCCGCTCGGCATACTGCTCCATCCGAAAAAATGCCGTAGTCGTCCGATCCACGAATTCCCGCAACCGATCCTGCGAACGTATCATCCGTTCAAAGCTAGCCAAATGCATTGCTGCATCCATTTTTTCACCGCCTTCCACGCCGCGCTGCTTGCGCCTTGTACGCCCGCGCCTCCGCCTCCAGCTCCATCTCCATACTCGCGAGAAGGAACAGCTGCTCGCCGCGCGGCAGCTGCCAGAACGCTCCGGGGCGCAGGTGGTGCCTTACCCACATGACGTGCAGCATGCCCGCCAGCCCCCCGGAGTCGATCAGTTTTTTACTTCGTCGAGCGTCGTGTTGAAGCCGCTCAAGTCCAGCACCTCGTCGCCCAAGGCGGACAATTCGCCGGCCAGCAAAATGCGCTTGATCACTTCCTCGCCGCCGCTTGCCTCATACTTCGCCAACAGCCGGGAGTCTCCCCAGTTGGGGGAGACGGTGGCCGCGGCGATGAGGGCGACGTTGAACTGCTCTTCGTCGAGCCGCTCGGATTTTTGTCCGCGGCGGTCGGAGCGCTCGGTGCAGCGTTCGCGCAGCATGTACACCTGCTTGCCGGTCAGGCCGCGAAGCGTGACCGGGATGCCGAGGCGCTGCAGCGTGACGGTTTTCTCCGGAAGCTTGTCGGCGTCGAGCAGCTTTTGCAAAATTTGATCGTCCATCATCGTCGTGTTCCTCCCGTATCGTCGTTATACCGCTTGTACGCGGTCGTTCAGCGCGTATTCCTCGAACGTGAAGGAAACCTCTTCCTTCACTTCCTCGCCGGCCGTCCAGTTCGCCAATTGCAGCTTGTCCAGCATGACGTTTTTCAACGTAATGGTCTCGTAGCCGTACGCCTCCGGATCCTCCAACTTGCTGATCAGCTCGAATTTGTCGAAGCCGCGGGCGATCATGTCGCTCGTCACCTTGAAGCCGCTGATCGTGCCCGTCCCCTTCATCGGGCCTTTCTTATGCCGGACCCACGGGTCGCCGGCCAAGTTCAATTCCCGCTTCTGTATCTCCACGCTGGCCTCCAGGTGGTTAAAGTTGCTCTGCCAAATGCCGCCGATAAAAATTTTGCCGTACGTCCCCATAAATACGCGACTTGCATCCATAGTTCAGTTCCTCCTCAGAGCACGATAAACGTGCCGAAAATTTGTTCCATCACATCGGTCAGACGAGCTTCCCAGTTCAAATACACTTGATCCGGCTCCGGTGTAAGCACGGCGTTCGGTCCGTAATATTGCGGATTCAAATACACATCCCAGCCCTCGGTCTCGATGACGCCCGATTGCGCAAGCGACAGCATGTATTGCCTGGCCGCGCCGATCAAGGCGAGTCGGCCTTCCGCGGTGTTATTCACCTTGCCGATATAACCGCTCTCCGCGGAAGCAATCAGATCGGCCTGAATGGCGTCGATTACGCGCAGCGTGCGAATTTTTTTCCAGGCATTGTTTTGGCCTTGACGGAGGCTCGTGAGCGAGTTGATGCCGCGAAGCGCCTTGACCCTCTTGCCGTCGTGGACAAGCAGGAATACGCCTCCGGCAGCCGCCTGCTCCTGTTCGCCCCGGGTCCAACGGCGGGTAACATCCTGGAAGGGAGCGGGCGCATACGTCGTCGATTCGCTCAGCTTCTGGCCGGCGATAAGTCCGGCTACATAGGCGGAGATTTGCGCCGAGTTGTAGCTGACTCCGTCCAGGATCGCTCCCGTACCGACATTGACGACCGCTTCGTGATTGAAGGCGGCGCTGCGTGCCGCCGCCAAGCTGACGGCGGAAGCGGAAGTATCGTCTGCCGACGATCCTCCCAATACGGCCATAATCGTCTTGCCTTCGCTGCGGACCCGATCGACCCAAGAGACGACACTGGTCCGAATCGCCGGATCGGCTACGCCGTCCAGCGCGAACAGGTTGAATTCCTGCGTCTCGCAAGCGGATAGCGCGTTCGTGTAGTCGGACGCCGCGATGCCGTCGATGCCCGAATCGCCTCCGGCAAACGGGAATCCGCTGCCGTCTTTCAATTGACCGTTGCCGTCTGCCAGCTTGGTCGCGACAATCCATTTGTTGGCGGAATCCTGGTTGATCGCATCCACGGCGGCCTGAGCCGAATTGCCGGCAAAGGTGAACGTCTTCAGCAAGATCGTCCCTTCGAGCAGACGGACATCCTTCTTGGCGGCATCGATCGGATTCGGCTGAATCGTCACTTTAAATTGGTTGCCTCTATCGCCTGCGTACTTGGCTTCCAGCTTCACGATATTCACGGGTGTTTCGCCCGAATCCTGCAGCGTGCAGACCGCTTTGGCCGTGTCGGAATCGGCGATGCGGTAAGCAAGCACGGTTTTGGCGCCTCCCAGCAGCGCCAGCTTCAAGGAGGAATAGGCCGTGGCTCCGGCCGATTCGTTGCTCGTATACGTTTCGTCGACGGCGGCCAAGCTCGCAATTTCCACAAATTGCTTGACCGGACCCCAGTGCGCCTTGACCGGCAAAGCTACGATCCCTCTCGCTCCCGGTTGAACCGCCGCAATCGCGGCAGCCTGAAAATTCATATACATGCCCGGCAATACGGGCATTTCGGTTTTGCTCCAAGTCCCTCCAGCCATTACAGATACACCTTCCTTTGTTGGAATTGGCGGATCAGCCGCCCCATTTCTTCAATCGCGTACGCTTCTTTCCCGCTGCCGAACAGCGCGCCAGCCACAACCTCCGGTTTGACTCCGAAAAGGTTCGCGGCCCCCGCGAGCAGCTCTTCTCTCGTATATTCGGGCGGGTTCGGACGCTGTTCTTCCACGGCTTGCTGCTGCGTTTCCTTTTTACCGGCCATGCGAGTGATTCCCTCCTTCTATGGTTAGAGACGGCGTATCGGGCTAGCCGAAGCCGCCTTCATAATGAACTTGTCCGATCAACGGTCCGCCCGGCGGCGTTTTTTGTACGCTTTGCCGGAAAACGACGTTTAGCTGTCCGGTGGCAAATCCGTCCGCATCGTACGCTCCCGTGACCCCCCCGGGTAAAATATACCGATTGGCTACCGGATCGACGGACAACTTCGTCGTGCTCCCCAGCCTCTCGACCAGCGTTCCGGTCATCGTGTATCGTTCCTCGTCGGTACGTCCGAGAATATGGCCGACCAGGGTCTTGGTATGCTCGGCGGTGGCCGCACTCCGCTCTGTCGTCGCCGCTTGTTCGAGCCTCCACAGAATGGCCGGCGCCGAATAATGCTGCGGCCAATGCTGCCGGTATACATGCCACTCGGCACCCGCTACCGTCGATGTCCAATCGCATAAAGTCTCGAGCCAAAGATCCGAAGACGATCCGGCTTCAACAGCTCCAACGGCATAGACCGAAACCTGCAAAACATGCACAAGCGCCTGCAGCGCCTCGTCGATTCGTTCAGGCGCAATCAAGCCTTCATACAAGCATGTAAAATCCGGAGCGGACGTCCCCGTGGAGAGCTTGACGCCATGAATCGCCTGAACCGCCTGATCGGCCAGTTGATCCAAAGCGGCCGCCGCGTCTGTCTCCCCGTGCAAAGCAACCTCATACGTACGTTTCATCCCGAGCCAAGACGACAGCTTCAGTTGTCCGGCCAGCTTTACCGTTACGTAGGGCTTGACGGTGGCGCTCGACGGCTCGTGCACGTCGTAGCAGCGTCCCGCTATGGCGGACAGCTCGTCCGCGAGTCTTGCTTTAATTGCTGCGCGCATATGCGTACCACCTCGACCGTTCCTTCTTTAGCTCGCGTCATCCTTGCCAGCCCCAACCTTGGCCCGGTCCATCCCGGGGCCGTATGCCGTTCCCCTGTACCCGCAACTTTGGCGTTCACCCCCTTTCGCGGCCGTCCTCATCCGGAACGGTCTCTTTGATGCAGACCGGCATCATGCAAAATTGCCGGCTCGCCTCCCAGCGGCCCCAAACGCACGCCACGCATCGGGGCGGCTGTTTGAACGGACATTCGTCGTTCTGACCGGACGCGCCGGACCGCTCGGCTAATCCGTTACGGCTTGCCGCGTATGCGGCCGGTCGACTTGAAATTTCCATCATGCTTGTTCCCCCTTTCGATTTCGGCTCTATCCGGTTCCGGGCAACAAAATAACCCCACAAAGCGGGGCAGATTGTTGAGAAAGTATACAAAAAGAGGAAGCGAGGAAGGCAAGGGTAGGGGAATGCACCCCACTTCCGTTAAAATCGAGTTATTTGGATGTTTATTAGCGGGTATAACCCGATTTGTAACGTCAGACGCTCCGCTTTACGTACATTTCCCAACCCCTTTCAGACAGTGCTGTTCTCTTTTTGACTTTCTCAACCATCTAAAAGTGGGGCTTTTGCTTCGATGCTTATCCAGGTACTTTGCGGGGACCCCGAAACTTTTAAATTCTATCCTGGCAAAAAAACCGCCTGGAGGGCGGTCGGTTTCCGAAATGCAGTCGGACTTTCGACTTCACGGATCTTCGGTCTATTTAAATTGTTTTCTTGGAGAAAAATCTCCGCTTCGTTTCATTTCGTGTTCCTGTTTCGAGTATACAATAGGAACATATGTTCGTACAAATTTCGTCGGGCTTGTCCTTTTTGTCGAAAAGGTAAACCGTTCGCATTCGGTCCCGATTACGAGGCTCCCTGCCGGCCCACCCCGAAAATGTCCTCGGCCAAGCGCCGCACCAGCTCCAGCTTCAGCTCGTGCAGCCGTTGGCGGGATACTCCGATATGCTGGGCGATGCGGTTCATCCGTTCGCCTTCCATGATGCATTCCAGAATGGTCCGCTGGCGATCGTCGACCAACCGCTCGGCCGCCGCGTCGATTCGCGCCACCGTCGCCTCCAGCTGCTTCAAGCGGGTCCAATGCTTCTCGCGTCGTTGCGCTTCCCGATGGACCGAATTCGCGTGTGTCCCTTTTCCTTTGGGCATGACGCCGTCCAGTCCGTACACGCCGGTAAGCCCCACACCCGCTTCCTCCAACATGCCTCTTAACCGTTCGATTTCGCGGAGCATCCACGGATAGTCCTTCAGCTCCCGCTCGATCTGCTCCATCTGTTCGGTTCGTGCCGGATGCTTGTCCGGATCGCGGGCATAGTAGATCGCTCTCGTTTCCTTTACCGTTATTTCCCATTGCGGACATTCCTCGATTTCTCCGATGGATCGCTGGTGCACCCGACAAATGCTCTTCGCCCCCCATACGCTCCCCGGACAGTGCCCGCATACCTCGTCCCGGCAATAATCGATTTGCTCCACCGATCTCTTCTTCATCCCTACAGCCCCTTTCCTATTTGAAAAATACGCTAATCGCGTCCGAACTTCGTGTCATCGAATAAGAACGTTTGTTCCCATAGTTCTATTATGTACGCGTTACGCGTACTTTTCAACCATAATTTTGGAATTGCTTCCTAATATATTGAAAAAAAGTTCGCGATGTGCGATTATTAAGGGGAATAGACGTTTGGTCGAAATGAAATGGAGTGTGGCCCGGATGATCGGCGAAACGATCGCGCAGCTGCGCAAACAGAAGCGCTGGTCCCAACTTATTGTGGCGACCCGTCTCGGCATCGCCAAGAGCACCTACGCCGGCTACGAATCGGGATACCGCGAGCCTTCTCTGGACACGCTCCGTCAGTTGGCCGAGTTGTTCGAGGTTAGCCTGGACCGGATGGTCGGGCAAAGGGAGGCCGGGCAATCCGTTCCGGAACCGACTCGCGCCGTCGCGACGGAACCGGACGATCCGGAGCTCGGCATTTGGTTCAAGGAGCTGCTGGAGGCTCCGGAGGAACGAAGGGAAGAGCTGCGCAAAATATGGGAAATTATTAAGATCCGGGAAGCCGAACGAAAGCCCGGGGATAAGCAAGGCGAGTAAGGATCCGTTTAAGCGACGACGTTGTATCGTTGCCGCGGAAACTGATTTTGTATGGCAAGGATTACGCCGCTCTTAACGGAAGGATCCATGCGAGACAGTTGCTAAGCGGAGCGGGAAGACGGTGTCTTGCAGCCGATGCGAAGCAGGCGCAAGATGGACGCGGGGACAGTCGATAGGACTGGTTTGTTGATTGTACGCCCTCTGGAGGGGCTTTTCTTTCCGGCAAAAAGCGAACATACATTCTATTCTTCCAATGAAAGGGGATTTCGTTTATGTATAACTATCCGAGCACGGCACTGGAGCAATCGGTCGAGAGACTGTATCGCGCCATGGATATTCGGGAGCCGCACCAGCTGGACCCGGAGACAATCGCCCATAAGCTCGGCATCTGGATTCATTATGCGCCGTTCGCGAGTCAGGCTATCGATCGGGGCGGACTGCAATCGATCGTGCTCGACAACCGTTTATCGCGTCAGGAGCAGTGGCAGGATTTCGGCCACGAGCTGTGCCACGTGCAGCATCATGCGGGCAATCAGCTGGCCATGGGGGAATCGTTCATCCGCTTTCAGGAGACGAAGGCGAACAATTTCGCCTATCATTTCTGCGTGCCTACCTTTATGTTGCTGCGAAGCGAGCTTCCCGGCCATGAAGCCGAAGCGGTCGCGGCGATCGCATCGGGATTCGGGGTTACGCCCGAGTTCGCCCGGGAAAGGCTGACGCGCCATAACCGGCAGGTGACGTCCAACCGGCTCGCGGCGAAGCTGACCGCCTATTTTCACGCGGAAGAAATAGTCAAGCGAAGCGAAGGGATCGATTATATCGTGCCGACCGGGCGGGCGAAAATGCTGTTTTGCCGGGAGCGCGGGGTGCTGGGCTATATGAGGGACAACGATGCATCCGAATAAAGTGATCCCCGTCGCCGCGACCGGCTATACGAGAAAGTTTTTTACGCTTGACCTGGAGTCGACCGATCTGGCCGACCGGGAGCACCTGTTGCTGAGCGGATATTCGGATGCGCTATTCGCTCTGCGTGCCGGCGACGACGGCTTGGATTCGCTGGGAGTGAAGCGGGGCGACTACTTGCTGTTCAGCACGACGGCCCCGCTCAAATCGGCCGGTCAAATCTCGCTTGTCCGTCAGGAGGACGAATTTATTATCCGCGAGACGTACTGGAGCGGCGATATGACGGAGCTGCGCGTTCCCGGCGATGTTTATCCCGCGCTTCACGTACCGACGGAGAACATTCGCATAACCGCCGTGCTGTCCGACGTAATCAAGGATAACGAGCTCGCCCCGATCGTCCGTTTTGATTGAACGCGCGAATACAGCCGCGCTTAGCCTGCGGGCACGGTCAACGTAACCGTAGTGCCTGCGCCTGGGGCCGATTCGACGGCGAGCCGGCCGCCGACTCCGCGGGCCCGCTCTTCCATGCTGAACAGCCCGACGCCGTGTCCCCTGCGATCGGCTTCGAACCCTTTGCCGCGGTCCGAGATCGTCGCGACTACGCCATCCTCCGTCTCCTTGATCGAGACGGCCGCTTCCGAGACGTCGGCGTATTTTCCGATATTGGCCAGCGCTTCCTGAATAATCCGGTACACCGCCGTTTCCTTAAGGACATCGAGCCGTTTGCGCAGATCGCAATCGAAGTGCACCTTGATGCCGTAATGCTGCGCAAAGTTGGCGATATGCGAGCGGACGGCGGGGACGACGCCCAGATCGTCCAGCACGGACGGACGTATTTCCCACGCCAGCCCTCTCACGTCCTCGATTAAGGAAGACACGTCAAGCCGCAGACGCTCAAGCTCCGCATGCTTTTGCTCGGCGATAAGCCGGTCCATCTGGATGAGCAGCGAGAACAAGCTTTGACCGATCCCGTCGTGCAGCTCGCGGGAAAACCGGCGGCGCTCCTCCTCCTGAATTTCCATCACCCGGGTCATCATGCGCTGCAGCTCCTCTTCCGCTCTTTTCAGCTGCGTGACTTCATTGCGGACGGCCAAATATTGATACGGCTTGCCCTGCTCGTCGCGAAACGGCACGATCGTCGTATTGACCCAATAAAACGAGCCGTCCTTGGCACGGTTTTTGATTTCGCCGCGCCATATGCTTCCGGACGAGATCGTGCGCCACAGCTCCTGCATGTACGCTTTGCCATGGTGGCCGGAGTTGATGATCCGATGATCCTGGCCGAGCAGCTCCTCGCGGGAATATTGGGATATCCGGCAAAACGGATCGTTCACGAACGTAATGACGCCCCTCCGGTCGGTCACGGCGACAATCGTCGATTCATCGAGCGCCAGCTTCAGATCGGCCAGCTGCTCCAACGATTGCTTCACCCGTTCGCGGAAAAGCTCGTCGGCGATATGACCGTCCAACTGGGCCAGCAGCAATTGGGCGTCCTGGCCGATACCCGCCGATTGCTGTCCGTAACGTCCGCGGTTGTTACTCAAAGTGCAACAGTCCTTTCTTGAGGGCAAACTTGACGAGCTCCGGCCGCGTCTTCAGCCCGAGCTTCTCCATCAGATTGCTTTTGTGCGACTCCACCGTTTTGACGCTGATGATCAGATGCTCGGCGATTTCCTTGTTGGAGTACCCTTTGGCCGTCCAAGCCAAAATTTCTTTCTCCCGCTCGGACAACGACTCGTACGTCCCCGCGCTCTCGCCGTTTTTCAGCTTGTCGATATATTCGCTCATGAGCCGCTTCGTAGCCGTAGGGTACAGATAGGCGTCTCCCGTCGCCACCGAACGGATCGCCGCCAGCAGCTCGTCGTGGGGGGCGCTTTTCAAAATATAGCCCGAAGCGCCGGCTTGAATCGCCCGGAACAAATATTCCTCGTCGTCGTGCATCGTCAAGATGAGCACGGCGGTATCCGCCAGCTCCTTCTTCAGCTCTTTCGTTGCCGTCAGCCCGTCCTTGCCATGCGGCATGCTGAGATCCATCAACACGACATCGGGACGCAGCCGGGCCGCCTTCTCGATCGCCTCGTCCCCGTCCGCCGCTTCGCCTACGACCTGCAGGCCGCTTTTGCCGTCCAGCAAAGACATCAACCCGGAGCGAACGACCGCATGATCGTCCACCACCATAATCCGGACCATCCTCCATTCGCCTCCTTTTCCATTCATCATACCAATCCCGGCGAAAACGCTCAATAGCCCCTATACCATTTGACCGGCTCCACCGGCACAAGTCGCGGCATAACGATCGGCCTCCCGCTCGAGCAGCAATACTTCTGCGGGCACATAGTCCCGTGCCGTTCGACTGCCGATCAGGAGCACGCCGACGATGTCTGCGGCACTACGTATCGGGACGGCGACGGCCGCAAGCAAATTTTCCGCCAGCATAATCGGGTACTCCCTCCTCCGCTGCTCCGCATCCTCCTGCGTTCCGCCAATTGCGAGCGGCCTCCCATGCCGCACAACCCAGCCCGCAATACCCGCTCCCGCCTTCTCCTTCATATGCAAAAACCGTTCATTCCCATTCCCGCTGCCGCAAATCCAGCGGACCATCCGATCCGCTTCTTGCCCGGAAGAAGCGACGGCCGCAAAATCGGACGAAGTCCTTGCCCGCAACAGCTCCAACCGCTTCACCATTTCCGCCTGCATGGCCGGCATTGCCATCGCTCTCCTTTCCATACAACCCAAGTGCCGTTCGATCATTTACATGTATTGTAAACGATTGTCGGCCGTTCTGTATGTCGGGGAATTCCCTGAAAGTAGCGGTGGAATCCACCTATTGTGAAGCCGTATGCCCGGGCGGCCCGACAGCCTGCGACCGTGGCGGTGTGATTTACCTCACAGCAAGATAGGGGAATTCGGACCGAAAGTTCAGGCAATCCCCTGATGTCCGAAAAGCTCGGGGCGGCGTTAAGATAGAAGCAGGAACCAAGAAGATGAAGGGGGCACTCCTCATGACGGCGCATTGCATGGAGCAGCAAAACGGATTCAAGACGCCTGGCGAACGGAACAAACGATTTTTGTCGGAACCCAATTACGAGAAATGGAACGGACTCATGACGGTAAAACCGGCTTCGGCCGGAACGCGGCTGTTCTGGGAAGGAGAGGCTGCCGGAAAGCTGTACTACATCGTTTCCGGACGGGTGAAAACGAAGAAAACGACGGAAGACGGCAAAGACCTTATCCTGTCCGTGCTTGGCACTGGCGATCTGATCGGCGAATTCGGAGCTTACGGGGATACGACCCACAGCTACTGTGCCGAAGTATTCGAAGATGCGGAAATCGGGATTGTGCAGGAGCGGGATTTGGAGGCATTGCTGCGGCGTGACGGAGAGTTCGCGGTCGAGTTTATGAAATGGATCGGCCTTATGAACCGGATCGTCCAATCGAAATTCCGCGATCTGCTGCTGTACGGCAAGCCCGGCGCCCTCGCCTCCACGCTCATCCGCATGAGCAACACGTACGGTTCCCCGGACAAGGACGGCATCCGGATCGATATGCGGATGACCAACTCGGATATGGCCGAGCTGATCGGCACGACGCGGGAAAGCGTCAACCGGATGCTGAGCGCCATGAAAGACGAGGGTACGATCTCCGTATCGGACAACCGGATCGTTATCCGTCGCATCGACGACTTGCGCCGCATCTGCAACTGCCCTTCGTTCCCGGCTTGCCCGAAAGAAATTTGCCGGCTTTGAGCGGCCCACATGCCTCCGCAATTGCCGTAACGATAAAAACCCGCACCACGGCCTCCAAAGGCCATGAATGCGGGTTTTGCCGATCCGTTCAAGCTACGCCGCCGGCTTCGCTTCCCCGCCCTGCCAAGCTGTCGAGCTTGGCCCGGTAGCGGCGCGCCATCGCTAGACGCCATGGCACGATCATGCCGAAGGCGAGCAGAAAGAAGAGAGCCCCGGTCTGCGGGATGCTGACCGCCCGCTCGACAAGATCGTGCAGCAGCAGGCGAACGACTAGCAGCCCGATGATCATGAATACGAATGCTTTGGAACGCACCAAGTAAATGTCCCCGTCGCGGATTTCGAACTTGGAGGACCAGATGAGCGGATACGAGAACAACAAAGCTCCGGCCAACAGCGCGGCGGCCGCCCACAGCCAAGGAATATGCGTAAAGGGAAACAGAAACATGGCGAAGCCGGTCGACATGCCGAGCGGCGGCATTAATATTTTCTTGAGCGAAGTCGGCTTGGCCGATGCCTTCAGCCGTACCGCGATGACCGCAATGCCGCCGATCAAGGCTATCGCCACCGGCGCGATTTGGGGAATCGACAATGTGCTCACCCCGAACACCTCCGTGTTCCGTACAAAAACGAATGGCTACCCTCTTATCTTACTCCCGCCGTAAGCCGACTTCAACCTTGCCAGTTATGCCCGACCGGAGGCGCTTGACAATTATTGTGGACCTCGAGCCCGGAAAAAACGCGGATAGTTATCCTGCATATTAGGCCTCCGAAATGCTACATGCCATGGTTGATAGCTTCCTTTGCTTCCAATAAGGCCGGTATATAAGGGTTAAACTCGATCTGGATGCCGATATTCTCCGCACTGTTCTTCAAAGCCAAAAACGCCTTCCGAGAGCCGACCATGATTTTCGCCGGCTTGCGGTTTCCCTTCTCCAGCAGCCTGAGCATTTGCTCCACGTACAGTTCCCGGCAGTCCGGATGTGGTCCCAGTTGGACATCCATAATCATCGTACTCCTGCCGTCTACCCATAGACACAGACGCGGATAGTACGGCCTCTCTCCTTTGTCGCCTATCGTCATATAGGCATAGCTGAAGTCGGTTTCCCAAACTTCATCGGATTTTTTGATATTTTTTTTGCATTGCTTGAGTCTCAGTTCATCGGAATATTCATACGGCTCCGTTTTTAAGCTTTCGACATGCCACGGCAGCCATTCATCCCGCCAAACGATGCCGTTTTCCGTGCTTTGCGGCACACGATGCAATCGCTTCTCCCCGGTTCCATGCTCCATTTCGTCATGCTCGAAAAAAAGCTCTTCGTTAACGCGAAGCCGCTCCGCGACCAGAAAGGCTTGTTCAAGCGCATGGGTCAGGAACAGGACCTGTCCCTTGTTCAATCCCCAGGACGCGAAGCCCGGTTTATAATCGCGGAACTGCGGCCATTCGCGGGAGCCGCGGAATTTATAGCCCAGCTCGCGAATCAAGCCCAAATCTTCCTTGTCCAATTCATCCCGATCCTCGAAGGTTACGGAGATCGCCTGCGTACTATGCATCCGTTCTTCGCTGTCTTCCTCGAAATGCTCGCCCGCGCCGCTCAATTCCTGAAGAAGAGCGCCCGCTGTCGGCCCGGTATACACATTGAGGCCGTATTCCATCCCGCCTCCGCCCAGCACGACGCAGTAGCCGAGCTCCCCCGTCCCGGGGTCCGTTACGGCAAAATAATCATCATTGTTCATCCATTGCCAGCTGCCTTGCCGTTTAAACTTGATTGCGGCTTCAAACAGCCGTCGCCACTCTTCCTTATTCGCTTCCTTATTCGCTTCCGCTTCGCTCATTGCTTTGCGATACCTCCCGCAGATGCTTTTTTTATAGCTATTATGTCGGACACCTCTCAAGAAAGCAAGCCGCCGCAAGATCCGATGAAATGCATATTGACACCTTTCCCCAATCCGCTTACTCTATTATTAAATTAGCCGACTAACGAAAAGGATGGATGCTTATGGAGCCGAAATCGGCCGAGACGTCCCTTATGCGCATGATGGCCGGCATTATGCGGCAGCATCATTACAATTCCCATCTCATGCTGAAGGATCAGGACGTCCATCCCGGCCAGCCTCCGGTTTTATTCGAGCTGTCGAGGACTGACGGGCTTCGCCAAAGCGAGCTCGCCAAGCGGATGCGGGTCAAGCCCGCCACCCTCACCGTCATGCTGAACCGGATGGTCAAGAACGGCCACGTCGAACGGCGGGCCGACCCCGACGACCAGCGCGTTTCGCGCGTATTTTTGACGGATAAAGGACGGGCGGCGGTCGACGAGGTACGGGCCGCGCTGCATACGAGCGAAGAGTATGTGTTCGAAGGCGTAACGCCGGAGGAGAAGATGCTGTTGCGGCGCCTGCTGCTGCACATGTTCGATAATGTGAAGAAGGTCGAGCATATCATTAGCCGGCAAACGAAGGAGGAGCCGAATCATGCCGCGAACGCGAATAAGATGGATTGATTATTTAAAGCCTTACTGGCTCCCTGTGCTGCTCGCCCCCCTGCTTATGCTTGTCGAGGTGTTCATGGACCTGCTGCAGCCGAAGCTGATGGCCGACATCGTCAACAATGGCGTCATGACGGGCGACTTGTCCTATATCCGCAATACCGGATTGCTCATGCTCGGAGTAGCCGTAATCGGGCTCGTAGGCGGGATCGGCTGCACGGTCTACTCGAGCATCGCCTCGCAGCACTTCGGCGCGGATTTGCGCAAAGACGTGTTCGGCAAAGTGCAATCGTTTTCTTTCCGCAACCTGGATCGTTTCCAGGCCGGGTCGCTGGTCACGAGGCTGACGAACGATGTCGTGCAGATGCAGAATCTGGTCCAGATGACGCTGCGCATCCTGGTACGGTCTCCGTTTCTCGCGATCGGGAGCTGCATCATGGCCTTTATGCTCAGTCCCAAGCTTGCGATCATTCTCGTCGTGGCGATGCCGGTGCTGTTCGTCACCCAATATTTCTTGATCCGCTCATCCTTCCCGTTGTTCTCCAAAGTGCAGAACAAGCTCGACGGCGTCAACACCGTGCTTCAGGAAAATTTGTCAGGCATCCGCGTCGTTAAAGCATTTGTCCGTTCCGCATACGAGAACAGCCGTTTCGGCAAAGCGAATGGCGATTTCACGGAAATAGCGGTAAAAGCATCGCGTATCGTCGCCATCAACATGCCTATCATGATGTTTATCATGAATGCGAGCATCGTCGCCGTTCTATGGTTCGGCGCCGGCCTCAACTGGAACAATTCGCTGCAGATCGGCGACTTGATCGCTTTTATCAACTACGTGACCCAGCTGCTCTCTTCCCTGCTCATGGTCGGCATGATGATGGTGTCCGTCTCGCGGGCGAAGGCGTCGGGCGACCGGATCCGCGAAGTGCTGGAGACGGAGACGGAAATTCGCGATGCCGACGACGCCGAGACCGGCGTGATCCGCGCCGGACGGATCGAATTCGACCGCGTCTCGTTCAGGTACGATGCCGGGCGGGACGAATACGAGCTGAAGGACATCAGCTTTACGGCCGAACCCGGGCAAACGGTCGCCATTCTCGGCTCTACGGGGTCGGGCAAGTCGACGCTCGTCAACCTTATCTCCCGCCTATACGAAGTGTCGGAAGGCTCCATCCGGATCGACGGCGTCGATATTCGCCAAATCCGGCTGGAGCATCTGCGCCGCCAAGTGACGATGGTGCTCCAGCAAGCCATATTGTTCAGCGGTACGGTACGGGACAATATCCGCTTCGGCAGGCCGGAGGCGTCGCAGGAAGAAGTCGAGGAGGCTTCCCGCGCGGCGCAAGCCCACGAATTTATTTCGCGGATGCCGGACGGCTACGACGCGATTATCGGACAGCGCGGGGTCAATCTGTCCGGCGGGCAGAAGCAGAGGGTGTCGATCGCCCGCGCGCTGCTTGCCCGTCCGTCGATTCTCGTCCTGGACGACAGCACGAGCGCCGTCGATCTCGGGACGGAATCGCGTATCCAGCGTGCACTGAAGGAGCTCATGAGCGCCAGTACGACGATCGTCATCGCCCAGCGCATTTCTTCGGTCATGGACGCCGACCGCATTATCGTCATGGAAGAAGGACGGATCGCGGCAATCGGCACGCATGACGAATTAATGAGGACTTGCGCCGTCTATCAGGACATTTACGAGTCCCAGCTCGGGAAGGAGGAATTGAGCCATGGCGGAATCGCATAATTCAAACGATGCCCCTCCAACTCGGCCGCAGTCTCAGCCGATGGCGCCGATGGGGGGACCGGGCCCGATGGGAATGGGCGGCGGTCCGGGTCACGGCGCCCGCGGCATGATGCCGAAGGTGCGTCCGAAACGGCTCGGTCCGACGCTCAAACGGCTGTGGGGCTATATCGGCCGGCAGCGGGCGGGACTTGTCGCGGTATTCGTCCTGACCGCGCTCAGCTCGGGACTCGCTTTGATCGGCCCCTACCTGCTCGGGCGCGCAATCGATCTATATATTATTCCGAGGGACTACGACGGTCTCGTCTGGTTGTGCTGTACGCTGCTCGCCGTCTACGTGCTTAGCACGGCCATGGGTTGGATTCAGGCCTACGTGATGGCGGGCGTATCCCAGCGAACGGTGCGCGAAATGCGGCGCGACATGTTCGAGCATCTGCAGAAGCTGCCGTTGCGCTTCTTCGACAGCCGGACGCACGGCGAGCTGATGAGCCGGACGACGAACGACATCGAGAATGTATCCAATTCGCTCAATCAAAGCTTGTCGCAGCTCATCAATAGCGTCCTTACCATAATCGGCTCGCTCACGCTCATGCTGGGGCTGAACGTTTGGCTGACGCTCGTCAGCCTCGTCACCATTCCGCTGACGATGTTCGTTACGGGACAGATCGCCAAGCGCACCCGCAGCCATTTTACGGCGCAGCAGCGTCATCTCGGAGAGCTGAACGGCTATATCGAGGAAACGGTTACCGGACAAAAGGTCGTCAAATCGTTCCATAGGGAGCAAAAAGCGCTCGAGGAATTTCAGTCGCACAACGAGCAGCTGCGGAACGTCGGCATCCGGGCGCAAATATTGTCCGGCTTTATGGGCCCGGTGAACAACGTCATCAACAATTTCAGCTTCGCGCTGATCGCCGCGATCGGGGGCTGGATGGCCATCCGCGACTTCACTACGATCGGCGTCGTCGTCAGCTTCATGAACTACTCCCGGCAGTTTACGCGGCCGATCAACGATCTGGCCAACCAATTCAATATGATCCAGTCCGCTATCGCGGGAGCGGAGCGCGTCTTCGAAATTATGGATACCGGCACCGAATACGACGATGGCCGTCAGAGCGCCATCGACAAGCCGATCCGCGGCGAGGTCCGCTTCGACAACGTCACTTTCTCCTACAAGGAAGGCGTTCCCGTATTGAAAAACGTCACCTTGACGGCCAAGCCGGGGGACACCATCGCCTTGGTCGGACCTACGGGAGCGGGGAAAACGACCATCGTCAACCTGCTCACCCGCTTCTACGATATCGATCAAGGCAATGTTACGATCGACGGGGACGATCTGCGGGAATGGGACAAAAACCGGCTGCGCGGACAGCTCGGCATCGTGCTGCAGGACGCATACTTGTTCTCGGATACGATTCGCGAAAATATACGGTACGGCCGTCTCGACGCCACCGACGAGCAAATCGAAGCGGCCGGCAGGCTGGCCAATGCCGACACCTTCATCCGCAAGCTGCCGAGCGGCTACGACACGTTGCTGTCCGCGGAAGGCGGCAACCTGAGCCAAGGCCAGCGACAGTTGATTACGATCGCGCGGGCTATTCTCGCCGACCCGGCCATCCTCATTCTCGACGAAGCGACGAGCAGCGTCGACACGCGTACGGAAATGCATATCCAGGAAGCGATGAAATCGCTCATGCAAGGCCGGACCAGCTTCGTCATCGCGCACCGGCTGAGCACGATCCGCGAGGCGGACCAAATTCTCGTCATCAATGGCGGGGAAATTATCGAACGCGGAACCCATCACGAGCTGCTGGAACGCCGAGGCTTCTATTACGAGTTGTACACGAGCCAATTCAAACGGGTCGGGTAGGAGCAGCGGACAGCACCGCGAGCCCCTCAAGTCCGGGAACGATTCAGTTCCCGGCCAAGGGGCTTTGTGTATTGATTTTGTTGTCCGGATTTTGTTGCGCCCAGCATCATTCCCGTGCACAGATGATCGACCAACCGCCGCCATGCAGCGAAACACCGTGCGCTGGGAGGTTGCGGGCGGTGCGAAGAAAGTGTATGTACCGCATGATCAGGGAAGGCTGCCTGCCTTCGCCGACGCTTGCGGGACCGCGAATTCATACAATAGCGGAACCGACGTATGCTATTGCCCAGGTTCCCCTATTGTTTGCAAAATAAAGGAAAACCGCTCCGCTATTCCGCAGTCCACTGCCTATTTTCCCCCCGAAAGATCGAGATAGCGGAAGCCTGTTCCGCTATCTTCAAGCGTGAAGCGGAAATGGAGGCAATAACGGAACCCAGTTCCTCTATTTACGGCCACACGTTGTGCCCATCAAAAGGCCCCGGCTTGTATGCGGATCATGCTGTCGCCGTTTTTTTTGCAGATCCTGCCGTTGGATTTTTCCCTTGACCGGGAACTTGCCTCTGCATTACAATTAGCCCCGATGACTATTTCCGTCAAATACGATGGACTTACTTTACATATGAAATCCGGAGGAACAATACAAACTTATGTGGATCAAATCCGCCGTCATTTGCTGCTACTTGCTCGCTGCTTACTGGCTGTCCTCGCATTTCGGCATTTTGAAAATGTGCTTCTACCCGACCTTGGGCGCCTTCAGCTATTTCTTCATCAGCCGCAGCCTGAGCAAAAACGAGTCTGCCAAAGTCGTGACGGCGGCAGTCTCCGCTTCCGCGGCGGGCAGCCTCCTTCACGCGATGAGCCCGGGCCCTCTCGCGTTTCTGCTGACTTGCATCCTGACGATCGCCGCCATCCAGCTCATTCGGATCCAGGCGGCCCCGATACTGGCCGTGTCGCTCATTCCGTTCTTCGCCCCGCTGCCTGCCGTCTGGACGCTGCCCGTTTTCGTATGCGCCTCCCTGATGGGGTTGTTGGCCGCCTTGCAAATCTCGCGCGGGCTGGAAGCCGTCTGGGCTTCGGTGCGGATGGGCACGAAAGCGGAAACGAAAGCCGCCGATCTGTAACGGACTCGATGTCCGGCAGACGACGGCTTTTCTTTTGCGCCAACGATGGTTGGTTACGGCTTGGAGAGGACCGCCGCATAACGATTTTGCAGCACGACACCGTGGTGAAGCTCATGACCCGCTATAACATACGCCAATGCTCGAGCGGTAACGGCATTGCCGTTGACGACGGCGTTTCTCTCCCAAGCTTCCTCCGGCAAGCTCGCGATCAAGGAAAGCGTCGCTTGGCGTACCGCGGCGAAGCCTTCGAGCAGGCTCGTCAACGATAACCGTTCGAATGCCGCATTACGCACGTAATCGTTCTCGTCGAAGCCCGGAAGCGGAGAAGCGTCTCCTCTCGCCGCGCATAACATCCGGTAGCTCATGACGCGTTCCGTATCGGTCACGTGCCCGAGCAGCTGCTTGACGCTCCATTTCTCCGGCGCATACCGATACAGACCGTCCTCCTCGCGGATCGAGCCAAATAGCCGAAGCGCATGCTCCGTCTGTCCTTTCAGCAATTCCGTCAGATCGCCTTCCGGCACCAGGCCGATATACGGGGCAAAGTGGTTAGGGTATTCCGCAAGCTCGGGTTTACGCAGATTCATCCTCATCTCGCTCCTTTTGTTGTCGCCGCCCGCCAACAGGCGCCGCACCTCCTTAATCAGGCCCGTTCGGCCGCTTTCACTAACGCTTTGGCCGCTTTGCGCACCGTCGGCTTGGCGTGCTCCGCATAGTCGTGTCCGATCTGCATCGCTTCGAGCGCCAGCCGGGGCGCTTGTCCGACTACCTCGCGCAGTCCGTTCAACGCTCTGCCAGCGTGCTTGCCTTCCCATGCGGTCAGCGCCTCCCGGAGCAGCGGGTACGATCGTTGGGCCAAATCCGCCCCGGCTTTGGCCGTCTGCCCAAGCGCGTCTATCGCATAATCGCGCACGATCGTGCTGGGATCCTTTCGTATGAGCTGCTCCAGACGCGGCAGCAGCGCTGCCGCGCGTTCCGGCGCCAATTCCGCGATCAACGCCAATGCATGCATTGCCTCCCACCGCACCCTCGTCGTCTTATGGGATAGCAGCTCCGTCAGTTGAGCGAAATAGGGTACGACCAGGGCAGGCCGCCGTTCCGCCACCTTGGTCATCACTTCCGCGCAGTCCCCTATCAGAGCCGCATCTTTCCCCGCCAGCGGCTCCGCTATTTCGCCCAGCAGCTCCGGATGCTCCAAGCACCGCTCGGCCGCCGCCCGATTCGCTTCCTCCGTGCGGTCTCCGACCTGCGAAGACAGCTGTGTGACAAGACTCATCCGCCCAGCTCCTTTCGATATTTCGACGGACGAACCGTCAGTGCTCGTCGCGCTTGCCGGATACGATCTGCTTCACCCGGCCGACTTGTCCGTCCTGGAGCCGCACTTTGATTCCGTGCGGATGCTCCGGGGATTTCGTCAGGATGTCCTTGACGATGCCCCGGGTCGTTTTGCCCGTCCTCTGATCCTGCTTCAGCACGATGTCCACTTCGAGGCCCGGCGCGATGCCGGCGCGCTTCTTGCCGTCTCCGTTCATTTCACGCATACCGCCACTCCGATAAAGTACCGGAGCCCTTCCCTTTGTTTTTGTTCGAACGTAACGCCCCGCTGAACGTACAGCTCCACTTCGGCAAAGCCGTCGAACAGCTCCCCGAACTGCTCCGGGGTAAATTGATGCACATGAAAAGGCTCGCTGGTCGGCATCCCTCTCCCCCGCCCGAACGGGCTCGACAGCACGAGCGTGCCGCCAGGCTTGAGCATGCGCCGCAAATTGTCCATGAAGGCGCGATCGTCCTGCACATGCTCGATCGTCTCGAAGCTGAGAATCGTATCGAACGTGCCCAGCCGGTCCGGCAGCCGGGGATCCGTCGCGTCTCCTTGCATATACGTCACCTTCTGGTGATGATATTCGCGGGTTGCGTAACGAACCGTCTCTTCGTCCAGGTCGACTCCGATCAGCTCCGTCACTTCCCTCTTCCGCTCCTTGACGACCATGTGGCAGCCGTAGCCGGTCCCGCAGGCGATATCCAGCACCCGTCCCGTTGCGTAAGGAGCCGCGAAGTAATACCGCGCTAGGTGCTCCAGCAGCATGCCGTTCATCGGCTTCAGCAGCTTGGGGATAAGCCGTTCCCCGGTCCACTGCATCGTCATTCCCCCTTCGTTCCCGTACGACTCGATCAGGCCGACTATCCGGCAACACGGATCGAGGCTCGCGCCGAAGATCACAATCGGTTACTCCCACTATAAACACCGTACGCCGGGAAATCAATTCGGGTCAAGGAAGACCCATTGCGCATGAGGATAAAAAAACGTCAAAAAAGCCACGGACCGAACATGTCCGTGGCTGCTCTCTTTTACCGACATCCCCCTCGGCCTTGGCTCAAGACGTTACCATTACTTTCGAGATCGCTTCCAATACGCGGCCGCTTTGGAACGGCTTGACGATAAAATCCCGGGCGCCCGATTGGATCGCTTCGACAATGAGCTTCTGCTGCCCCATGGCGGAGCACATAATCACCTTGGCCCGCGGGTCGGCAAGACGAATAAGCCGAAGCGCTTCTATGCCCTCCATCTCCGGCATCGTAATGTCCATCGTCACCACATCGGGCCGATACGCCTTATATTTCTCTACCGCTTCCGTGCCGTTGGCCGCTTCACACAGCACCTCATGGCCGCCCGCCTCCAAAATGACCTTGAGCATTTGCCGCATGAAGGCCGCATCGTCCACTACCAATATTTTCGCCATGCCCCGCCCCCTTTCCGAAAGTTCCAATTTTCACCATCATACCAAAGGGCTCTGAACAATTTCTGAACAGTAGGGCGCGAAATAAAAAAAGGCTTCCCTTATCGGGAAGCCTCGCATCGCGCGTCGACTTATTTGAAATATTTCGATTCGATCTTGCGCCCGGTCAGCGCCATCAATCCGAATACCCCGATGATGAGCACCAGCTTCCACGGCTGCTTGAACAGATCGACCAGATCGTAGCCGGCAAACGATACCATCAGGATCATAACCCCTTTGCCAAGGGCGGTCGCCGTTATAAACGTATGGAACGGCACCTTGGATATGCCGGATACGAGATTGACGAGAAACGACGGCGTAAACGGAAAGCAGGCCAGCAGGAAAATCGGCATAAACCCGTGCCGCTCCAGCCAATGGATGAGCTTCGTCGAGCGCGGGCTTTTCCGTTCCACGAAGTGGCGCAGCCGACTCCCGAACCGCCGCACGATCCAGAACACGGTAACCGCTCCGGCGAACACCCCGATCCACGAGAGCAGAAACCCTTCTCCCAGTCCGTATATATTCACATTGGCGATCAGGATCGCCACTAGCGGCAGAAAAGGAAAGAGCGACTCCAGCCACGCGGCCAGCAGGCCGGGAAGCGGCCCCAGTGCCTCGAACTGGTTCAGCAGCCGCTCCATGTCTTCCCAATCCAAGCCCGACAGATCAAAGCTTCCAATCATGCGATTCGTTTCACCCCTGTATAGTTACTATCACTATACTACCGGGAAACGGGCAAAAGCAAATCCGCCATGGGGCTTGCCGCGGCCTATACGAAAGTCCGGTTCCCCGCTTACGCGGCCCCGACTTCGAGCGGGTCTTCCTCGTCGCGCTCGAACGATTCGCGATCGAATTCGCCTTCGGCGTTCGCTACGAGCAGCGAAGTGACGGTCGTTCCCGTCGCATTGACGGCGGTGCGTCCCATGTCGATAACCGATTCCACGGCGATGACGAGGCCCATTCCTTCCAGCGGCAAGCCGAGGGCGGTAAGCACGACCGTAGTCGAAATCGTCGCGGGTCCCGGTACTCCGGCTACGCCGATGGAAGAAACGACAGCGACTAGAATGAGCACGATATAATCCGAGAGGCCGAGCTGAACGTTGTACACTCTGGCGACGAAAATCGCCACGATTGCCGGCCATACGCCCCCGCATCCGTTAAAATTCATCGTCGCCCCGAGCGGCGCCACGAAGCTGGCGATTCTTGGCGATATGCGCAGCCGCTTCGTGATCACTTCCAGGTTGACGGGAAGCGTCGCATAGCTGCTCCGGGTCGTAAAGGCCACGGCAACGGTCGGATAAGCCTTCCGGAAAAACTTGATCGGATTGACCTTCGCCACCAGCGCGACGAGTCCGCCGAACACGAGCACGAAATGCAGGATCAGCGCCGCGTAAGAGGCACCGATTAGCTTGACGAGCGGAGTAAGCGTCTCGAGCCCGTATCTGGCGGCCATCGCGCCGACGAGAGCATATACGCCGTAAGGCGTCAGCCGGATTACATATTTGACGACCTGATGAAGAATTTGCGTAAGCGATTCGATCAACGCTTTCACAGGGGCGACCGCATCCGGCTTCTTCGTACCGACGTGAATGATCGCGACGGCGACGAAAATGGCGAAGATGAGCACCGGCACCACTTTGCCGCCGGCGGCGTCGCTGAACGGATTGGTCGGCACCAGATCGAGAATGACCTGGGAGAACGTCGGGATGTCCCGGGGCTTGTAGTCTTTCGGCACGGCGGCCTCGATGCCTGCTCCCGGATCGACGATCAGGGCGACGATCAGTCCGATGATCGCGGCGATCCCCGTCGTGAGCAGAAACCAAGAGATCGTCTTCACGCCGATTTTGCGCAGCTGGCCGAGATTGGACAGCTGTGCGATGCTGTTAATGACGAGTACGAATACTAATGGAATGACCAGCATTTTGATCAAATTGACGTAAATGGTTCCGATCGTACTGACGCTTTTATAATCCAGTTTGTAACTGTTGAAAATAATGCCCGCCACCAAGCCGATCCCGAGCGCGAGGAGAACCCTTGTCCCGAAGCCGACTCTTTTCTTGGCCAAAACGTACAAAATTGCGATTACCACGATTGAGACAACGAGACTGACCCAGTTCGTCTGAAGCGCCGTCCACAAGTTGTTATTCAAACCTGCCCATCTCCTTTTTTATATCCTACATTTCCGCTAGGAATGATGTACATAACAATACTCCTGACTTCACAATGTTGTCAATTGTTTTTTCGAATAACCCTTGCAATTGAAAATAGTGGAAAAATTCCTCCTTACGTTAACGTCTCATCTTGCATTCTTACTATCCCCTCTTTTTCCATATCCATGAATTCGTCAAACTATTCATCGAAATAATGGATCGTCCGCCCTCAAACGTTTCCGGGACAAACACCCGATTGCATGAACCATGAACATTATATCGTTTACTTAGATAACGATATATCGTATTATATTTTCATAAGGAGATGAGCTGTATGCGACATGACGATCGAGGAGGCCGGGACGGGCGGCATGGAACGAGACATGGCGGCCGATGCGGTCCGGGCCATGGAGGCCGGGGCGGTCCGGGGAGACGTTATTTCGGGCGCGGAAATGTGAAATATGCGCTTCTGGAGCTGTTGTCCGCGGAGCCGATGCACGGGTATCAAATGATGAAAGCGCTTGAGGAAAAATCGGACGGCCAGTATACGCCCAGCGCCGGTTCCATCTATCCGACCTTGCAAATGCTGGAGGACCGGGGCTGGATCGCAGCCGACGAGCCCGACGGCAAGAAAGTATTCCGCCCTACGGAGGCGGGCTTGGAAGCGTTGAAGGAGTGGTCGGACAAGGAAAGAAAAGAACGGCCGACGGAAGACGGCGACTGCTCCGTATCCCCCAGGGAGCGGCGGCTCGCCGACGGATTCGAGCTGCTCCGTCTGCTGACGAAGGCGGAGAGAAGAGCGGCGGTCGATCCGGGGTACACCGGCCGGGTACAGCGGTTTCTGGACGAAGCGCTTTCGGACCTCCGGTCGCTTCTGGACGATCCGCGCGCCGAGCATCGAAACGATAGAAGAAGCGGCGGGGAACGGGACGAACGCGGCCTCCCAGCCGAAAGACCGGCCATCACGAATGAGGAGCGTGATTCATAATGGAATCCGGGTGGGCTAGAGAAGGATTTCCCGGCGGACCGCGGGGCCGGTTCGGAGCCGGCGACGACGGGGGCAAGAGGAAGCTGAAGGACCGGACCGTCCGGAATATGTACAAACGGATGTTTTTCCACGTCAAGGGGCGTTGGGGGCTTATGCTGCTGGCCCTGGCGTGTCTGATAAGCAATTCGCTGCTGGAATTCGTCATACCGCAACTGACCCGCTATACGATCGACGATGTCATACCGGGGAAGCTATTCGGAGCGCTCCCTTGGGTCGCCGCCGGCGTGCTCGGCACCGCGGTATTGCTCGGCGTATTCGGTTATTTGAGCAGCATCGCGCTGGCCTCGGTCGGACAGCGCGCCATATTCGATCTTCGCAATGAATTGTACCGCCATTTGCAAAGTCTCGATATGGCTTTCTACGACCGGAACCGGACCGGCGACCTGATGTCGCGGGTGACGAGCGACGTCGGCATGCTGCAGCAGCTCGTCTCCGCGGGGATGATGCAAATTGCCACGGACCTGTTCACTTTCACCGCCATCGCGCTGTATATGCTGTATGTCGATTGGCAGCTGACGCTGCTGATGCTGGCCACCTTCCCTCTCATGCTGTTCACCACGAGAAAGTTCAGCAAGCGGTTCCGCACCTCGTTCAAGACGGTGCAGCAATCGGTTGCCGAGGTCAGCAACCATTTGCAAGACACGCTGTCCGGCATCCGCGTCATCAAATCGTTCGCGAACGAAGATTACGAGTCGGAGCGGTTCGCGGAACGAAGCGAAACGAACATGAAGGCCAATCTTCGCACCGTGCGCTTGCGCGCGATTTACGAACCGATCATCGACATGCTCAATTACCTCGGCATGGTCGCCGTTCTCGTATTCGGCGCTTGGCAGGTTATGCGCGGGCACTTGACAGTAGGGGCGATAGTCGCTTTTCTGGCCTATCTCCGGCTGCTGCAAAATCCGATCCGCCATTTCAGCCGCATCCTCAATACGATCCAGCAATCGGCGGCCGCCTATGAGCGCATTATGGAGGTGCTGGAGACGAAGCCGGAAGTGACGGAGAAGGAAGACGCTGTCCGGCTGCCGCCGATTGGCGGGCATATCGTCTTCAAGGACGTGGGCTTCTCGTATCGCAGCGATGTGCCGGTGCTTCGCGATTTCAACTTGGAGTTCACGCCGGGCAAAGTAACGGCGCTGGTCGGCCCGTCAGGGGCGGGCAAATCGACGGTCGCCCATCTCATCGCCCGTTTCTACGATCCCCAGCAAGGAACGATTACGGTCGACGGCTTCCCGCTGAAGGACATTTCGGCGAAATCGCTGCGGGAGCAGATGGGCGTCGTCTCCCAAGAGATCGTGCTGTTCAACGGCACCGTACGGGATAATATTATGTACGGCAAGCCGGGCGCGACCGACGAGGAAATTATCGCGGCGGCGAAAGCGGCCAACGCCCACAGTTTCATCTCCTCGTTTCCGAAAGGCTACGATTCGGAGATCGGCGAGCGCGGAGTCAAGCTGTCCGGCGGCCAGAAGCAGCGGCTCTCGATCGCCCGCGCCATTCTGAAAAATCCGCGGCTGATCGTACTGGACGAAGCGACGGCTTCTCTCGACACGGAATCGGAGCACCTGATTCAGGAAGCGCTGGCCCGGCTGCTCGTGGGACGCACCTGTCTCGTCATCGCTCACCGACTGTCCACGATCCAATCGGCCGACCGCATCGTCGTGCTGGATCAGGGCACAATCGTCGAAAGCGGCACCCACGAGGAGCTGCTCCATTTGAACGGCAAATACCGCAGACTGTACGACATGCAATTCCCTCAAGAACAGGCCGGCGGCGAGCCTGCATAAGTCCCCCGATTGACGGGAGAATGACGGAAACGGATTTATGGTATAATTCCTCTCGAACGGCCCGCAATCCATCATGACCCGGGTCGCCGGCGGGGGGATGTTATGCTATTTTTCAGCAAACTTCTATTGCGTTTGATTCATATGAACAACGGCATCGTCTTCGGGGCTGCCGGCTTCCTGCTCCTGCTCAGTTCGTTTCTGATCTACTGGCTGGAGCCCGAGACGTTCCTGCATCCGTTCAACGGATTTTGGTGGGTTATGACAACGGTCACCACGGTCGGATACGGGGACTTTTACCCGAAGACGGTACCGGGCAAGCTGCTCGGCATTTTTCTGTATATATTCGGCATCGGCCTCATTTCCATCGTCATCAGCAAATCGGTGGACTTCATCTTCGCTTACAACCGTAAAAAGGAGGAGGGCAAGCTGCGCTACAAAGGGGAGAACCATTTCGTCCTGATCGATTGGAGCAAGCACGCCGAGCTGGCGATTCAAGAAATAATGAAAAGCGACCCTGCAGTCGATATCGTGCTGATCGCCCAGCATGCCAAAACTCCCGTCTCCCACGAGCGGGTCCATTACGTCCAGGGCAATCCGGTACAGCGCCAAACGTTGGACGACGCCAACTTGTCCAAGGCGAGAGCCGTCTTTATTTTCGCCGACGAGACGACGGACAACCACGCCACGATCCGCGACAGCGCTTTTATCGACGGCAAGACGCTCCTCATCGCCACGACGATCGAACGGCACTTTAACCACCTGCATACGGTCGTGGAGGTAATGGACCGGGACAACATTCCCAATTTCACTCATGTAAAGGTGGACGAATTTATCGTCGGCACGGAAACCGTATCCCGGCTCGCGGTACGCTCCGCCTTCAACCCGGGCGCCTCCAAAATCGTATCGCAGCTGCTGACGAGCCAAGACGGCGGGGATTTGTACGAAATCGGCAAACGGCCGCATTGGCGGACTTTCCGCGATGCATTCGACGAGCTGCTCCGGGAAGGCGCCACCCTGCTGTCCGAAGGCGAGCACCTGAACGTAAACCGCAGGCTGGACGAACCGATTCCCGAAGGCGCCCGCCTCTTCGTCATATGCGATGCCGACACGTACCGAAAGCTGCTCGGATAAGCATTTGTCGGGTTCTCTTTACGGGTATACGCAAACAGGAGAGGCATCCCGCCTCTCCCGCTTACGATATGGCCCCTCGTTACTTGCTCGTATATTTGCCTTTAACATCTTCTACGTTCAGTCGGCCGGAGCCATCATTCAAGATCGTCACATCGCCGTCGACCCCGCGGATCCCGATATCCCCGCTGTCGTCCTTAACCGTCACGCTCCCCTTCACGTCCGTTACCCGGATGTCCCCGCTGTCGTCGCTGATGTTCAAGTTCCCGTTATGGTTGCGGATCGCGATATCGCCGGAATCGTCTTCGATGTCTGCGTCACCGCGCGAGTCCGAAATTTCGATCGCTCCGGAGTCGTCCTCGATCGTGAGCTTGCCTTGTATTTTTTTAAGGACAATATCTCCGGAATCGTCGTCCAAGCTTATGTTCCCTTCGATGTCCGAGATGTTTATATCGCCGGAGTCGTCTTCCACGTCCAGATTCATCTTGACCGGCACGGTTACCGTGACGTCCATCGTCCGGTTGTCCAAGCCGATATCGGACTTGAACTTCGATACGAGCTTCGCGTTTTTGCCGTCCGGCTTGAGCGTAAATACGATCGTCTCGTCCTTCACGCCGCCAGTGCTTTTGATCACCGCCACCGCACGGATCGTTGTCGCCTTCTCGTCACCCTTGATCGTCAGATCGCCCTCACCGGCATCCACCTCGAGCGTCTCGATCGACGCCGCCGGTAGCTCGACCTCCCGCCGCTCCTCCTTCTTCTGCATGCCGCAACCCGTCCACACGATCATGCCTGCCAGCATAACGGGAATGCCCGCATATTTCCACAAATTGTTCAACTTCCGTCCGCTCCCCGTTGTCTTTATCGTTGTTGCCTCATACATTCAATATATCATGGAATCGGCTTCCTTTATACGGACTTGCGGGTAGTTTCATCCCGGTCTAGGGTCGAGCGCATGGAACGCGGGGACCGCTCAATCCGGATTATAGGTGTCGTTCAGCAGAAGCTCCTTGAATACTTCGCTTGCCCGGGTATGGAACTTTGTTCTGGGCGTAACCAAATAAAACCGTCGGGACACCGGGGTCCCGTCCACGCTCAACCGCCGCATGGTGCCGAGAGCGATCTCCTTGCGCACGGCCCAACGGGAAAGCAACGTTACGCCAAGTCCGGCTTCTACCGACTCCTTGATCAGCTGGGTACTGCCGAATTCCATAAAATGGAGCGGGCGAAAGCCGAATCGCGCAAACATCGCTTCGGCCGCTTCCCTCGTCCCCGACCCCGGTTCCCGGACGATCCACGTATCCTCTCCGAGTTCCTCAAGCTCCACCCGCTCCCGACTCGCCAGACGATGGCCGGTTGAAACCATAATGTGCATGCGATCCTCGGCAAGCGGCTCGATACGGAGCTTCTCGTGCTTGAACTCCCCTTCGACGATGCCTACTTCCAGCTCGTTGCTTGCCACTCCTTCGCAGATTTGCTTCGTATTGCCGATCGTGATCGATGGCCGCACAAGCGGATACTGCGCCTGAAGGCGGGCGATAATACGGGGCAGTACATATTCTCCGAACGTATAGCTCGCCCCGAGCATAAGCGCCCCGCCTGCTTGATGCATCATATCGTCGACCAGATCCTGCATGCGCGAGTATAGTCCGACGATTTCTTTGGCATGATGGTAGACGATTTCCCCCGCCTTATTCAGCCGGACATGCTTGTTGCTCCGTTCCAGCAATGTAGTCCCGAACGCCCGCTCCAGCATCCGGACATACTGGCTCACCGCAGGCTGGGTCATATGCAGCTCCTCCGCCGCGCGCGTAAAGTTCCGTTTCTCGGCCACCGTAATAAAAACGATCAGCGATTGGTCCATCCGCTTCTTCCCTCCCTCATTCAAGGCGAGTCAATCTATCATAAGTATTTACTTATTGTTATCATCATAATGATTTATTTATCGCGCTGGTAGGTACTATATTTGCCGTCGGCTATGCGCTTCTTCGGCCTTTCCTGCCTATGTCCGAGGCAGAGTACGGGGCTTGGTCGGGGATCAGCCTGCACGAAATCGCGCATGTGGCTCTGGCCGCTGCTCCGGCCGGGCAGGATGCTCTGGCGACCGGACTGCTCGCCAAGCTGGGGCGCGTATTGATGCTCGTCCCGCTGAGCCTACTGCTTCTCGTCTGGAGGAAGCGTTCGGGGACGATGCAGCCGGGCGCCAAACTGGACATTCCGTGGTTTCTGCTCGGCTTCATCGCGATGAGTCTGGTGGGAAGCTATATATTGGGGGACAAGATCCCCGTCCCGGAAAGCGTCATGAGCGGGGCCTCCACCTCAACGACGGTTCTCCTGTCGATGGCGATGGTGGGGCTCGGTTTGAACGTCAACCTGAAGCAGCTTCGCTCCAAAGCGATGCGGCCGCTTGCGGCGATGGCGATTACGTCGGTTCTATTGTCCGTCTTGGCTTACTTTACGATTTGACGAGAGCGACAACGGACAAATAGGTTCAGTAATTGCCGAATCCCGCCTGTAAACTCCTCTTACCCTCCCCCTTAAATAAAAAAAAGGATGCCTTTTGATGGGCATCCTTCTTCTTGTGGGAGCAGCAATATTTTAATAAGCCAGCGAGAACAAACCTTTAATGTGCGACAAGTAGCGAACGTTGCTCGCTTCTTTCATAAGCGAAGCCGGCATGCCTTTCAGCTTCGTCTTGTTGCCGCCGATCGTTCCGAACGCGTCTTTGCGGCCGAGGCTTCCGAGCGTACCGGAGAATACCGGGTCGAACGTATCCATCTTCGTGCCGTTGAAGTAAGCGAAAATGTTGTAGCCGGCCAATTCGCCCATTTGCCATGCCAATTGGGCCGTAGGAGGGAACGGACGTCCTTCCGGACCCATAACGACTGCGCTGTCGCCGGCAAGGAATACGTCAGGGTGCGAAGTCGACTGCAGGTTCTCCGTAACCGTTGCGCGACCGCGGTTAACTTCGATACCGCAATTGGCCACAACCGAATTTCCTTGAACGCCGCCCGTCCAAACGAGCGTGCTCGTTTCGATCGTGCTTCCGTCCTTCAAAGAAACAACGGTAGGCTGCATTTCCGTAATCGCTACGCCGATCAAGAATTTTACGCCGCGTTTTTCCAGGCTCTTCTGGGCATGCTCGATCAGATCCGGTGCGAAGCCCATCAGAATGGAAGGAGCCGCTTCTACGCAGTACAACGAAATATCGTTGTAATCTACGCCGTATTTGCGACAAAGCCCTGGGAGCATGTCCGCAAATTCGCCGACCAACTCGATGCCGGTCAGACCGCCGCCGCCAACGACGAACGTAGCGTCCGCTTTGTTGCCGGTTTTGCTGTAGGCTTCGACGCGCGCTTCCACGTGAGTGCGGAGGTTGTTGGCGTCGTTTACCGATTTCAGGATAAAGCTGTGCTCCTGCAGTCCCGGAATGCCGAAGAATGCCGTTTCACTGCCCAGAGCGACGACAAGCGCGTCATATTTCAGGAAAGCGCCGCCTGCAAGCTTAACCGTTTTGCTATCCGGCGTAATCTCCTGTACGGTGTCGATCATCAAATTGATTTGTTGGCCGCGCAGCAGCTTCTCAAGCGGAAGCGCTACAGCCTTCTCGGCCAGATTGCCTGCAGCCAGACGGTGCAGCTCGGTGATGATTTGGTGGGACGGATAACGGTTCACGACGGTGATGGTCGCTTCTTCGGCCGTCATATATTTGCGAGCCGACAATGCGGCCAGCAAACCGCCGTATCCGCCGCCCAGTATTACTATTTGCTTCGACATACGTATCCTCCGTTCTGATTTCGGCGTTGCTTAAACTTAAGCCTTACTTCCGACGCTCGCCCAACACTTCCAGGAACGCTTGCGCGTACCGGAGCGATTGCTGCACTTGCGGATCCTTCAACATTTTAAGCAAACCGAACAGCCCGATCGTCGACGTCTCCGCTTGGGCGCGATCGCCGGCTTCGATCGCGGCGGAAGCGATCCCTTTCGCTTTCTCCGTAATCGGCTTGACGAATTCGTCCATGCCTTCCTTCAGATCGTCGATCAGTACGCGATCGGTGGACACGCCTTGTACGAAATCGTATGCCTTCGTCATAAGAGTGACCATCTCCGCCAGCTTGGGCATGTTCTCGACCAATACGGTCAGAGACTGCTGCACCTCGGGTTTCATCAATTGATCGAGTATATCTTCCCGTGCCGCCGGAGCCAGAACCGCTTCTTGCGTGGTTGTTTCTGACATGTGTAAAAGTCCTCCTTTGCGTTGAAATAGAAGCCCGCCGTGTAACCCGATACCTGTTCAGGCAAGGAAGACGCACGTCCTTCGCATAAAAATAAACCGATGATTGCGAAAACGGTTCTCGAATGCCCGACAGTTGTTCCATTTTTCACAAGTACGGCCTGATTGCGCATCATGCCGCATCAGGTCGCACGGTTCGGGTATTCGAGTTGCAGATGTACGAATCTTCACTATTTCCAAGAGCAGGGACAGGTTCGATACGAACCCTATATGACTCCTATTATACCCCTCAACGGATAAATAGGAAAAATCAATTTTTGGCATTTGTGAACATTCTGTGACATTATCGCAACAAACTTCGTTCGACAGCAATTTTGCGCTGTTTATGTCAACCCGTGTTTGTCTTTGTCGGTTATTGTGTCCTTACAGTAACCCTTATGTGTGCTTCGCCGGGCGGGACGTTGACTTCTTTCTGCCATTCAGAACGAAAAATAAAAGCAACGCTCCGACATCTCCGGCTGCAATGACCAGTCCCATCGGCACGGCCGTATCCTCTCCGCCCAACCCGACCAGAGGCGCAACCGCCCCGCCGAACAAAAACGTCATGACCCCGAGCAGAGCGGAGGCGCTGCCGGCCGACTTCGCCTGATTGCGCATGGCCAAGGAAAACGATGCCGTACTCACTGCACCGACGCTCGATACGACGAAGAACAGCGGAATGAGGACGCCGTACAGACCCGCATCGGCCAAAATGGCGGTCAGCAGCCCCACGCCTCCGCAAGCGGCCATCGCCAGCCCGCCGACCAGCAGCCGCGTTTCTCCGAGCTTTCCGGCCAACCGCCCGGTCACTTGGCTGGCGATTATAATGCCGGCGCCGTTAATGGCGAAGCATACGCTGAACATTTGCGGAGAAGCGCCGTAAATCTGTTGCAGAACAAAGGGCGAGCCCGCAATGTACGCGAACATGGCCGCTGTCACGAAGCCTTGGGACAGGGCATAGCCCATAAACGAACGGTCCCCGGCTATATGACGGAACGTAAGCCACGTTTGCTTCAAGCCGCCGGGCATACGCCGTTCTACAGGGAGCGTCTCGGGCAGTCCGAACAGAACCGCGAGCAGCGTCAGCAAGCCCAGGGCGGCTAGCACGAAAAAGATGCCCCGCCAGTCCATGACATGCAGCAGCTGTGCGCCCGCGATGGGCGCGATGATCGGCGCGGCCCCGTTTACGAGCGAAAGCGATGCGAAGAACTTCGTCAGCTCCGCTCCGGAAAACAGGTCCCGCACCACCGCGCGGGAAATGACGATGCCCACCGCTCCGGCCGCTCCTTGAACGAACCGCATGGCGACGAAAGACCAAATGGACGGACTGAACACGCACAGAAGCGAAGCCGCCGCATATAGCGCCAGCCCGATCAGCAGCGGCGTGCGCCTCCCGCGAACGTCGCTGAGGGGGCCGGCCAGCAGTTGGCCCAAGGCGAGTCCTGCCAAGCAGGCCGTAAGACTGAGCTGGGTAAGCGAGGCGGTCGTATGCAGCTCCCCGGCGAGCTGCGGAAGGGCAGGCAAGTACATGTCCAAGGAAAAAGGGCCGAATGCCGACAGCGTGCCCAGCACCAGCGCAAGCCAAAGACGGGCCGGGCTTTTCGCAGCACTCCGTCCTATAGCGGATTGTTCCTTCATACTCTATTTGTCCTTTCCTATCGAACGAAACGATTGTATTTAACCTTCACGCTAGATGTAACTATTATAGTTACATCTGTTTCGCCCCGTCAATCCCTTGTTGCGCACCCGTCCCCCATCTTTTCACTTTACCATCTCCGGAAAATGAACTGCACGAAGGACTTCGGCAAATTATCGCCGAGGCGAACGATTGCTTCCTCCCGCTCGCCAGCCTTCAGCCTACCGCCACCATTGCTCATCGAAGACACGGTTGAAACGATACGACTCAGCGCATAACCGTCGCCGGCTTCCACTCCTCGGGCAGCAGCGCCTCGTAATCCGGCTGTAGAAACCGGTCGTCCACGAGCACCAGCGTTCCCCGGTCATGCTCGGTCCGGATGAGCCGCCCTCCTGCTTGAAGCACTTTGTTCATGCCGGGGTACTTGTACGCGTAATCGAACCCGTTCTTTCCCGCGCCGTCGAAGTATCGCTTGATCAAATTGCGCTCCCAGCCGAATTGGGGCAGCCCCACTCCGACGACGACGACTCCGGTCAACCGGTCGCCGGTCAAATCGATTCCTTCGGAGAATACGCCCCCCATGACGGCAAATCCGATCCGCTTCCGCTCCGCTTCGCCCTGAAACGAAGCCAGAAACGTTTCGCGCTCCTCCTCGGACATGCCGCCCTCCTGAACGATAGTCTCTCCTGGTGACTCCGTCTCGGCAAACCGTGCATACACTTCGTTCATATACTCGTACGAAGGGAAAAACGCCAAATAGTTGCCCGGCCGTTCCCGGATGACCCGGTGAAGCATCGCGGCGATTGGCCCCTTCGACCTTTCGCGGTCGCGGTATCGCGTAGATACGGGAAGAAGCAGAACATCCATCTGCTCTTTGCGAAAGGGAGACGGCACGACCATCGCATAATCGTCCGCATCCCCGCCCAGCATGTCCCGGTAATACGAGAGCGGGGACAGCGTCGCCGAGAAATAGATTTGCGATCGGTACCCCTTCCCCATTTGCCGCAGCATTCCGGAAGGATCGACGCATAACAGCTTGATCCTTACATCGCTTCGCTCGAATTCGGCATACGACATATATCGTTCGTCATAGTAGCCTACTGTCCGTATAAAATTTTGGGCACCATAATACGTATCCGTGAGCAGCTGGTGGTACTCGCTCTGGGCCGCTCCGCTAAGCTCCGCTTCCGCTTCGGCCGAGAAGGCTTCCAGCAGCGGCATAAACGCGGACGGAGGCTCGTCCAGCAAGACACTGCTGCGCTCGCCGCTTGTTTTCCTCAGTGCGATAAAGGCGTCATTGATCGCTTTAACCGCATCGTAAAGGGAACGGCTGCGGCCTTTCGTTTGCCGCTTCAGCTCGAGGAACGGGGTTTTGGTCAACTCTGCCGAGAACATCTCGCGTCCCCGATCGACCAGGTTATGCGCTTCGTCGACGAGCACGGCGGTTTGCCGCTTCTGCTCTTCCAACAGCCGCTTCAGCGATATGCGCGGGTCGTACACATAATTGTAATCGCATATGACCGCATCGGCCGCATATGCCGCATCCAGCGAAAATTCGAACGGACATACCCGATGCTTTCGGGCATATGTCTCCACGACGTCCCGGTTTATCGCCGTTTCCCCGGACCACAAATCGGACAAAGCATCGTTGATCCGGTCGTAATAGCCGTCCGCATATTCGCAATACTCTTTCTGGCAGCGGGTTTCTTCCTTGAAGCATATTTTCTCTTTTGCGGTCAGCGTCACGCAGCGCAAATGCAGTCCTTTCGAGCGCATGAGCGAGAACGCCTCCTCCGCCAGCGTCCGCGTCGTCGTCTTGGCGGTCAAATAGAACAGCCGTCGCAGCACGCCCTCGCCGATCGCTTTGACCGCCGGGAACAGCGTCGAGATCGTCTTGCCGGTTCCGGTAGGCGCTCTCGCGAACAGCCGCTTCTGATCGGATATCGATTTGTAGACCGCTCCGGCGAATTTCCGCTGCCCTTGCCGGTATGCTTCGAAAGGAAAGGGCAGCTCCTTGACGCTGCGCCCGCGTTCGGCTGCATGCCTCAGCTGCAGCTTGGCATAAGGATCGTACGCTTGCACCAGCATGCGGACGAAAGCCTCCAGCTCGGCATAGGTGCACGTATGCTCGAATCGTTTCTGCTCCTCGGTCTTCCGGTGAACATACGTCAGCCTTACATGCATGCGGTCCTTGCGCTCGGTTGTGGCGTACATATAGGCGTAGCATTTGGCCTGCGCCCAATGCACGGGGTATGTCTCTTCCGCTATAAAGTCCAATTGTCCGGCCGTCGACTTGATCTCCTCTACGGTTACCTCGTCCCCGTCGAACAACAACCCGTCGCACCGGCCGTCCAACCTGTATACGATATCGCCGTACTCGACGTCGGCCACGACATAAGCTTCCATCCGGTCCGTTTCCTTGTACGTTTGCTGGATGCTCCTGTGGGCTTTCGTCCCCTCCGTCAGCGGAGCGCCGGTCCGAAAACCCGATTCGATGCTGCCACCGCGGAACACATATTCCACGAGCGACCGCACCGATATTTCCACGATGTCGGGCATATTCGATCACCTGCCGTATCGGTTGTTGGCGTAACGAAAACATTTGTTCGCCATCCGATTATACCATAAGGCTCCGAAATTCTTTACAATTGATTCCCGGAGCTATAGAATATATCGCAAAACAAAGTATACGAGGTCGTCTCTATGCTCGGTACCTTAGCAATGAAAATAAAACGGTTCCGGCCTAACCCGCCGCAAGCTCTGGCGTTCGGATTTATTCTTATGATCGTCACCGGCTCCATCCTGCTGTCCCTGCCGATTTCATCGTCGGACCGGACCGGCATGTCGTTTATCGACGCGTTGTTCATGGCCACTTCGGCCACCTGCGTGACGGGACTTTCTTTTTTCAACATCGGTCAAGATTTCTCCTTTTTCGGTCAAATCGTTCTGCTGCTTCTCGTCCAAATAGGCGGGCTCGGATTTATGACAATTGCGACGTTGGCCGCGCTCGTCTTCCGCAGACGGATTTCGTTCCGGGAGCGGCTTATTTTGCAGGAAGCGATGAATCAGAATACCACGGAAGGAATCGTCCGCCTTATTCGCAAGGTGCTGCTCTACGCTCTCGTCATCGAAGCGGTCGGAGCGTTGATCCTGACGATTCGCTGGACGTTCGAGATGCCGTTCGGCAGAGCCGTATATTTCGGCGTGTTTCACAGCATTTCGATATTCAACAACGCGGGCTTCGACCTGTTCGGCATGTTTGCCGACAGACGCGGCAGTCTGATGCATTACGTCGAAGATCCTATCGTCAATCTGGTCACCGTCCTGCTGATCATTCTCGGCGGCATCGGGTTTATCGTCATCTCGGATCTGCTCACCTACCCTAAAACCCGCAAGCTCACGCTGCACAGCAAGGTCGTCTTATCCGTATCCGCCGGACTGATCGGGCTCGGGACATTGGTCATATTCCTGTTCGAGTTCACGAATCCGATGACGATGCAGCCTTTATCGCCGATCGGCAAAACGCTTGGCGCGATGTTCCAATCCGTGACCGCAAGGTCGGCCGGCCTGAGTACGCTCGATGTCGGCATGCTGCGGCAGGCGACGCAATTTTTCATGATTATCCTCATGTTTATCGGCGCGGCGCCCGGCTCCTCCGGAGGAGGTATCAAGGTCACTACGTTCGCCATACTGATCGGCGCGATGATCGCTATGGTGCGGGGCAAGGAAGATATCGTCATGTTCCGGCACAGGATCGCCAAAGACCGCATTTATAAAGCGATCACGTTCACGCTGCTGTCGTTCTTCCTCATCGTATTCGCCGCCATGGTGCTGTCGACGACGGAAGACTTCCCGTTTCTCGGCATCCTGTTCGAGGTGACCTCCGCATACGGGACTGCGGGGATGTCCATGGGCTTGACGTCTCAGTTGACTACGTTCGGCAAAGTCGTCATCATTCTGCTGATGTTCGTCGGGCGGCTTGGCCCGGTGACGCTGGCCTTCACGCTGACGTCCAAATCCGAAAAGGAGCTGTTCCGGTACCCGGAGGGCAAAATTACGATCGGATAACGGAATGAAAGTGTAGGATGTAAAAAAAGGCTGCCGATGATTACCGTCATCGACAGCTTTTTTCTACGATCGCATAAGAAGGCTAGCCGCCTTTGCCGGGGTTTGCGGGGTTTGCCGGGTTTGCCGGGTTTGCGGGGTTTGCGGGGTTTGCGGGGTTTGCGGGGTT
>NZ_VDCQ01000020.1 GCF_006265175.1 Paenibacillus hemerocallicola | reverse complement strand
TCGGAGACGCGGAAAGAGAACCGGTCATCTCCTAGCGCCTCAGTCCGAACGCGATCCGTAACGTCAAATTCGATCCATAAGCCGCCTGTAGTGGTCGGTTGGCCCGCCTGCATGACGTAATCGAGCCATTGCCCCGTCTCCGGCAGCGAATCCAGCACGACGGCCGCCATGGTCAAAGCGCTTTGGTGCATGCCGGTATTCCCGTAAATTTGCATGCCTTTCACGGCCGGGAACACTTGCCGGACAATGCCGTCCTCGATGTTTTTGCGGATCGCGTCCGCAGAGCTTTTGGGGTTGTCCAGGCCAAACTGCTGCGCCTTCGCGCTTAAAAACGCAATCAACTGCGCATCGCCCATCGCCGGAAAAAAGGCGTCGTAGGCGCTCAAAAAATCTTTGACCAGCATCGTCTCCCATATGGAGCCAACCGCTTTGCCCAGCCCGGTTCCTTTGTCGGAATTGGAGTATATACTCCGATCGTAGCGGTTCAGCACCAGGCTCGGATACACGTCGGCGATCCGGTCCAGCATCGCCACCCCGCCGCGCGCATATCGGACATCGCCCGTATACAAATAAGCGTCGCGGAACGCGCGGACGGCATCCTCGATCAAAGCTTTGCCTTGCCCGTACCAGATGTAGTAGCCTGTATAAAGCCCGATAAACGCCCAGGTGTTGCCGTTTTCGTCCACCCAGCCGGAGCCGTTGTCGACACCCCAGGTCGGTCCCTTTTCCGGGTACGATTCGTTGACCAAATAAGCCGGATCGGCCAAACTCGGGTCGAATATGCCGTGCGAGTTTAATCCGCTTTCATAATACGATTGGAAATCGTTGGTGGGGAACTTGTAGCCGCTGCTCGGATCGGTAATTTTCCACGGCTCGTTCAACGGATCGGCCCTCCAGGGATGGTCCCCATACTGGTATATAGCCGTGCCGGTTACCGGGCTGCCCAATTGCAGATTCGCGCTCGTGCTGCGCGGCAGCGATTGCGGCGGGACCACGTTCCACAAAAAGTCGTACCCTTTGGCCAAATAGCGGTCCGCCTTATCGACGGCGGCGTTTTTCAAGCTTTCCGCCCAACTGTAGTTTTGAACGTTTTGACGAGCGGCCTGCACCTTGTCCGGCGTATAAATCGTGCTCCTCGTCTTGACCGCGCCAAGCGGCTGCGGGTCCGCATAAACCCGGGATTGACCCGTCCCCATTCCGCCCGCAAGCAGGCCAATCAGCAACAACCAAACAACATGTTTGCGCAACACCCGCATTCCCCCTTCATACTGCCGCCCGGGCGCGGCCAGTCGGCGCGAAAACCGCAATCCCGCATCACTGTCCGTCCCCGTCCCGGCCGTCCGATCCCGGCGGCGTTCGGCTGTCCCGGAGGCTAGCACTCCGTTCCAACATGTTCTATACTAAAGAGCCGTTCGGCAAAAAAGTATGGCTTTTCATGTTCGGATGCTGGTTTTCATGGATCAATTAAAAGCGCTTTCAAATCGACCTCCCGGCCACCACGGCAAATCCGTCATCAGCCGGGCCGCCCCGCCCGGCAGCCTCTCTCCGCAAACCGTCAAGCCCTTGCGCGCCCGACAGGCTCCCCGCGTCCATAAAACGAGCCGGCATGACGACACACGTCACGCCGGCTCGTTTCTTTTGCCGCTTTCTCCCCCGATTCGTCGGCTTTCCCGTTCCCGTCCGGCCCGCCCGTTTCGCCCGGCAGTCCAATCGGGCTCACGTTTTGCTTACGGCTTGCCGTTCGCGGCCTCGAAAGCCCGCTTGGCGATGACGATCGCCTGCTCCGGCGTAGCCGAGCCGAGCGGGTCGAAGCGGCCGCAGCTCGAACGGCTCGAACGCATGCCGTTTCTTCGGTGTAAAGATTTTACCTGAATATCGTCTAATCGAGCTTCACTGCTGTGCCGCGGTGCGATTCGATCGCCCTGATGGTGCGAAGCGTGGAATCAACGGATTCAAGCCATCCGGGCTGCTCTGTCATTCCATTTATACGAGCCGGGCCGAAATTGGCCGGATTTCGGATTCAGGCGCCGTATAAAGCCTTAGGTGTCTGTCACGGTTAACTCGCGAAATCAGGACGTTTAGCTATACATTTCAATCAGCTTGACAATCGTTTCTACCGCATTCGTTTCAAAGCGGGATGACATGGCTTTTTTGTAGGCTTCACAATTCACATAGAGCGTTTCAACACGTTCAGCGAGGGATTCGGAGGTTAGCTCTTCTTCCGGAAGCACATCGGCGTAGCCGGCCTTTTGGAACGATTTAGCATTTAAAATTTGATCGCCTCTGCTCGCCTGCAGCGAGAGTGGAATGAGAAGCATCGGCTTCTCCAATAAGAGAAATTCATAAATCGAAGTGGCTCCCGCCCGGGAAATCACCAAATCCGACATCGCCATGACATCCGGAAGCTCGTCAGAAATATACTCAAATTGTTTGTACCCTCTCTTGCCGGAGAGATCTTGGGATACATTTCCATTTCCGCAAATATGTACAATTTGGAATTGCGCAAGCAACCTGTCCAGATTATCCCTGACGGCCTGGTTAATAACTTGGGAGCCAAGACTGCCGCCCATGATCAGAATAACAGGCTTCTGGGAATGAAAATCACAGAGGTGATAGCCTTTTGAAGCTTTCCCGTTTAAAATTCCCTCACGAATCGGAAGTCCCGTTAAAATCGCTTTTTGATTCTGCACATGCTGCATCGATTCCGGAAACGTGACACAAACCTTCGTTGCAAAAGGAATCGAAATTTTGTTGGCAAGTCCCGGCGTCATATCTGACTCATGGATAATGACCGGGATCTTGTTCATCCGGCTTCCAAGAACGACCGGGACTGAAACGAACCCGCCTTTCGAAAAAACGATGGCGGGCTTCAAACGACGTAATAATCTATAAGACTCGTAAACGCCTTTAATGACTCTGAAAGGATCTTTGAAATTTTGGAGATCGAAATATCTGCGCAATTTCCCGGAGGAAATCGGATAATAAGGAACGCCTTCGCGCTCGATAATGTCTTTCTCGATACCGGTGGCTGAACCAATGTAGCGGACTTCCCAGCCTAACTGCCGAAGCTTGTTCATTAGCGCGAGGTTCGGCGTGACGTGTCCCGCCGAACCTCCTCCGGTAAAGACGATGGTTTTCATGCCATGTCACCTCGAATAACAGGATATATTAAGCAGGATGCCGATCGATGTCAACATAAGCGTCAATGATGACCCTCCCGCACTTATGAGCGGCAGTGTAATGCCCGTGACCTGGAACATCCCGATCACTACGCCGATGTTAATGATGACTTGCACAGCACCTACCAGACCTCCGGGTTCAATCGCATATAGCGATTGAATAGCGATAGCCGGCTCCTAAGGGATCCTGCCATGGATGGTTGTATCCGTTACTGTAGGGACAGCGTACAGTGAAATGTTTCATTTTACCGACTGCAAAGCGTTCTCGACCTGGGCGAGATGCTTCGCAGTCGTCGCTACGGCCAGCTTCGGATCTCTGTTGCGGATCGCTTCGAACAGCTTCATGTGCTCCCCAAACAGCTTGCCGGCCGTATCCTTCCCGCTGTAGAGCCATAGCTTGCGGCTGTCCTTGATGGTGCGGAACATCGCCGCGGAAATGTGCGTCATCATCGTTTCCAGAATCGCGTTGCCAGACGCTTTGGCGATGGCGAGATGAAAGTTCGTATCGTAAATCCGGCTGATTTCTTCGTTGCCGACGGCGTCGCGCATTTGCCCGATGATTTTGCCCAGCTCTTCGACGTCTTCGGCGGTCCGGTGCTTGGCCGCCAGCTCGGCCGCTCCGACCTCGAGGATCTTACGCACCTGGAGCACCTGCGACAGCTCGGCGTTCGAATTCTGCAGCGATTCCAGCACGGCCAACGGCTCTAGCCCGGGCTTCTTGACGTACGTGCCTCCGCCCTGCCGGGATTCGACCAGACCGAGCGCCTTCAGATGGCTGAGCGCCTCGCGCACCGTCGAGCGTCCCACACGGTACTGTGCCGCCAGCTGGTCGATTGTGTCGAGCTTCTCCCCCGGCTTGATCAGTCCCGCTTCGATAATGCGCCGGAGCTCGTCCGTAATGATTTCGTAATTCTTCTTCTGTAAATTCATGGGAATCCTCTCCGTCACGATTTATGATACATTAGCACCAAAATTCGTCAGATGACCTGCTTAATATTTAGGCTACGGGAGGGGTTCACCTTTCTGGCGATCTGATCTCCTTTCTGGTTGGGAAACCCTGAGGATATCATAGATTCGCAGATTGGGTCATTTTACCATTTGACAATTTTCGACAAAAACCTTTCACTGTCAAGTGATATAGGAAAATCAAAAAAGGTACTGGGATATGGCTCATTTTTCAATGTATAATGCCACCATTCACAATCATAAGAGTTAAAACCGCTGGACTCCATGATAGAACGCAATAACCGGCGGTTTTTAGTTTCAGCATCAATGATTCCCTTAGCTCCGTGATGGGAGATGACATCCATCAGATCAAAATCACCGCCCATCGGAACAAGAGCGTTGGTATCCGCTCGATAAAGAGTCAGATCAATTGCGCTACCACGGCTATGACTCGATTGAGTCGCTACATAACCCTTCTGAATCATTTCGGAACGGTTGATATTAGGATAATGCTTTGATTTTGTACGCCCATCTTCAGGCTCTTCAGACCATTGTAGAAAGCGATCCACCGCGCGTTGCGGACGATAACCGTCCCAGAGAAGCAAGCCATACCCAAGGACAGCTGCCTGCTCCTGTGCCGCAAGCAGCGCGGCAGCCAATGCATTGGTGCCAACAATACGATTGACTTCATAACCATCGACCGGTTTTCCGGTGAAATTGTCCCATGTGGCATACTTAGCATCCCAACGAATTCCGGGGAGAACTTCATCAAGGAACACAAATCCTTTTTCCATATTCTTATCCCTCCATCGCTAATGCAACAACGCGTTCAATCACATCGGCAAGCGTTAAGCCGGCGGCGGCCATCATTCTTGGATAGCGGCTGTATGAGGTACAACCAGGCATTGTGTTGACTTCATTGAGCACGACCTGCCCGTCTTCCTGTAGAAACATATCCACACGAGCAAGCCCGCTGCAGCCCAATGCCCGATAAACGAGCTTCGCTGCTTCTTGTACCCGTTTCATATCCTGATCTGAAATATCGGCTGGAACCTTGATCGTAGAGTTTTCAGAACCGTTCTCCGGATTTTTTTCCTGATGGATTCGGAAGATGCCATGTGATAACTGGATTTGATCCACTTCACCAACAAACAAGTCGTTACCGTTTCCCAACACTGCGCAGCCTACCTCGCTGCCGGAAATCATTTGCTCAATCAGAATTTTTGTATCATATTGCCTTGCGTTTTCGATGGCCTCTGGCAATTCGTCCATATTGCATACCTTACCGACACCAAAAGACGATCCGGAACGGGCTGGTTTAACAAAGACAGGATAAACCAATTGCTCCGAGTCTGGCATGTCACCTTTGTTGAATGTCAAAAAATCAGGCGTAGCGATTCCTGCGTTTCTTACGATCACATAAGCCAAAGACTTGTCCATGCACAGCGCTGAGCTCTGGATATCGCAGCCTACGTAGGGAATGCCGGAAAGCTCCAACAGTCCCTGCATTGCGCCATCCTCCCCCATTTTTCCATGCAAAGCAGGAAACACAATATCCAGACGGATGATCTTATATTCTCCCTGCTCCAACACAATCAACCCGTGGACATTTCTGTCCGGCGACAAAATGGCGGGAATGCAATTTCCGCTTTCCCAATTCGCATCAGGATAATCGCAGAGCTTCCATCCACCGGCTTTGGTTATCCCGATGTAAAGCGGATCAAATTTCTCTGGGTCAAGGTTTCTGGCGATCTCCTGTGCGGATTTTATTGAGACAGCATGTTCTTCTGAACAGCCTCCGAATAAAACGGCAATCTTGAGCTTGTTCATTTATCTTTTTCCCCTTTCGAATTCTAAGCAATTCTGAATCGTGTTCTCCACGATATCTTGCAGCGCGTGTTCTGTGTAAAAAGCGGTATGCGGCGTAATAATCGCATTCGGCAATTTTTGCAGTCGCAGCAGAAGTTGATTATGGATCGGCTTGTTTGTACAGTCGTGATAGAATATACCTTCTTCGCCTTCAACGACGTCCAATGCGGCGCCCCCCAGTCTTCCATTTTCCAGAGCCCAGATCAGCGCCTCTGTGTCAATAAGAGAACCGCGTGCGGTGTTAATAACTAAGGCCCCGTGTTTCATGCTTTTGATTCGCTTCCGGTCAAGTATATGGTAAGTATCAGCATTGAGCGGCATATGAAGCGTCAGGATATCACTTTGCTGCAGCAGTTCGCCCAGAGTAACATATTCGGCTTTAGAGTCGTAAGCCAGTATGCGGCATCCGAAGCCGTTTAGCCGATCAATAACCGCCTGACCAATGCGGCCTGTCCCCAATATCCCTACCGTCATGTCGCGCAGTTCCCGTCCCGGTACAGCACAAAGATTGTAATCATGGACGTCTGCCCTGCATAAAACCGATTTTGCATTTCGTATAGACATGAGTATCAACATCAAAGTAAAATCTGCTACGCTGGCCGGCGAATAAGCTACATTACCAATAGTAATGCCAAGCTTTTCAGCCGCTTCAATGTCAATGTGGTTGCAGCCTATGCTTCTTGTGGATATGTAAGCGACGCCGTTTTCTTTGAGGGCGCGAAGAGTGGAAAGCGCTATTTCCGTTTTATGGTTAACGCTTATACAGCAATTGCCTGATGCCAACGCGGCGTTTTCTGCTGATACCGCTGACTTAATGATCGTCGGTTCAACACCATAATGTGGTGAATACCTCCTGAACATATCCGCTTCGTCCTTTTCACATCCGTAAATCGTGATCCCCGTTTTCTCCATTGTGTCAACCATCCTTTTTTATGACCTTGATGTGATCGGGCAATTTGTATCCGATCCCACAAACATTTTTATATACCACTGCCGAGTTCACTTTCTGATTCGTCGTGTTGGAAATCTGGTTTTTCCATACATCCACCTGTTCATAAACAATATTGTTCTCTCTGTAATAGATCAGATCTCCATTTTTGATTTCATAATGACAGCCCATGTCTTTATCTGAAAAGACGCTGCCCGTAATGCATTCCTCATCAAAAGCGATACATATCTGAAAGGTATATTCCGTTGCATTTTTTACCTTCAGGTCAATCCATCCCAGCGAAACGGTCGCGTCAACACCCATCGGCGTGTCGCTTGGCGGTTCGGGGAAGTCTTTGATGTCATGCCCGCGCCGTTCAAGAATGGTCAAAGGCGTGTGCAGAAACATCCAGAATAACAGATTGCTCATGTGGCACATGCCACCTCCGTATTCCGTGGTCAGAATTCCGTCCTTCACTGTCAACCCGTCTTTATAAGGCGTTTGTTTATCCGCATGCCGTATGACCTTCCAAAAGGAAAAGGTCTCGCCCGGCATGATGATTAATGTGTGTAATTTTGCTGCGGCAAGCTTCAGGTTGAAAACCTTGTTTTCCTGATAGATCATATCAAAACCTGTTTTTTGGTTATACAACGGACAGCTCGTTTCAAAAACCTTGCAGGGCAGTATGGTTTTTGAAAAGCTGTTCGTATATCTGTTTTTATCCAGATGCATCCCCATGTAAAAGCAGAATGCACGCTGCCTTTTTCTAAAGGGTAAAAGCATAGGAAAAATTTGGGTAACACGTTTTCTTGGCATAACAACATCCTTTCTTTCTGCAAAATAAAAGCCTGTCTGCTTTGATAAAACCATGTTATCAAAAGCGGACAGGCCGTATTTTAATATTGAGTTGTTTAATTCCTAAGAAAATCCTAATATCAGATTGATGTTTTCCTAAGGTGTAACGGGTAAAGATACCGTAAAGGTAACTGTGTTATTTTTGCTTTGGGCCACAATGGTTCCACCATGCAGGGTGACGATTTCTTTTGCGATGGACAACCCTAACCCGGAACCGCCAGTGTCGGAAGTGCGCGCTTCATCCAAGCGATAAAACTTCTCGAAAATAGCGGCCAGCTTGTCCGGTGGAATTGTATTGCCTTGATTTTGAAAAACGATCTTTATATAACCCTCTATTTCCTCTGCGGAAATAACGATTTCCGTGTTTGGGTAGCTGTATGCGGCCGCGTTTTTCAGAATATTATTGAATACCCGCGCCAGTTTCACCGGATCGCCGTACACGGTCAAATTTTCGTCTGCGTGAAGTACAGTGGTATTTCCTTTTTCGGATAGGATCGGATAAAACTCGTCTGTCATTTGCATAAGCATGTAGTAAAGGTCTATCGTTTCCTTTTCCAGATTGATTTGCTGCAAGTTGTACCGGGTAATTTCAAAAAATTCGTTGATTTGTTTCTCCAAGCGATATGCTTTGTCGAGTGTAATGTGAGTATATTTAACTCTCTGCTCCATGGGCATATCGGGAGCCTCGTCCAATAAACTCAAATAACCTATTACAGATGTAAGCGGAGTCCTGATGTCGTGGGCCAAATAAACGACCAAATCATTTTTGCGTTGCTCCGCTTCCTGAGCAGCCTTTTTCTGTCTTCTCAACTTGTCCTTTATAGTATTCAGACGATTTTCCATGAAATCCATCTCCGGGGAGAGGGATATTCTATCCTCTGAATCTTCCACAAGCCGATCCATGCCGGAGCTGACTTCATCAAAATATTTTGTGAACCAGAAGATAGAGAACCGGGAAAGAATGACCAGAAAAAACAGCGTCAAAAGAAGCAGAATGATATTTAAGTTATTGCGAAATACATAATGATAGATGATCCGTGCATCGGAATTGTCCAGATAAAAAGTATTAATCAGAAATAGAACGATGCGATCTCCAATCTGTCCACGCAAAATATCCCGCAACAAAAGGACGGTACCAGCAGCAGTGACAGTAATCAGTAGCATCTGGAAAAAAGCTTTTCGCTTCAGCCTTGCATAATTGCCCTTCTTATTGCTTTTCAATTTTATAGCCGACCCCCCAAACTGTTTTGATATACTTTGGGTTTTCTACAGTGTCGCCCATTTTTTCACGCAAGTGACGGATATGAACGGTGATCGTATTGTTGCTTTTGCTGTAATACTCGTCCTTCCAAATCTCATGAAATAGTTCCTCGGCACTCACCACGCCGCCCTTTCGCTCCAGTAAAATGCGGAGTATGGAAAACTCGGTGGGTGTCAGTTCAAGAGGTTTTTCATTCAGTAGGCACTCATGCTTGTTTACATCCATAACCAATCCTGAATGGACGATTACAGGCTCAGTGACAGCCGCAGACTGCGTCGTGTTGTATTTTTTATAGCGCCGCAACTGTGCTTTTACACGCGCTACCATCTCAAGCGGACGGAACGGTTTTGTGATGTAGTCGTCGGCACCCAAGGTTAGCCCCATAATTTTATCCGTCTCTTCATCTTTGGCCGTCAGCATAATGATGGGATAGGTATGCTGTTCCCGTATTTTCTGGCAAAGCGTAAAACCATTGATGTCCGGCAGCATGATGTCCAGAATTGCAAGGTCAAGCTCCGTCGTTTCAATGCAGGAAAGAGCTTCCTTTGCAAAGTAAAACTTGAACACTTCATAATTTTCATTTCGCAGATACACTTCTATTAAATCCGCTATTTCATGTTCATCGTCAACAACGAGAACTTTAGCGCACATGATTTTCAGCTCCTTTCAGACAGAACTCAACATCCTACTATTTTACTAAAGTCGGTAACTATGTTTATGATTTCTTGCATGAGAAATTATTAAGATTTTCATAAGGAGCCCACTTCCTTCGCTGCGCTTTGGCGTCTTTCATCTTCTGTTCAGCATTCACATAAAAACCATACGGCGCTAAACTGCCATTTAGTTGAGCGAAGGCAGCCGAACATTTTGGACGGCTGCCTTCGTGTCTTCATTGAACTCTCGAATCCGTCAGTGCAACGATTCATTATCAACAATATCATCGTAAGCATCTCCAAGTGATTCAAAATCCTCTTTCAGCCAATACCATCGTTCACCGTTATTTTGAACCAATTGATTGAGCAATAAACCAATGGGAAGATATGTCCTCATCAACTTGTTCTCCCACGATTACTGGATTGGATAAGCGACATTGGAGGCCGTTCCGTTTTCCATAATCCGGTTGATGATATACGCTGTGCCCAAGGTAGGGTGTCCCGCGAAGGGCACCTCCGCATCTGGTGTGAAGATTCGAATATCATACCCGCCATTTTCCTGTTTATTGGACATGATGAAGCTCGTTTCCGAAAAATGAATTTCTTTGGCAATCTGCAGCAACTCCTTTGTTGTGAGATTACTGTCTGGCACTAGAACAGCAAGCTGATTTCCCTGATACTTTTTTTTCAGCAAAGACATCTACGATATAAAAATCCAAATCAATTCCTCCTTTTTGCTCCATTAAAGGTTATCTAAATAATCCAATGGGATACACGGTTCTGTCTGTCCCTATCCACTACTTTTCTTAGCTTGTTCGAGTAAATTGGATACGTATTCGGCTTTCTCGTCCGAATAAGACAGAAGTGTAGTATATCCTTTATTGATGGCGTTGAGTTTTCTTTCACGATATTGCTTGGCTACATGTGGGTTATCTCTTAAGTAATTTCTTATGAGAATATTATTTACCCATTGCTCGCCATTCCAAATTACGACAGCTAGATTATAGGCATGTTCTTGGCGTTTTCGAAAATATAATCTTCCCTTTACACCAGTTTCTCCGAACCCTTCATAACCAAGTTGCATTAGTTTGTTAGTTATGGAGTTGTTCAACTCAAGCGTTTTCACACCTATCAAAACATCAATAATGGGTTTTGCAAACATCCCTTGTACCGAGGTGCTGCCGAAATGCTGTATGTCGATAGCATCGGCCCCAAAAGCTTAAGAAGATTTACTTTTTCATTTTGAAATAAGGTAGTCCACTTTTCATCAAAAGGAACTACACTAATAATCTCATCAATTCCCATCCCAAATATCACTCCCTTTATTTAGCATAGTATTGTAGCACGAAGCAACAGCATCAAACCTACTGAGCACTATAGTCTACACATTATTTCTGGGATGTTGCCGCCCGATGATCCCGCGGCGGCTTGATGTGTTTTTGCGCAATCTTGTCCCGGTAGTTATAATGGGCTCTTCCAGGACACCGAAGGCAATCTTTTCGGGATTTATCAGCCGCATCTGAACGCGAAGTAAAATCATTTTCCTTAACCTGGAAGGCTGCTGAAAAAGCCCCCTGCACAATAGGGACAAGCCTCCTCTGCTTTTGCTGACTTTTGTAAAGATTAACTCTCATGTCGAGTTAACTATCCATTAACAAATGGGTTGTATACTTGAGATATCGCATCGTACCATACATCAAACAGAGAGGAATCGAAACTATGGGAATCCATACGTACTTCTTGTCGTTAACCGATTTAGAGCGAATTATCCGCTGCCCAGGTAAATTCAAATTTCAGGAGCATAGTGTATCCGCCCATTCCTGGAAAGTCGTTCAGTACGCCAAAACGTTGGCAGATATTGAAGAAAGTCATGGAGTCGTCGTCGATTGGAATTACGAGCAGTCATGATTACGGTGAGATTTTTATCGGGGATATTAAAACGCCTGTAAAGCACTCCTCACTGGAACTTCGAGCAATGCTGCAGCAAGTGGAAGAAGGCATGATCGCTCATTTCATCGACGAGCGTATTCCTGAACCTTTTCAGCACATTTTCCGCAGACAGCTGCGTGAAGGCAAAGACGATACCATTGAAGGTAAAATATTGGAGGTCGCCGATAAGCTCGATCAAATTTATGAAGCCTTTACGGAACTGCAGCTCGGAAATACCGAAAAAGAGTTCGTCGTTATGTATCGATCTGCACTGATCAAGATTAAAGGAATCAAGCTTCATTGTGTCGACTACTTTCTTGAGCACATTTTACCCGATATCGTTAGCGAAGGATCACGATCGCCTATCGATATTGCCCAAATTACGAAGGATGCCTTGGCGTCGTAAGAGCTGCAATTCAATTGAACAGCTTCATTAGTTTATCCCGTGTTCCCTTCTTTAACCACGCAATAAAATGCCTACGTCCTTATGAACCCTCCTCACAGAGCTTTCGCTCCGTTTCTTCGCGTTCTGAACCCTCGGTTTTGCTTTCTCTGTCGTGTCTCTAATAAAACTGGAGGCGAGAGGCCCGGCTTTATTTTAACTCCTGCAGTTCGTTATATTCGTCTAATTGCTCTTCACATTCAAATAACACAATCACGTAATCATCACCCCACCCTTTGATTGCCTTCTCCAATATCGTCTTGTGGGTCGCGTTACGTGGTTGGAAATCGTCAGGTTCATAAAAATAAGTTTTAGACTAGCTTGAATAAAGACACAGCGGCAGCCTTGGATTGAAAAAAAAGTCGAATAATTTGGAGTTTGAATAAAAAAGAGCGCCTCCGTACGATGGAAGTACGCAACGGGTCAAAAGCCCTTAAAATCCCACATCAGGAGGTCGCTCAACTATGAAGTAGTAAATCCAAATATAAAGATCAAGCGTTCTTCCGGATGGGCTGCCAGACTCCTGGCGACGCTTCCGAACGCGAACAGTCGCCAATTGCTCAGTGACGGCTGGAATGTCATGCTGCCCGGATGGTGGGAAGCCGCCTCGAAGCGAAAGCCCCGTCTACGCGCACAGGTTACACCGGATGTAGGCGGCAGAGGCCAGTCGTTATTCGGGCTGAACGCCTTGGTCGACTTCGACTGGCGCATTGCGATCGGCGATGCGGATCTGAACGATTCCGTTGCCGTCCCCGCTTGGTCATCTTCTTCTGGTTTTCCGCGTTTGTCCAATCTTCCGAAAAGGTGGCCATGAACGCCATCGATCGGACAACGACTCGGCGCATCATCTCTTTTTTCGTATCCGCCCAAGGCTTGCTTTCTCCTATCGGCCGCTTCGTTATGTTTCCCCTTCAATTGGTTAATACTAGATGCTATGCCCCCGAAAGAGACGAAGCCGCAAGGAGGACACGCGAATGAATACGGCATCGACGGAACACGTACGCAGCCTGAACGACCATTTGAACATCCATTTCGACCGTTCCTGGTTCGAGGAACTGGAAACGCGCGTCCACAAAAACGGTCCTTGGGACGACTGGACGATGTACCAGCTGGCCAGCGAAGCCGAGCAGGCCTCCATGATCGGCAGCTTCGACGAGCTCCAATGTTTGCCGCATATACGCCAGTTGAAGCCTCTTGCGCACCAGATCGACACCGCCAAAAAAGTGCTGTACGAAATGCGCGGGCGCGCCATACTAGCCGACGAGGTGGGCTTGGGCAAAACGATCGAAGCCGGCCTGATCATCAAAGAGTATTTGATCCGCGGACTAGTCCGCAAAGTGCTTATTCTCGTCCCCGCCTCCCTCGTGCTGCAATGGGTGCGCGAGCTGAACCAGAAGTTCGGCATACCCGCCGTTGCGCAGAAGAAGGAATATATGTGGGCGCAGTACGATATTATCGTGGCGTCGATGGACACGGCCAAGCGCGATCCGCACCGCGAAATCGTACTGAACCAGGAATACGACATGCTGATTGTCGACGAAGCGCATAAGCTGAAAAATAAAAAAACGACCAATTATAAATTCGTCCAGGAGCTGCGCAAAAAATATTGCCTGCTGCTGACCGCCACGCCGGTGCAAAACGATTTGGGCGAGCTGTACAATCTGATCACCCTGCTGAAGCCGGGACAGCTCGGAGGCCAAGGACATTTCGCGGCCAACTTCGTCGTAGACAAGCGGCTCCCCAAAAACGAGGACAAGCTCCAGGAGGAGCTGTCCAAAGTGATGATCCGCAACCGGAGAGGCGACGGCGATCTGGAGTTCACTTCCCGTATCGTAAAAAACATTCCGCTTACTCTTTCCGCCGAAGAGCAGGCCTTGTACGACGGAGTATGCAACTTCGTCCGCGGCAGGTATCAGGACTCCCGGGGCGATATCGGCAGCATGCTGTCTCTGGTCACGCTGCAGCGCGAAGTATGCAGCAGCAGGGACGCCGTTTTCCTGACGCTGGTCAACCTGTTCAAAAAAATGGCCGAGGATTCTCCGCTGCGCCCGAAAATTTGGGAGCTTGTCGAGCTGATCCGCAGCATCAAGGCGAATACGAAAGCCGACAAGACGTTGGAGCTGATCCGGGACATCGGCGACAAGACGATCGTCTTTACCGAATACCGGGCTTCCCAGGAATATTTGCTCCATTTCCTGAAGGAGCATAACATTATCGCCGTCCCTTACCGGGGAGGCATGAACCGGGGCAAAAAAGATTGGATGATGGACCTGTTCAAGGGACGCGCCCAGGTGATGGTCGCAACCGAGGCCGGCGGCGAGGGGATCAACCTGCAGTTTTGCCACAACGTCGTCAATTTCGATCTCCCTTGGAACCCGATGAGGGTCGAGCAGCGGATCGGACGCGTCCACCGGCTCGGTCAAACGGAAAATGTGCAAATCTTCAACCTGTCTACGGTGGGAACGATCGAGGAACACATTTTATCGCTGCTGCACGAGAAAATTAACATGTTCGAGATGGTCATCGGCGGCCTCGATACGATTCTCGAACGGTTCGAGAAGAGAACGTCGCTCGAATCGAGCCTGTTCAAAATGTGGGCGGAATCGAAATCGGAGCAGGACATGCGCCGCAATCTCGACCGTCTGGGAGACTCATTCCACTCGGTCCGCAACGAAGTTGAGCATGAGCGCGGCCAGAAAGCCCATATCGGGGCCATCTTGAATGCCGTCGGGCAGACGATAACACCGGATGCGGAGGCGAGACCTTGAACAGCAAACAAATCCAAAAATTTACGCAGCGCTATTTGGAGGCGACCGGCTGCCACGTCATCGAGAAGCATCCCGCCTACGTTACCGTGAAGCTATCGCCGGAAGCGGACAAACGGTTGACGAACCGGTCCTATTACTGGGGCTTCGTGGAACGGACCGGAGCTCCGCCGGAGACGATGTCGTTTACGTTCGTATTCGATCCGGACAAATTGCGTGCCGAAGCGGAAGCCAAAGCCGCGAAGGAGCAAGCGGCCAACGAGCAAGGCAATCAAGCCGCGGCGATACCTCAAGTGCTGGGGCCTTCCGGACAGCCGCTCGGGCAAGCGGGAGCCGACTCGATTCTCGGTCGGTATTTCGGCGTGACCCCCGTTGGTCCCGGTACGCTCGGGCCCGGACGAATTCCGAGAGAAGAAGTAACGTTCGGGAGCAAACGTCTGCTGCAGCTGTTCGACGCGGTAAAATCGGCCGGCAAATTCGTACAGCTGTTCGAAGAGCCGGACCATTCGGCGCGATCGGCGGCAGGCTCGGCGGGTTACGGCTCTTACCTGTGCGTCAACGCGAAAATCGAGCTCGAGTGCGATATGAAACGGGACGAGCTTCATTCCTTCGGGGTAGATCTCGCCACCGGCGAGCTGCTGGAATCGTTCCATCACTTGGTCTCCGGCAAAAAGCTTACTCCCCGGCTTCCGCCTAACGTGTATATCGCCCGGCCCTCGGTCACGCTTGCGCGGGCGCGGACGATCGTGGAGCAGCATGTGGAGAAAATGCTGAAACGGTATGACCATTCCTGGGCCGCGACGGCGCAGGAGCGTTTGACCGACGAGCTCGCGCGCGTAGACCATTATTACGAGGATGCCGTGAAAGGGCTGGAGGAAGAGCCGAAGCGGGAGGCGGAGCAGCAGTGGACTATGCGCCGGGAGGAGCTAGAATGGCAATACCGGCCGCGTATCCGGGTTTCCGTCGTAAACGGCGGTCTTTTTCACCTGAAGCGCCCTTGAACGGCACGAACTGACGAATCCCGCTAAAACTTCTCAAAAAAACAGCCAAAAAAAAGTTGACCGGCTGACACGAAGCAACAACATTTTTTGGGCATATTCGTTACAATGAGGACATATCTTAACCATACGCCGCCTTCGCCTCAACGGATGCCCCCGAATTCAATTACGGCAGGTGATGACTGATGCACCGATGGCTGCTAGCGGTGACGGCTCTCGTTCTCGGAATCGGCTTCATGGCAGTCCGCGCTTCCGAAAGCGCGGCGCTGCAACAAAAGATGGAAACGCATTCGTTACCTTCGGCCGCCGCTCCGGCCGAGCTTCCGCTCTCCACCCCGTCATCGGGAATCGGAACGGACAATGGCGACAATAGCGGCGCCTCGTTCGATTCGCAGATCGAAGCCTGGATCGGGTCGCTTTCGGCTCGGGACGAGTTCCGGAGCTGGCTGGGCGCCAAGTGGTCCCGCTATCCGTTAGGTCCCGGCATGCACGGCTGGCTGATCCTCCTCCATAAGGAAGGCAAAGAAATCGGCTATCTGGTCGTCGGCTCGACGGAAGACGGCAAGCTTAAGCTTACCGAATACGGCGCCGGTGACAGCCCCCTATTCAGCTTGAATACGCTGTATCGCACTTTGGTACAGCTTGAACTTATCCGTACCGATACCGATCCTATCGTTTATTTGCAATCCTCTCCCGTTCCGCCCGACCGCCTCTACTTCAGCCCGCTTCATGCGGTCTGGAAAGTGAAGCGCGAGAGCGAATGGATTTATATCGACGCCAAGACCGGGGAGCTGCTCCCTTTGTCGGATCAAAGCTTTCTCTCGCTTCAGCCTTATGATCCGGCTGCCGCTTTGCCGAATCCGCTGCCTCGGATGGAGCGATCGCTGCTTCTGTCTCCGTTCGATCCATTCGACAACACGTTTTGGATCGACGGAAAGCCGCTGTCCTTGACGTCCGCGAGCGAATTGCTCGCCTCCGTCGGCCCCGAACGCCAGCCGGTAACCTTTACGGCCAACCTGTACGGCAAAACCGTGCTCGTTCCATTAGCCGTAACCGGGTATCACGATTGGGGCGGCAACCTCCCGTATGTCCGACTGGAGCATGAAGGAGAACGGTACATTCCGTTCGACGTATTGGCCCAATACGGCTCCTTTTATCAACGACGGGCAGGCGGTTCAACCTAACTTTCGGTATTTCTCCTCCTCTTCCCATAGAAAACACCCCATTTCATCCGTTATTACGGACCGGGGTGTTCTTTTTTGCGTTTGCGTTTATTCCACCAGATCAGGACCGACAAAGGCACCATGCCGAACCATCGCACCAGCCAAGGCTCTCTCGTGCTTTTATGCAGACTTCGCTGCTCCTTGCGCACGTCTGCGGGCGTATCCATATAAGCGACAACCTTCTCGGTCAAATATTTAATGTAATCGTCGGTTTTGATCGCCATGCGCTTCTTCACCTCCCGGAACGCATGTAGGAAGCGGTTAAGCTTGTATGCCGCAAATGCCCGTCCTTATTATTTCCCTAATTCCGCCTCAGTATACATCGCTGAACCGATTTTTTATACCAGGATGAATTCGTTATCCGCCTATGCTCAAGAATCCGTTAAAAAATAAACCTCCATCACCGCTTGTTTAGCGGTTTTGGAGGTTATGTCGTTCCTGCTTCGGGATTCTGCATCAGGTTCTAACCTTACGGGACAGCTTCTTCACGTTTGTTTCCCGGACTTCCAGCTACACGGCGTTCTCTGCCTGCCCCGCTTTCGGCTTTGCCATGCCCCGTTGTGCCGTTACGAGCTTGTAGTAAATCCCTTTTTGCTCCATCAGCTCGTTGTGCGTGCCGATTTCGGCCAAGCGGCCTTTATCGAGCACCAGCAGCCGGTCCGCATTCCGCAGCGTCGTCAGCCGGTGGGCGATGGCCAAGGTCGTACGATTTTTCGTCACACGCTTCAGCGCTTCCTGGATCGCCGTCTCCGTATCGATATCGAGAGAGGCCGTCGCTTCGTCCAGGATGAGAATGCGCGGATTGTTCAGCACCGCCCTGGCGATGGCCAGCCGCTGCCGCTCGCCGCCGGATATGTTGTTTCCGTTCTCCTCCAGCTTCGTATCGTAGCCGTCGGCCTGACGAATAATAAAGTCATGGGCGTTGGCGACCTTCGCCGCTTCGATGATCTCCTCGAACGTGGCGTCCGGCTTGGAATAGCGGATGTTGTCCGCGATCGTGCCGCTGAACAAAAAAGTCTCCTGAAGCACGACGCCGATCTGCGATCGCAAATCTTCCTGCTTGATATCCCGGATATCGACGCCGTCGATGCGGATGCTGCCTTCCGTCACGTCGTACAGCCTGGATACGAGATTGATCAGCGTCGATTTACCCGAGCCGGAATGCCCGACAAGTCCGATCATCTCCCCCTGCTTCACTTCGAAATTGAGCTGCTTCAGCACCGGTTCGTACGATTTGTAGCCGAAAATCACGTCGCGAAACGAAATCTCGCCGCGGATCTGATGCTTCGCGGAACGGTGCGTATCCAGCACCTCCGGCTGCTCGTCGATGACGGAGAATACCCGGTCGATCGAGATGACGGCATTGGCCACCCATCTGGGCATGAACATGAGCCAAGAAATCGGCCCGAAAATCATAGAGGCGTACGCCGTGAATTGGATCAGCTCCCCGAGCGTCATCTGCTTGCCCAGAATCATGTTGCAGCCGATCAACAGGACGAAATATTGGCCCATCTGGATCAAGTAGTTCGTAACCGGCGACAAGATGCTGAACAGCTTCTCGCTCTTGATGGATGCCGCGGCAAACTCGCTGTTGTACTGCCGGAACCGCCGGATTTCCCGCTCTTCCTTGCCGAAAGCTTTCACGACCCGTATCCCGCTCAGAACATCGTGCAGAAACGAGCTCGCCTTGTCGTACACCCGCCATTGCTTGTGGAACAGCTTCCAGAGGACGAATTTCCATATATAATAGTGCAAATACGCGACGATCGGCGCCGGCAGCAGGACGACGCAGGCCAACCGCCAATCTGCCTGGAAGAGCAAGAAGGCGGCGGACACCAGCATGATCATCTGGAAGATCGCCGTCGTGCACATCTCCTGAATAAGCTGGCGAATCCGGTCCGTGTCCGACGAGATCCGGTTCATCATGTCTCCGGCCCGCTGCGACGTCAAGAAGCCGAGCGACAAATGCTGGATTCGATCATACACCATTTTGCGCAAATCCGCGGCGATTCCCGAGCTGACGCCGGCCATAATCCGGCTCTTCGCAATGCCCAGCAGCTCGCCGAACAGGAGAACGGCCAGCATGCCCGCCAAGGCCGCGAAAAACATCTCGACGCTCGGGCTCTGCCCTTCCGGAGGCTGAAGCGACGAGTTGATGAGCAGCTTCTGGAAATACGGTCCCATCAAAGCGAGTCCGGCCGAAACGAACAGCACGCCGAGTCCGAGTCCGAGCCGCTTCCAATGGGATTTGGATACGAGAATCAGCCGCTTGAGTACCGCCGCCTTGTTCATGCATTTCGGACATACTCTCGTGCCGGGGATAAGCGCTCCCCCGCATTTGACGCAGACCGCTTCCTCTTCGTTGTTATAGATCCGTACCGGACTGTTCGCGGCCATATCGTTCAATATTTTGGCGATGTACCCGAAGCGGGCGGCATGCTGCATCGTCGCTCTCGCGATGATCCGTTTCGTATTCGTATCGTTCTCCGTCGCTTCCAGAACCGCATTGCCGATAAGCGGGACGAGCTTGTACTCGTGCGCTTCGGCAATAATGCCGCTATCCGTAGTCTCTCCGTTTTCCACGTAAGCCCATTTCACGTGGCCGATCACGAAAAAACCGGGCGTTCTCCGGCCGCCGAGCGACAAATCGGCGGGTACGCAATAGTCGATATGCTCTCCGACAGCGTGCTGCGCCGCCAATAAATCGCGTTCCGAGAGCGTATAATTTAAATTCATCGAATCCTCCGCTTTCTCCCGTAAAGATGCGACCCGTTTACATGCACATTTCGACCATCCGGTATTCCTTCTCGCTTAACCGCTCCAGGTCGGGAATGACGAACCGGTTGCCGTCGACATCGGAGATGAGAAGCCGGCTGTCCGTCACCAGCTTGACGTGCCCTCCGCCGCTTCGTACCGTAAACCGGCATATGCCCGCGGTCGTCTCCGTCTCCCAATACGAGTAGCCGAACTCCTCCTTGATCTTGACCACCTTCGTGATTTCCGGGGCGAAATACCGGATTGTGACCTGTTCCTCAATAAGGTCGGCCGTTGCCTTCGGGAAGTCGTCCAACGATCGGATCATTCCGAGCTCCTTATTGTCGTGCGTCCGGATCGAAAGATAAATCCGCTTGTTCGTATGGGGGAACGAGCAGTGCACATATACCGCCGGATGCTCCGTACCGTCGACGGTCATCGCGAGCATTTGTCCTTCCGTTTTGCGGAACGTCGCATTGCGCTCCGTCACATACCGGATTTTCGCCGCCTCGGCCAGGTCCGATTCCCGTGTCCCGTTCCGTTCGCTGTCGGGGAGCTCCCGCTTCGCTTTCTCGTCCGGAACGCATTCGGCTTCCGTAACCGCTCCCGTACTCGTCATGCGATGATCACCTCTTTCATTTTCAATGCTTCATCATGCTTTTTCACAAGCCCGTGGTACATCCCTTCCTTGCTCATCAGCTCTTCGTGCGTCCCGGCTTCGACAACCTTTCCGTGGTCCATGACGACGAGGTAATCCGCGTTTCTGAGCGTGGACAGCCGATGCGCGATGGCGATCGTCGTTCTGCCCTTGATGAGCGAATCGAGCGCCTCCTGAATTTGCAGCTCCGTCTCCGTGTCGAGCGAAGCGGTCGCTTCGTCGAGAATGAGCACCTTCGGGTTGTGCAAAATGGCGCGGGCGATCGACAGCCGCTGCTTTTCCCCCCCGGACAAGTTGTGCCCGCCCGTACCGACGATCGTATCGTAGCCGTCCGGCAGCTTCTCGATATAATCGTGCGCGTTGGCGATTTTCGCGGCGTTTACGATATCGTCGATCGTGCAGTCGGAATCGGCGTAGGCGATATTCTCGGCGATGCTGCCCGAGAACACATAGACGTCCTGGGAGACGATCCCGATATGCTTGCGCAGGGAAGCGGTCGTTATATCTTTGACGTCGATGCCGTCTATCCGGATTTCACCCTCCGTAACGTCGTACAGTCTGGAAATGAGATTGACGAGCGTCGATTTCCCGGCGCCGGAATGCCCGACGACTCCGATCATCTGACCCGGCTTGGCGTGCATCGATACGTTTTTCAAAATCGCTTTGTTCGGTTCATAGCCGAAGACGACGTTGGATACCCGGATATCGCCCTTCATCTCCTTCAGCTCGATCGCATCGGCTTTCTCGGCGACTTCGGGTACGGTGTCCTGAATTTCGAATATGCGCTGCGCGGCGGACATGCAGTGCGACCACCAGTTGACGATATTGTTCATGAATTGAATCGGACCGTACAGCATGTGCATGTAATTGACGAACGTCAGCACGAGTCCGAACGAAAATTGTCCCTTCATGATCATCCAGCCGCCGAACGCCCAGATGAGCAGTCCTCCCGTATGCGTCAGCAGGTTCAATACCGGGAACACGGTGCCGCCCAGCTTGTTGACATTCTGCTCCGCCTCGGAGAACGACACGTTCGCTCTCTGAAAGCGCTCGATCTCGTTTTGTTCCTTGCCGAACGATTTGACTACCCGGGTGCCTCGTATCGTATCGCTGATGATCGAGTTCATCGCGCTCACTTTGCGGTGCCGTCGCCAGGACAGTCGCCACAGCCTCGGAAACACTTTGCGGACGATGAAGAAGACGATCGGCAGCGGGATAAAGCAAAGCAGCGTAAGCTTCCAGTCCAAGTAGAGCAGGATCGCGGTAATGCCGATTATGTTCATCGCATTGACGATGAAATAAGACATGCCGTCGACGAAAAAATATTGCAGCTCGGTAGCGTCGTTGTTCACCCGCGTCATCAGCTGGCCGGTTTGCTTTTTTTGGAAGAAATTAAGCGACAGCCGCTGCATCGCGGAGAAGACGCTTGTTTTCAAGTCGAAGGAGACGTTCGCCGCCAGCTTCGCGATAATGACTCCGTACAAAACCCCGAACAGCAAGGAAATCGTGCGGAAGCCGATAATAAGCAGGATGACGATTCCGATTTTGCCGGCAAAAGTCCCTTCGCCGCCCAGCGCCTGATCGAACAGCACCGTCCCTTGCAAATACGGAATGGCCAGGCCGGTCGCCGAATTGAGCAGCATGAACAGAACGATAAGAAAGATCGAGCTTTTGTAAGCGCCCGCGAATGACAGCAGCCGCGTGAAGATGGCGTGCTTCTTGAGACACTTCGGACAAACCTGCCTGCCTTTCTCCGGATATATCATGCCGCACTTAGGACACGACGATTGCTCCTGCTCTTCGTTTAATTCCTGAAGGTCGAGCTCCTCGTTTTTCTTCAGCTTCGCGAACACCGATGCGAGCTTCGCCGCTCTGGCCATATGCCCGTTCGTAAAGGCGGCGACTACCCGTTCCCCTTCCTCCTCCTTGATGACGATCATCCCGGACGCTACCAGATTGACGACCGATACGGATTCCACTTTGCCGAGCTCGATCGTCTCCTTCGTCCACGGTCCGGACGGAACCGCCTCCTGGAGCTTCTCCTTCTTCTTCGCGACGAATCCTTTGTAATTTTTCTCGAGTGCCGGCGGGGAACCGCCGGAAACGATCGTCAGCGCCTCTCGTCCCAGCAGCACGTACGTATCTGCGAACGAACCGTCCGTCGTCCGGTCGCAGACCATCCAGTAAACCAAATCTTCCTGGGTCAGCCGGTTTTGCCGCAACACGGCTTCCATCTCTTTAGGCAGCGTTTTCATCATCTCTCCCAAAACCGGAATTGGAATTTTTTTGGTACATATCACCCATATTAGCGGTTTAACGTGCGTCTGAAAAGGGAAAATTTGATTTAAATAAAAAGACTTAACGGTGCCAAGAAAAACAAAGGAACAGTCCCGCCAGGTCATTCGACTAACCTGTCGGGATTGCTCCTCTATATAGACGAAACGATAGGTCAAAAAGTTACGCCTCAAATCTGCTCAGGCGCTTGCAGGCCGATCAGACCGAGTCCTATGCGCAGCACGCCGCACATCGCCTGAACGAGCGCCAACCGTGCCGCCCGAAGCGCCGCATCTTCCACGAGAATCGGGCATTCGTGATAAAACCGGTTGAAGCTTTGCGCGATATCGATCAGATGGCGGCTGATGACGGAAGGCTCCAGCTTCTCCATCGCCAGCCGCACTTTATCCGGAAACGTTGCCAGCTCCTTCAGCACCTGCTGGGCCTCGGCGTTCTCGAGCAAGGACGGATCGAACCCGGCTCCGGCAGCGCCGTCGGCCACGCCGGCCTTCCTCAGCACGCTGCGCGCTCTCGCATACGTATATTGCACGTACGGTCCGGACTCGCCCTCGAAGTTGAGCACATCTTTCCAAGAGAACGAGATGTCCTTGATCCGGTTGTTGCTCAAGTCGTTGAAAACGATCGCGCCCACGCCAACCTGTCTGGCAACCTCGTCTTTGTTTTCCAACGACGGATTTTTGCTGTCGATAATGTCCCGCGTCTTGTCGATCGCCTGGCGCAGCAGCTCCTCCAGCAGGACCACGTTGCCTTTCCGGGTGGAAAATTTGACGCCCTCGAGGTTCACCCGCCCGAATTGCACATGAATGAGGCGGTCGGCCCAGTCGCAGCCCATCAGGCTTATGACCTTGAACCATTGCTGGAAATGCAAATTTTGCGCATAATCCGTTACGTAAATCGCTTTATCGAAGGCGTACGTTTTGTGCCGGTACAGCGCCGCGGCGATATCCCGCGTATGGTACAGCGTAGCGCCGTCCTTCTTCAGAATGAGCGCGGGCGCCATATTGTAAGCGTCCAGCCGGACGAGATAAGCGCCCTGGTCTTCCTCCAGCAGTCCTTTCTCCTTCAGCTCTTCCACGACGGCGCCCATCTTGTCGTTGTAGAAGCTTTCGCCGGCATCGGAATCGAACGCAACCCCGAGCAAATTGTAAATACGGTTGAATTCCTTGTAGCTGATCTCTTTGAACCATCGCCACAGCGCGAGCGATTCGTCATCTCCCCGCTCCAGCTTGACGAACCATGCGCGGGCTTCGTCTTCCAGCTCCGGCCTCGCTTCCGCCTCTTCATGAAACTTCACGTACAGGCGCATCAGCTCTTCGATGCCGCCCTCCTCGACCTGACGCTCGTCCCCCCACAGCTTGTACGCGGTAATGAGCTTGCCGAACTGGGTCCCCCAGTCGCCGAGATGGTTAATGCCGACACAGTCGTACCCGAGAAAGCGATGGATGCGGTACAAGGCGTTTCCGATGACGGTCGAACGCAGATGGCCGACATGGAACGGCTTCGCGATATTGGGCGACGAGAAGTCGATGACGATCGTCTTGCCCGCGCCGATCGAACCGGCGCCAAATCGTTCGCCCGCCTGCAGCACGGCGCTCAGAACCGTTTCCGCGAATGCCCGCTTGTCATAGAAAACGTTCAAATATCCGGCTGCCGCCGTCGTCCGGGCGAACGCGGGATGGGAAGGAAGCGCTTTGGCGAGCTCCTCCGCGATTTGCTGCGGCGCCTTGCGCAGCGTCTTGCTCAGCTTGAAGCAGGGGAGCGACAAATCTCCCATATCCGGGCTCGGCGGAACCTCCGTCATCGCTTCGATCGCGGCGGCGTCGACGCCCTCCAGTGCGGATGCGACCCATTCCGCCATCATCGATTTCGTATCGATCATCGTATTGTTGCTCCTTTTCATCCGTATCGTTCCGTTTCATCCATTTGCCCGTTAACAAAAACACCCCGTATGGGGTGCTTGCCGCAGCGAACCTGTTATGTTCAATTATTATAGTGAACCGTCATGGCGAAGTAAAGGGCTTGACCGATGAACGAGCTTGTAAAACACGGCGTAGACGGCGCCGGTAAACAAAGCGAAGGCGCCGATGAACAGCAGCGCGTCCGGTTCGCGGATCGCTTCGAGCGTATCCGTAACGATTTGCCAAGGGCGGATGACCAGATCCCAGCTGTTCCAGCGCAGCACGCGGCCCAGATAGACGCCTACGGAGCCAAGCAAAATGACGATGGCTGCAAAAGCGGTCCCGACACGTGCTCCCGAGCGACGTACCATTTCGGCATGCAATCCGTACAGCGATATGGCCCCGAGCAGCCAGCCCAGCATCGCCGCAAGCATGTTGACCGATAAATCGTAGTAGAGCGTCTCTTTCGTGCTCGCATAGCTCAAATGAATCAAATCGGTCGCAATATAGGAAGCATTGGGGTAAAATGCGAGCCATACGATTCCCCACGCCGCCGTCGCGATGCCCGGCTTGCGCCCGTCCTCAATCGTCCTGCACGCGAAGCTCGACGCCATAAGCGGTATCCAGGCAAGCAGCAAATTGGGAACGACCAGCCAGTAATAGGTCCATTTGTCCATATAGACGATTCGCATGCCGACCATTAACGCGCACAGGACGCTAGCTGCGGCCAAGGCCCATACCGCGGACCGGGACAACCTTTGTTCCACCTCTGCCTCTCCCCCGTTTCTACTCATTGCCTCCATCTTAACGGATCGGCCGACAAAGAGCAAAACGGTCGCGGCGAATTACCGGGCTTGTTCGCCGTCGTCGCTCGGGAACACCCGCTCGATATGAACGGAATATTCCTTGCTTAAATCGATAAACCGATCCCCCGCCTGGACGAGCGGACGAGTCTGATGGTGAGGATGGATGAGTACGATTTTCGCCCTCGTGCCGTCTGTCAGCATCACTTCGTATCCGATCAGCGCCTGCATGAATTTCTGGATAAGCAGCGTTACGACGACGGGATCGAACATCCCGTAAGCGCCGCTTTCCAGCTGCTTGAGCACTTCGTACATCGGCGAAGGATCGCGGTATACCGTCTTCGACGTCATCGCGTGAAACACGTCGGCCACGGCTACTATTCGGCTGAACAGGTCGATCTTGTCGTCTCTTAGTCCGAACGGATATCCGCTGCCGTCGATCCGCTCATGGTGCTGCAGCGCGACGGAAGCTTGCCGTTGAGTGGTGCCGACCGTCTTTCTGATCATTTCGAAGCCGATCAGCGTATGCCGTTTCATCGTATCGAACTCGTCATCCGACAACCGTTCCGGCTTGTTCAGCAATTCCAGAGGAATTTGCGTTTTGCCGATATCGTGCAGCACGGCGGCGGTCGTCAGCTGCAGCAGCTCGGCCTCGGACAATCGCAGCCATTTCCCGAGCAGCATCGATACCGCTCCGACGGCAACGCTGTGCCTGTATATGTAATCATGCTTCACCTGAAGCATCGTAAACAATTGAAACAAGTGCAGCCGTTCGGCCGACTGGCGTATGACCGGGATTACCCTCGTGCGGATTTCGGCGAGCGGGATCTGTCTTGTAATTCTTATATGATCGAATAAGCCTTTCACGACCGCGATCGCCTCGTCAAGGTTGCGGTTCAGCAATACGACGGACATCCTACCGTCATGACCGACCTCTTCGACGTCCCGAACCGTCAGGATCATCCCGTTATCCTCCAAAATATCCGCATGGCCCGCATCCAGCACGGTTGCAGCCGCAATCAGCAAGACGCCTTTCGAATTGAACAAATCCCGGATCAATCTTTTGCCCATCAAATGTTCGTACAACGTCTTCCCCTGGTTCCCCACTCGAGCTCTCCTCTTCCCGCCATGCGGACATGTTCCGTACGATCGACACGATGCGCTAAAACTTATTACCATTTTACATGAGAAGCCCGGAAGCCATGTTCAAATGAGCTTCAAGATTTCATTAATTTAACGCCGACAAGCGCCCTACGCGCAATCGTCAGCTGAGGAGGATTACCCGGAAAACGAAATAAAGGGTTGCTGAAATGCACCAATATGTGCAAAATTAGGAGAGTGATGGCCGAGACGGGCAAACGGCGGTTAGGAGTGCCGATTCGCAGCCGGACGGCCGAAACCCTTTCACGGGAAAATATTGCATATGCTGGTATTGGAGCTGTTGTATAACGTGTACCGATGGATTTGCAAATTCAAAAATCAAGAGCTTGTCTACCTCATTCCGCTAGTCATACTATCTCTGTTCACCAGTTTGGGGTATTTTTTCACGGTGATGTTTTCCGAAGAAGGATTTCCGACATCCGACGACAGTAAATGGTATTTGGATTACGCGTATGCCATGATCGCGGATTTTAAAATCGGCCTGCATATGAACGACATCATGTATTTCGGCTATAACATGCTGCTCACCGTACTGCTGGCCGTGTTCAAAAATCCGGTCGCGGTTCTGTTCATTCAGTCGGTCGCAACCGGCCTGAGCGTCATTCTCGTTTATAAAATCGCGCATATGCTCTTCAACCGGACGACTGCCGTCATCGCTTCCTTGTTGTACTCCGTTTCCGAAGGGGTCCATCGGTGGACCGTATATATTTTGACGGATAGCTTATATATCAGCCTTTTGCTGTTGTGCGTCTATCTCCTGCTTAAATGCTTCGAGACCGGCGAAAAGCGGTACAAGCTGCTGTTTGCCGCCATATCGCTGTACATATTCGTCTTCCGGCCGGCAGGTATAATCACGTTGGCTTTCATTTTGCTGTATATTTTGATCCGCCTGCGCCGAACGACGGTGACCGGCTTCATCAAGAGATACAGGCTGGCTTTGGGAGGAACGGTCGTTGTTCTGTTGGCGGTCGGCGTATACGCGCTAACCGGCAACAGACTCGATCCCCTTCTGGCGTCCATGGAGGAAAACGCCAAGCTTGTCTTGTACAACATTTATGCTACGGGCTCCATTTACGATAAGCCGACGCCTTACGACTACCGCTTCAACCCGGACTATACGATCGATGTGATGAACAGTGTGATCGTAAGCTTTTTCGTTCATAACTGGGACCAGATTCTCGCCTTGTACGGCAAAAGAAGCGTTTCTTTCCTAGGCTGGTGGGTGTGGAAAACCGATTACCGAAGCGTCGTCAGCCTGGCCAAGCTCGTCTTGAACGAGCTGGCAACCGTTTTGTTCTTCGCGGGTACCGTCGCCGCTATCGTGAACAAGCAGTTTAGAAAGGCATCTGTCGTGTGGCTCGTCATTTTTTCGGTATTCGTGTTTTGCGTTATCTTTTTTATCGACATCATGTACAGGTATAAGGCGCCCAGCTTGCCTTTTATCGCGATCGTATCGGCTTACGGGGCGGAACGGATCATTCGCGGCTGCCTTGTCTTGGTCAAAAAATGGCGGAGAAGCCGGCAAGAAACGAATTGAACGCAAAGAACCCGGGAGCTTCCGCTCTCGGGTTTCCTGCCTTGAAGGATCGGTGTCGGAGGTGCGCGATTATTTGAATCGAACCAAAATTTGCGGAGGTATTTGCAGCTCCCTCTTCGCTTCACGGATCGGTTTGACCGTGGTTAATTCGGCAACCATTTCCAAAACTACATTTCTGGACGAATGAACTTCCCGCATGATTTCCGCATACGTTTTCCCTCCATAAGTCGCTTGGTCTACCCATAGCGTTATGGTCCGGGTGACCCAATCCCCTCTGTATCCATAATCGGCTCTCCAATAATAAGGTTGCGAAAAATACCCGAACGATTGAAGGAAATATTGTCTTACATGGGTCGGATCCTCGAAGGCATCGTCGCTAGAGCCGTAAGGAACTCGAAATACCGCCAAAGCTCCGGGCTTGGCAATACGATGCATCTCCTGCAGCAGCGGGAGCGGGTATTGGATGTGCTCGAGCAAATGAGAAGCGAAAAATTCCGATATAGTGTTATCTTCAAAAGGCAAAGGACTGTTCTTGCAGTCATCGAGATTCGCGATGACATCCACGCCCTCTTGAGCCACGAAATCGAGATTAATCCATCCTTCCAAAATCGTTCTCCCGCAACCTAAATGTAGCTTTTGACTGCCCATCCATTTTCCCCCGATCGATTAATTCCTCCGTTTTGCATATAGGCGAAAAAAAGAACAAGGACCCCAGCTTATATAGCTGAAGCCTTGTTCCTGAATGATGCGGTCGAGAGGACTCGAACCTCCACGGCTGTTACACCACTAGAACCTGAATCTAGCGCGCTAAAGGGAAGCAAGCGGAAGCCATGTTCCTTTAGAAGAACCAAAAAACCACGAAAAGCCTATAAAATCAAGGGGTTTCGGGGTTTCACACCACCTTTCCCTAGTGCCGCAAGGCGTCCCGGGAAATCATCAAAAAGTGAGCAAAATTGGACGTTTGAGAGAACTCGGAGAGAAAGACACTCGAATCAGCCCTGCTCCACTACCATCGACAAATTTTGTGGAGTAACAACTTACAGTAGTGCTGACTTTTCCTTTTCGTGGTATTCGCTTATCTCCGTCTTCTTGCTCTTGCAGTTACGGCTGAAGGGGAAGCTTGCATTCCTTGACATTAAACAATGTGGCTCTCACTATTACATCTTGGCTCTCAATGATTAACGGAGTGCTCTCACTCATCAACTCAATGGCTCTCTACCTCATGAGGGTGTACATTCCAAACTGGAGATTTGTTCAAAAGCTTAATACAAACATAGAAAGTAATCAGTCCACATTAATTGCCTGTTCCTCGTTCTTTCCCCAAAGTTCAAATCCAGCCCAATAAACAGGATGATTATATTCAGTAGAATTCATGAGTTCTCTTCTACCAGAATTCAACAAAAAGTTTAATGGTTTTCCTTTGTTCGTATCTAGCATAAATCCATTAAGTAATTCCAAACATGGCCGCGCATCCACATCCCATTTACACAAGATAATACTTCCAATTTTTTTGCCTAAGACTAAACTCAATATACCAGTGCTAGATTCTAAATGATCACCAACAGCATTTCCACTTCTACATGTGAATAATACCAATTCATCAGAGTAATCACATAGATCCGAAATATCATCAGCCGATAAGGATCTATTGGAGCCATGTATAGAAAAGGCCCCACTAAATTGATCGGTGTTTGGATCAGGAACACCATGAGCAATTATTGCCAACATTTTTGGTTTAACTGCTTTACAATAGGAAAACAATTCAGAATTATGGGGTCCAAAATTCTCTAAAACGACTAAATCGTCTGATTGATGAGATTGTGCAAACTTCTTTGCCCGCGAAATAGCCATGTCGTTTCCTGAAATAGGATTTCCAATCGCTAGCATCAATTTATTTGATTCAGTTTTTTTGTGCGTATCTCTTAGAAGGTATCCCATATCAATAATATTATTAATACTATCTACTTTAGTAATCATCCATTCATTTTTATTTCTAATTAAACTAGTTGAAAATGCTCTCAATGTAAAATCTGGAGTAATATAGACTTTCTTGATGTCACCTAACTCTAATCGTGCTAGTAGTGCTCTATAAATATTAAGGGATAGCATTGTTGAATATTTTTTAACTTTTTCTTCAGTTTCATCATTAGGGAGAACAGCAAGTTGCGCAAATAGCTCTGCATCAATTTTTTTAAGCAGAGAAACTTTACCCATTCCATAGTCTATTATTTCAGTTTGATTATCAATAAGTAAGGTAACGACACCTAAAGTAGTAATTATATATTGAAAAAATACTTCTTCAGAATTCATATTTGTTTTTATTTCTTCGATATTCTTCATTGAGAATAGAGGTAGAGGTTTGAAGTTCGGATGGACTTTAGTCAAGTAATCTTTTAGTTCATTGAAGCGGTTTATTTTTCTAATATTCTCTTCTAATTGATAGTTTTGAATTCGGCTAACCTCATCGAATAAAGTATCATATTCTTGTTTAAGTACATCAATTTCTTTTTCAGAAACATCTGAAGAATCAAGTTGTTCGATTATTGTTCTTGGTGACAAAATCCCAAACAATTTTATCATTTCTAATCTCGCAAGGTTTTTCTCATTATCACTAAACCCTTCCGTAATATAGATAATACCTTGCATATCTAAATATAGCTTATAAACACCATTTGCCTCAACGGTAATAGCAGCACGCTCCGTTTTATGGTGCACACTTTGTCGCTTAATTTCTATATCCTGTATAGCAATAGTAAGAAAACTTACCACTAATCTTACAGTACTTAAGAGCATTCTACTGCTATTAAAGAATAGGATCTGGGACCAACTTAATAAAGCCCTGAATCTAATATCTTTCCGCTTTTCCAATCCACTTATTGCTTCTTTATGATAATTATTTATTAAAATAATTGCCTCGTCTTCTCTCTCTAATTTTAATAGTGTAGCAATCAAATTGGTAAAATGTCCTGCCCATTCCGGTGAAAAATCATACTTATCCACTAATGGCTTTAATAAATTATTTGCTTTATACCAATCTCCTTCCAGCATTGCGGATTCAATCTCAAATAAATTGTCGTTCTCCGTCACTCCACCAAATTTACCAATAAAGTTAGAAGCATTTTTTCTATCTGAATCTGCAAATGCTTCAGAATGCTCAATTACCCACCTACTTATGATATTACTAGAATCCATCAAAGGATGAATTAACGATAACTTCAGTGCAGATGGAATAGCGGAAATAAGGCAACTCAAACCTTCAATATGATTACCTAATCTATACTGAGAATTTCCCCATGCGATCAATCCTAGAATTCTTGTAATTTCTCGTTTATGATCATCTTTGATTCTTGAGGATAATTGAAGTATCGTAAGTGCATGATCATTTGCCAATTGACCTTTACCAACTAAAGATAAGATTATCGATGCCTCGTACCTGCCAACAAGTTGATCATATACAGAACCTATCGCGCTCAGTACTTTAATAGCGTCATCAGTAAATTCTTTTTCATCTATATTTAATTCTGGAGGTATTCCAGTCTTAGCTAATCGTAAAGAATTTATAATTCCTTCAACACTCGTACTCTCAATTTTATTATTATTAAATGATTCTTTCTCAATCGTTAAACTTTGAGCAGCCCATATCTTCAACTCTTTGGAAAGCTTTATTGATAAATGTGCCTTCCAACTCTCTTCAGATTGTGCTTTTTCGATAAAGTTACCCCACTTTAAATACCCTACATCTTTATGTGCCAATATAATAATGTTTCTTATTAGCTCATCTACAATCGCATCAGCCAATCTATCAGCATGATTATCATTCTGAAATGGCTTAATTTTCCCTAACGCTCTGACAGCAAAATTGGGGTCCTGAAGAATTGTCATCCTTAGTAAAGCACCTTCGTAGATTATACTGCTCTCACTATCATTCGACATCCTGTTTAAAAATTGATAACTCTTTAGCGGGCTATCGTATTTAGTTAAGCAAATCAAACCTAGCCTGTAAAAAACCTCATCCTGTAGATTTGCATAATTACGAAAGATATCAAGCAACACTTCTTCTGCAATTTCCCTTTTCACATCATTTTTATAGATATAACTGTACCTTTCCATCATTTCGAAATATGGGTTATTTGTAGCATTGTAAAGCTTCCTCCAAAACGTGCAAGCTTCTGAAAAACGCTTCTGAGACATTAGGAAGTTTCCAACTTCTTGGAGCACATACTCATCATAAATATTATTTTTTATTGCTTCTTCAATCCACTTCTCGTACTCAGTTTCGTCCAAACTCTTTGAGGTTTTTATTAAGGCTTTTATTATATTCTTTGACCAAGGATCAGTTTGATAAGTTTGTTTTAATATGTCATATGCTTCTTCAACATTTCCTTCAAACAACAATAATTCAGCGAAATAAACTTTTTCTTCAGAACTTAATATTTCAAACACTGATTTATAATTCTCAGCAGCCTCTCGACGAAAACCACTGAACTCGTAAGCCTTTGCCGAGTAATAAGTAATTAAATTTTGTGAAATAACTCCTACATAATTTGATATAAAATCTAAGCTTTCTTTTAAATTATTATTATGAATCTTATTTATAATTTTCTCAAGAATTTCTGTAAGCATGTCATCATCAATTGAGATATAGAACATCTCAGGTTCAATAGTAGCTTTAAATAGTTCTGTTATATTATCAAAACATTTTCTTGCAGTAGTAATAACACAAATAAATTTTTGTACTCTTGATTGTAAATATTCATGAATCTTCTGTATATTTCCAACAATTTCTTGCCAAGGATGTTGTTCTTGTTGAAAGGAGCGAAAAGCCATATCAGTGTATTCTCTAACTAATACACCATCTCCCTTTAAACTGTTAAATAATCGTTCAGCACCTATTAATACAATCGAATCTTCATTTTCTATATAATTTAGGGCCGTTTTTATGTCTTCGATTTGTATAGAGTTACATCGTATTAATTGAATCTTCTGTTCAATACAACCTGAAACAATACCTAATCGTTCACTATCCATTTTTAAAGTTTGTAATACATGCTGAAAATCAAACTTTTCATTATGAAAAGAAATAACCTTTATATCACCTGTGTCATGAACCAGTAACTCCGCAAATACGTTTAGCACAACACGGTTAATCTGTTGACTTGAGTCTAAAATAACAGTATACGCTTCCTCAGATATCTTCTCCATCTTTCTTCCCCTTTAAAGAGCACTCTATCATAAAACATATTAAAAAATTTAATGAAGCTCCCCGCGGCAAGCCGCGGGGTATCTAAGTTCAAAACCAAAGCCCACTCTCGCTTCGCTCGCTTAGAAAAATGTAGGTTGTTCATAATCTGTTTTTTTGTGCAACTCCACGTATTCTTGTTCGGTTCCTTGATTTTTCACGTACGCTCGGATCGTCTCTTCACTTCCAAACTTACTGACCGTGTTGACGAAGTAGCCGTCTGACCAGAACTCTCCGCCCATAATTGCTTCTTTACTTCTTGGTGGCGGGCAAATATTTCTCGGGCGGTAAGGCTTTTTTTCGTTCGAATGATTTTGGTCGGACTGTATCTCGGTACCGATTACGATGAGAAAATGCACATGGTTCCGATCTGTCCCAATCTCTAGAAATTCGATCTCATACCGCTTGGCTATTCCCAGGCATATCTCTTTGAGTGTCTGGTCGACTTCTTGGCTGAATACGGTTTTCTATACTTCGCTGGACACACAAAATGGTACATGAGCACTGACACGTTATGTGATTTATGTTTATACAGCATTGCCTAAGTTACTTCGCAGCAGAGCTGCGGGGAATTCGACCCCCAGAGATGAAAATATTCCGGAATCCACCACCAATTTTTTCGATAAAACGGTGTCCAAGATAGACATTCCACTTTCCAATAGATACCTCGCCTGTTCAGCCGCGGTACTTGGCAAATTGAAGCAGAGCTGACGATAAACCTAATTGCAAAATAGAAGTTCACGGTCGGCAGAAACTATTTATTCAGTAAAAACGTAACTGTACTTTTATGCAGAGATAGGCATGACGACATGCTAAGTAGCTTCTGGGAAGCCTGCAGCTTTGCCCTGAGCGTTCCTACATTCACCCTAAGATCATTCAAGAGATTCAAGAAAAACGACTACTTGCTGCATAAACCTTTTGAGGTACTGATACTTTTTGCGAACTTTATTTGATACTAGCTATAACATTTTCATAGCTTGAATCAAGTATTGTTTTAGGGTTTTGATTCCAATTATGTTTTCTTTTGGCGTATTGGGATACATTAAGAGACAAGTAATCTCCCAGCTTTCTATCTGTAATATATTGATGGTTAAGAATTACTTCATCTGCCGATTCAGTTATCGCTTTAGTTAAAAAATAAGTCCATATTCCATTTTTTAATTCATCACAAGAATATGAACTTTGTCCGGGATTACACGATAGAAATATTGAGTAGCTCTCAAACTTGCTTGAAATAATTTTAAACTCATCTTCATTGATATTGGCAATATGACTTCTTTCATTTTTATTATCAAAACTTTTGGCACATGCATCTATAAAAATAAGTGCATTCTTACAACTAGATTGCTGCAAAGGATCTAAAAGTATTTTACGCAAAGAAATTGCTGTTTCAGCTATATTAAATGGATGTATATCATATGTTGACAAATAATTTGTCACACCATCATGAAAGCCATGTCCAACATAATAAAAAATCAACCTATCGTTTTCAGTTAAACTGTAAAACAAACTTTTAAGCTCGTAATCAAGGTTGCTTTTCAAAGCTTCTTCATTTTTCCATTCATAAATATTTTCTTCACTTATACCCATTGAGGATACTAGCATTTCTTTAAACCGTGAAGCATCTTTAATAGCAAACTTTACATTATCTACTTGATTATCTGCTCTTACTGCATAGTTCTCAATTGCTATAATAATCGCAACCGTTTTCTCAATTCTTGGATTATTTATGGTATGCTTAATCATAGAATTAATTGACTCTAGCTTAGTTTTATTTAATTCTCTAATATACTTTTGATTATTTAAAAGTATATTCTCATTTGCCTTTTCTGTTTCAATAACAAAGACTAATTCTGCACCTCTTTTAAGCCAATCAAAACTTACATCAGGAATAGGATTAAGCATTGAGATTGCTTTGTTTGCTATATCTACCACATTGAAGTCTGTACTTAATCCAACAATTTCATTTTCTGTAGGGGATAGTTCTTTTATACCAAATAGAATAGTACCTCCGTTAGTGTTAGCAAACGATGAGATTATCTGCGCTGTTTTTTCAGGTGAAAATGGCACAGCATCAAAATCTAATATTTCAGATTTAGGGTTGTTTACTTCAACATCTTTAATATCAATTTTTTTAATTGGTATTTTATTAATTTTTTTCATTTTTAGAAGCTGGCCAAGTGTAAATTGCTTAGGAGGTGTAACTCCATCCTCATACCAAAGTTCTGCATCTACATATTCAAGGACATCAAATTCCGAATCATAAAAAAGTCTAATTTTATCATTATCTGATGGTCTAGCAACTACTTTTATATCATTTCCATTTTTAGTTATACCCCCTATAATACTTTCTGAAATCACATAAGCAGATGTACAGTCATATTCAGATAATGTACTAAGATGTTTAACTACATTATCTACGGCTCTTGGAATAAGCGATTTTATGTACATTTTCTTATTCGGATCATGCGATGAATCCTCAAAAAAGTCTTCGCCGAAATTCTTTTTGAGGGTATCATCATATTGCGATGAGGTGGTTGTAACGGCGTCTACTATTAAATACTCTGCTGGAATTTCGATATCTTCTTGGGAAAAGTATTTTCGAATTTCAATACTTTCGGCCCGTAATAAAAAATCCAGCTTATTACTATATCCTTCTAAGCCAAAAAAAGTGCATAGAACTTCCGCTAATCTTAATAGTACGCTATTTGAATTCCATGGGTCAGTTACATAAAGTGTTTTTTTATCATAATGCAAATTAACATATTTTATAAAGTTCATTTCATCATATGTGATTTTGAGTTCTTCTGATTGATAAATTTCTAAATCATTGATTTTATCTTGCATCTGCAATAATTTTTGCTCAATATTATCATCATTTTCATCATGTTCTATCCATATTTTTAAGTATGGAACAATGTTGCTAAACTTTATTTTCAGGTTTTCACATATTTCTGCATTATCACACACTAAATTAAACTGATCTTGACTTAATAATTTCACTTGAAAATAAGTCAACATTTTTTTGAGATTCGGATGACTTTTATTCTTTGCATTCAATTTTATAAAATCATATTGTTCTTGAAAAATGGATTCATTGCCATCTAAAAAATAATTCAAAGCTTTACATTCCGTAAATGAGTCTTTACTATTTAGTAGAGAGTTTGTATTTGACCAACTCTTAATTAAATCAATATTATCTAAACTCCAATTAGTAGAGTCATCCAATAAAATCGAATATATTAATTGTATTCTTTCATAGTTTTCACTTGTTATATTATCATCATATTGATTTTTCGATGAAATTTGTGCGAGTATATTCAAATAATCTTCAAGTTCGAGTTGAGTTTTAAAGTTGAAAAAGGCCTTCCAATCTTGTGATAATTCCGGACCGCTAAATACAGGTAGATATTTTCCTGCGATATCCTTAATTTCATCTGTGTTTAAAAATACAGATGAAGAAACTAGTGTTTGTCCTGAAAGTGTTGGAATACAATTCATGTTCTTTATTAACCAGGGTATATAATTACCAACTATATTACCACTGATACGCCCAGGCATCCCATCATTGCCCCAATATGCAGTTGCACCAACCATAATTTCAATTGGTTGATAGTTTTCAATATAATCACGCCAAAACACATTAGAGAACTTATAGTTTCCTAAAGCATGATTAATCAGTGATAAAGTATAAATATCTATAAACTCATCCGCCCTAAATGAACTCATATATGGTTTAAACACCATATCAGATGTTAAAAAGTACTCTGAATTTATCCCTTTATTCACCAATAAAGATTTATTGGTTTTCTTACTATAATGTATGGTGTTTATACCATCATTTACTCCTAATATCTTAAAAAAACGTCTCCATTCATCTTTATCATGTGTATTTACACAATATTTTTCACTAACAAATATATCATCTCTAAGTATTTTTTCGATTTTTAATCTTGGATTATAAAAATCAGATAAATAGCATTTAGACGCTTGTACCAATGTATTTTTTGTAGTCATAAGATTTATCTCTGATAATTGATGGAGAAGGTTTTCTTGAAGATCACCTTTTCTATATAATGAGAATAATTTTTGAATTTCAGATATTGCGTTACCTTTGTTCACATAGGTACTTGCATGAGGTATGATATTTTGTGTTATGTAGGTTATATCAGTTTTTTCTTTTACTCCAAGGCTTTCTAACCAGTTTTTTATTTCCAAATCACGTAATAACCAAGCTAATATATCTTTATGTACAAAAGATAATTCATTATCTATATTATCCCAATTTTCATCATCTGCTGCTGGAAAACAAACTTGTCTGGGATAGTTAATTTGATTTTTATGATCCCAAATGAAAGAAAGAGTGCTTACAAATTCATCCGTAACACCTTTAATTTTTTCTGAATTACAGCACAATTTTAAGAATTTTATCAACTCAATATTTTTTTGAATAGAATGAGTCTTTTTAAAATATACAGAACTCAAAAAAGACCCAAAATCCTTCCATTCAAAACATGATACCCCAAGTTTTTTTAAACCATTCAAAAAATCGCTTTTTTTAACATAAAATTTAGTCGCAGCATTAGAATTTTGTTTTAAAACAAAATTTTTAATAGGTTCTTCACCAATAAAACTTTTTTCTGATAGGTACGTAAAATCTATCAAGGCATCGCTAATCTTAATCATTGTATCTTTGCGAGATAAAATAAAAGCAATGTCCTCTTTTGCTTTTTTAATCCCCTTATTATAAGATTTCGCCAAATCATCACCATATAATGAGTCATCTGGTATCAATTTATATGCCTCAAATGAAATATCAGAGGTCACTAACTTAGAGATCCATTTGAAAATTTCATAAGAAATGCATTCAAATAACCACTGGTTCCACTTTGAATCTTTGTGAACACTTTCTCTATTAGCCGATATAAGAAAATTCGAGTTTACTAAAACTGGAAATTCGTATTTTGTTTCACCAGTAGGTAAATATGAATATAAAACTCTATCTTTTTTTTCTAAAGTAACTATGCCAGTATTATCAATTTGTGCTGCAAAAGTCATCTCAATAAAGTTCGTATCTAATAATTTGGGAGGGATATGCCGTTCTTCTATAAGAGTCTTTCTTAGCTCTTCTGAAACATTCAAATTTACATTATTTACCAACCAGTCTTTTTGGGACTTTTCTCCTTTATTTAAGACTATTCTATTTACGTTACTCCTATCAATTGTAATAACTTTATCTTCGAAATGTATTTCTGTAATATTTTTTAAAAATATGAACATATTACTATTTTGAGATAGGTTTTGAATTGCATCTCTGGTTTCATTTATATGGTTTATTTTAAGTACTGTTGCAACAGCTGAACCAATTTCAGAAATAAAATTTCTTATTTCAGCTCTAACCTCTTTGATTTCAGTGTATATCGGGATTATTTGCCAAGGGTACTGAAATGTTCGGTTATTTTCTTTTTCCCACTCATTTTGTGGCATTCCCCATTTCCATTCAAAATTATAAGAACTATCAAATCTAAAAAACTCACCGTTAGAATATATTACAACATTGTTTGATTGACCAAATACTGATTTAAATCCTATCCCCTTATACCCAGTCTTTTTTAAGTCGGATTTTTTTGTCCCGTTGTTAATATTACAAATACCGCGAATGTCATGTTCATCAAACACTTTACCTGAATGTGCTACTACCAACTCATCATTAAATACTTTTATCCAAACTTTAACCCCATCAGTGTTGCAAGATGAGTCATCTGCATTTTGTAGAAGCTCATATATAAATCTATTTGAATCTGTATAAAGATCTACCGATAAAGCAGCTATAGAATCAGCTTGATTTGCTGCTTGTGTCGGGTTCATATAGCTTGTATTATCATTGAAAATTTTTTGTATTGCTGTCATCAACTCTGTACTATCCACAAAATCACCTCAAAATATATATAAACATAGTTATTATAGTATATTTTTCTATAAGAGCCTGTTCAAAAAGCCTCAAGTAGAATAACACCAAAGGGAAAAATGGTATCCTAAAACCTCTAGCAGACTTAAGTAGAATTCTTCACGAAGCTTAATATATAACACTCAGCTTTATCGTACCTTTTGAACTATGAAAAGCTGACCGAGATGTATTTCGAATATATAACTATATTACAAATTTGGAAATCGAGTGTATAGCTTCGCTCAAAATCAACAGACCACACCAAATGCTTGATTTGATACTGAAATGACTAAATTCGAGCTTTATCGCCCAATTCCTTCCAAACATGCGTTCTATTCCTGGTCCATTATACTCAAAGCCCCTTTCAAGAGATGGCGTAAAATAAGTTGTGTAAGGACGGGTTAGTCTATCGGACGACAAAAAAGTAGGGTATCCTGGGGATTGTCGAAGTCACCAAGGAGGAACCCTACTCAATGACAACTATACAACAAAACCCGTTCGCAGAGCTACTTGAAAATATGATGCAAGATTTTCTGAAAGAGAAGATTGAAACCCTCTTGAAGGAGGAGATCCACAATTACTTGCGCGTAGAGCACCCAGAAGATGCGAACAGCCGCAACGGGTACTACAGCAGAAACTGGGAAACCCGGTATGGCGTAATCCCGGAACTGCGCGTGCCGCGGGATCGCCAAAGCGACTTTCAGACGGAACTGTTTGCGCCCTACCAGCGGCGGGAAGCGTGGCTCGAAGACACCGTCATTCACATGTACAAGGGCGGCATGAGCACCCGGGACATCGGCGGCTTTATCGAAAAGATGTTCGGCGCCCACTACTCGGCAACGACCGTGAGCAACATCACGGGCACGGTACTGGACGACGTTGCAGCTTGGCATGCCAGGCCGCTGGCCAAGCGCTATGCGGTCATCTATCTGGACGGGATGTACGTCAAACTCAAACGTCAATCCGTCGCCAGCGAAGTCATCTACATTGCCATGGGTGTCGATGAGGCCGGACACCGTGAGATCCTCAGCTTCGGTGTTGGCGGCCAGGAGAGCGCCAACGGCTGGCGGGATGTCTTGCGTGACCTGTACAAGCGCGGCGTGCACGAGGTGCTGCTGGGCGTGTTTGACGGCTTGGCGGGACTGGAAGAAGCGTTCCGGGAAACGTATCCGCAAGCCGGCGTACAGCGCTGCGTCACCCATAAAATGCGCAACACGCTGCCCAAAATCCGTGACAAGGACAAGGCGGATTTCGTGGCGGATATGAAGACGATTTACAACGCCATAGATCGCGATGTCGCCTTGGCCAACTTCGATCTGGTTCAGGAAAAGTGGGGCAAGCTCTATCCGAAGGAACTGGCGTCGTGGGAAAACGAGTTGTCTGTGCTGCTTAAGTTTTACGATTTCCCGCCGATGATCCATTACGCCATTTACACCTCGAACCCGATCGAGCGAACCATCAAGGAAATACGCAAGCGACTGCGCCCCATGAACAGTTTGACGAACATGGACGCGGCAGAGAAAATCGTTTACCTGGAGGCGCTTGACTACAACGAGCGCTGGAGCGAACGGACGCTGCGCGGATTTGCAGACGTCAAAACGCAACAAGCATTCAAAAAAATGTTTAGCGAGAAGTATCCGCAGCCTAAGCTAGTGGAGTAAGCATGGCACCGCAAGAAGAAAATTTAAAATAGGCACCTTCGAAAACTGGATATGAAAGGGAAAAATTTCAGGGGGGATCCCCCCTGAACCTTGAAAGCAAATCATATCCATTGTCCCAATGGATACCCTACACCACAAACCCTAAAAGATAATTACACAAACTTCTTGACGCTACCTTTCAAGACTTACAAATCGACTATAAAGTGAATTACTAAGAACCTATTGAGGGACTGCGTTCTCTTGGCAGTCGGTCTGCAGTACATACAAAATGCCTTCCACCTTGGGACGGGGCTCTAGCGGTTTTCTTCCGCCGCAGGCTTATGTTATGTTGATAGGTTCGTCTTGTATCCCAATTGTCACACGTATATGGATTCTCGGATTTGATTTTCCCAGAATCGGATAGCATCCAGTTTTGGGTTTGCATTGTCACTCACCTCTACCCTTTGTTACTCATTACATCGTTTTTTCCAAGCCAGAGCTGAGGCAGGATTCTTTGAACGTGTTTAGGCGACAGGCCTACAAACCTACTAGGACATAGAAGGCATTGGCTGGGAGTGGCAAAGCATCGACGGCATTTGGTGAAAGTCCCTTTGACATTGGAAGTAATCAGAAACAATCAGACGGATACGGGAAAACAAGGAACCAGACGCAATTTGCTGGTGGAGCAACACAGCACGCTGTCTATCTCCATCCAGATTGACGGGACTAATCGGCATGACGTCCGATTTGAACATCAATGAATGCCAGTATGTAAAAATAGCTTTTCAAACAAATAACCTCACAAGTCTTCGGAGATATTGCCGAAGGTCTGGGAGGCCAGATTTACTTCTATAACATATGTCTAATCTTCTTCACTACACAAAGAGTCTCGCAATATGACCGAAAATGTATCAATCTTGAACATACGGCCTCCCATACATCACTTGAAGATCGGCATCGAACACATTCCGATAGACAACCTGTAACCGGCTGGAGGAGGCATCGATAACCTTGCCTTCACCCGCATAAATGCCAACATGCGTAATATCCATAAACCTCCCGTTTGGCTCGTAGCTCCAGAAAATCAAATCGCCTGCCATTAGCTCATCGGAGGTAAGCGAAAGCCCGTTCTCCACGATAAACCGCGCCTGTTCGGCCGCTGTTCTGGGCAATTCAGCGCCTAACTGTCGGTATACCCACTGTACAAGATAACTGCAATCCGTATAGCGATCCTGTCCTGCTTTTAGCTGGCTGTACGGATCGCCCAATCGGGTCAATGCCAGCTCGACAGCCTGGCTTCCAAGCATACCGGTGGGCAAATCGGTGATCATCGCTGCAACCTGCTCGGTGGTTAACCCGGTATCGCCGTTCTTTCCCAAGATATCCATCATCATGGGACGAAATTCTGCCGACAGAAGCTCCTTCATCAAATCGGCCTGTTCCGTTGAAAAATCATAGAGCGCCGCTTGTTGTTCTGCTGTCCGTGCCGAAATCGACAGTTGCAGGACACGTTCCTCTTCCGTCACCGATTGTTCCTCCACACTTCCATCGCTGTGTTCAACAGTGACGGTCCTCGTATGCTCCAATGTTTCAATGTGCGAGTCGATCCGGTTCATATCCCAAAACACAGCCTGAAGCAGTTCCTCCCGCTGGTGATCCATAGTGACTACATCCATTGCCGCTCTGTCAGTTGAGGTCTTAACCGCATAAACAGCCACTACATCCGTCCAATTATCAATTCGGCTATTGTCTGCACTGCCAACAAATTGGATTTCGACGCGATCCACTTTTCCAGCAGCTTGCTGCATGCTCGCTATGCGGGCGGAAAATTCGGCATCCATCTCATCTACGATCTGAACCAGCTTTTTCGTATCGGGTTCTGTGTTTTCGTCAGCGACAAAAATACCGAACGGGGAAGAAAGCAGCGCGGCTACAATCATGATGATACACAGCAGAATAATAACCGAACTGCTGATCCCCAGCATGGCCGACAGTCCTTTGACAATCAACGCAATCGCTCGGATCAGCAATTTAACCATTCGGAGATTCATCTGAGCGGCAGCACGCGACCACTGGATCGAATGGCGCGCTTGGCTGGCAGCTTGAATCATCCCCTGCTGTTGAGTTGAACGCTTCTCCCTCTGGCTTGTTCCCTGACCGACAGAACGGCTTACTTTTATGGAGGGAGATACGCCTTTTAAGGAAAAGCGTTTTTGACGAATACTTCTGTTCCTTTTCAAAGTTTCCGAAAAGGACGGAGCGTTCCCGACCATATGCTTCTGCCGCGGCGCATAGACTTTTGATTTTTCGTCGTAACTGCGCTTGGGTCTTGGAGGATTGGGGCCAATTCCCTTCTTCTTGTCGGCCGGTTGTTTCCTTCTTACATGCCGGGCTGTCTCTTCAACCTGGGGGAGTGTTCTCTTTCGCTTTGCCAGTCTCGGGCCTTTTCCATTGGACGGCATTCGTCGCAAGCGGACTCGAATCATGGGTTGTTGCTGTGTATCCGCCCTAATAGATGGGTCACCATGATGGAAACGGAAACGCGAACGCCAGCGTCGATTGATTGTCACTAACCTCGTTATCGGAACTCGGATCACCGTACTCACTGTTCGATGCGCGGCTGCATGGATACGACCCTGTATCCGCTCCGAGGAAGAAGAAGTGCTTTCATTATCCTTGGAACGGGCCGTATGTTTCCGTACAGCTACTGCCCGCGTCAGAACGCGGGCCTGCTTGTTTATCCGTTTGATGGACTTGACCATCATCCTGATTTTTATGGTTTTCAAAGCATTCTCCTCCTTGCCTTACCGGCTGCGTTCCGCCTTGGGCTTAAAGGAAGTGACTTGATTGCGGCAATAATCGGGATAGCGGAGACGAATCGCTTCAAAGAAGTAGGGGGCAAAGCCACAATCGAACAACTCGTGCGGAGTGGAATAACGTTCCTCGCCGTCTTGGCTCCAGCCATTCCAGAGATTGAATGCGAGTCGGCACGTTCGGATCGAGCTTCCCGTTTGCCACGAGGCTGACAAGCTTTCCGGCCTGATGCCTCCATTGGAAAAATCGAAAATATCTCGAATATGTGCGCGGGTGTCTTTCGAAATGCCTAACGTATAAAATAATGATCGATGATAACTATCCGTACATTGACGTTCATCCAACATGCGATAGTAAAAGGATTCGTGTGCGGTATCCCGGAACAAGACTGGCAGCATACGATTTCTCCTCTCAAAATGAATTAGGAAGCAGAAAAGTCAAAAAAAATAGCGACCTTCTACTAACCGTTTCATTTTGGAGTTCAAATCGGGCAGCAATCGATAAAACATTTTTGAAATTTCGGCTGCCAAATAACCTCGCGGGCACAAATGCTGTACCGTTGCCGATAACAACATGCGCGGCCAACAGTAGCCGCGCATTGTTACCTGCTTGTTCTTAATCCTACGATTCTTGCTCGGTCTTCAACAATCGGGCCAATTGCTTCAGCCCCCGCTCTATGGACTTTCGCACCGTGCTCTCATCCATCTTTTCCGCTCGTGCTATTGCTACCTTGCTCAGACCCAGCACATAATGCGCATAAATACGCCGCCCCCATTTGTCCGGCAATTTACAAAGCGCCGCGTACAATTCTTCGTTGGCTGCCTTTTGCATGACCAACTCTTCGGGCGAAATTGAGCTGTCCTGGGCTTCCTGTTCAATTCCGTCCTCCCGATCCAAAGAGAAATACGCCCGATTCCGATATCTTCTCAAAATGTATGCGCTTTCATATAACTCGAATTGTCTCATCTCAATTGCCAGTTCCTCCTCTACCTCAACCCAAATATCGTTTTTGTAGTAGGGGTAGATTTCTCGCAAATTGATTTTTATTTTCATCGGGGCTTCTCCTTCCGTTTTGGCTTTTGGAGCAACCAAAACGGAAGGAGGGGAGCGGCAGCCTGTACTGCCCATCAATAGGTCCTTCACTTTTGCACAAATGCAAAAAAGACCTTGCCATAGAACGCCCCGTAAATTGAGAGCGCAATATTTCGGCAAAGTCTCCAATTGTTTTCGACGAAAAATTCCATCAGGGTTCAGTCTAGCCGCAGGAACCAGACACGAAATAAAAATAATCGTACAGCCTATTCGATAACACCGCATACCGGATCAACTCCTGCCACCAGGCAACACCGCTGTGTTAGCAGGTCCCGAGCTGTCCAAGTGCTGACCGAGATGAGTATGATGTACTAGCGAAATTTTGCATAAGTGTCCGTCAAATAACCACCCTTTAAGAACTAGATCAAGGTTCGGATTGAGAAAAAAACAGGTTCAAAAGTCCCCCTACTAGAGTTGATGCTCCAGAACTGCAAGATCACATGAATAACAAAAATTGTCGTAGAGTTCGAATGGGAGAAGGAAGTTCTTGTGCAAATTCACTTGTTGAAATGTGAAATAAGTCCCACTAACTTTCAACAAATTCCATCTTTGGGTCTAGTTCGGAGAAGGGCGAAGAATGGTAAAATATTGAACACAGTTAGTCTTTTATGGCTATCTGTCATTCGTTCAATAGACTCACAAAGTGGAGGGGGAATGTTGAAGATAAACCTTTCATTCGTTCCTGGTCGTTCTGTCCAGCGCCATAGGCTGTTGGTCGTACCAGTAATAAAGGAGGGTGCGTTCGCCATGAGGGTCGGAATTAGCAACGAAGCCTTTTTTGAGGAGATTTTTCACGTGTATTTTCAACGCATCTTTCATTATTGTAAAAAGCTAATGAAAGGGCTTCCGATCACATTAGTGGAGGAGTGCGTACAAAATACGTTTTTGCAGGTTCAAGCGAACCTGTCCAAGCTGCGAAATCATCCCAATGTTGCGGGATGGCTTTATGTCACCTCCCGAAATCAGGTGAATGTCATGTACCGCAAGCTCTATCGAGAGCAAAAGCACGAGGTTGCCTTGAGCGATCATTTGGCGAATCGCTTGGCAGCATGCAGTCAGGAGTTATACGAGGTTCTGCTTTCAACGCTGGATTTCAAGGCGATGGCTCATCACGTCCTGCAGCAGTTAAGCCCTGCGGAAAGCGAATTTTATGTCGACTATTTCAAACGCCACCTCTCGGTGCGCGCGCTCAGCCAGAAGTACAATGTATCGGAAACGGCGGTCACAACCCGAATCTATCGCTTGCGGAAAAAAATTCGAAGTACTGCCCGTCAAACACTATTTGGCTAATGGACTTGAAAACAATCTCCTCCATATAAAAACGGGAGGAACATGGCAAAATGCCACTGTTCCTCCCATTTTGTGTTGATCAACCGGGCTACGATTTGTTGTTTCTGCGATGCCGACTCTCGGCGTACATGGATAGCAAAAGAGCAGACACCCCTAAAGCAGAAAAAATCAGCCGACACGCAAGCGACATGTCCAAAAAAGTCAAAAGCAATGACTCCCCTCCTTGCGGCCTAATACGGATAATAATGGATCGTCGTTCAACTCATGGAAGATTATACCCCATGTACACCCAAGCTACAAATATATCGCACAACTATAGTTTTAAGACTCTCCACCCCTCTCGACCTGTGCTCTACACTTTAGAATAGAGAGGTTGTGGTGTCGCTATGGTTACTTTTGCACAGACCGTTGGAGCCAAGATACGCCTGCATCGGATGGCTCAAAATCTGACGCAGGACAAGCTGGGCGAGCTGATTGGCATGGCTGGCAGTTATCTGGCTCAAATCGAACGCGGCGAAATCAATGTCAAATTGCAAACGATTGAAAAGATAGCTTCCGGTTTACATATGTCGGTTCATGATTTATTTGGCGATCAGGCGGGCAGCTTGCAGGAGAATCGCTGGATATGGGAAAGTGTGCTGCTGCTCTTGCAGCAGGACGAGGCCAAGCAGCGGCAAGCCCATCGTATCCTGAAAGCGCTGCTGACCGAGGAAGAAAGCAGCTAGGGACGGTATAGACGGGGAGCGGCCTGGATTCCTGCCGCTCCCTTGCTTTTATTTTATTCGCCCGGCTTCGTCGTCATCAGCTTGTACAGCATCGTATCCCGCGGGAACTGATCGGAGAAGGGAACCAGCGAGCTTCCAATCTTCATAAGACCGTTCCCGGCGTCCACATTGGTGATATAGGAGAGCTGCAAATCCGAAATGTTCAGTAACTCCGCCAGCTCCTTGCGATCTGTGCTGGACTGGTTGAGCATCACAATAAATTCGCTGTTGGCCAGCATCGTCCTTGCGGTATGGCTTTGCAGCAAATCGTCCACGTTTTGCGTAATGCCCGTGCAAAAAGCGCCATACTTTCGAACGCGCTTCCACAGTGCGTACAGAAAGTTGGCGCTGTATTCGTGCTGGAACAATAAATAGATTTCATCAATGAAGATAAAGGTGCTCTTGCCCTTCACCCGGTTCTGCGTAATCCGGTTCAGAATGTTGTCCAGCACGACCAACATGCCAATCGGAAGCAGTTGCTTGCCCAAGTCCAGAATATCGTAGCAGATCAGCCGGTTATGCACGTTCACATTGGTGGGTTTGGCAAAGGTATTCAGACTGCCGGAGGTAAACAATTCAATGGCCAGCGCAATCTCCTGCGCCTCCGGCTCCGCCTGCTTCAGCAACTCCGCATGAAAGTCCTGCAGCGTCGGCGGCTCGCCCCGATAGTTGCTCTGCAAAAAGCTGCGATAGACGCTGGCGGTGCATCGGTCGATCAGCGATTTCTCCTTGGCCCCAAGCTGAAACCCGCCCATTAACTGCTCACACAAGGACAACACAAACTCGGATTTCAGGATGATCGGATTCGCCCCATCTCCATACTGCCGATTCATATCCATCGCATTGATATGATTCGATGAGGTGGCCGAGATGTGGATCGTTTCGCCGCCGAGCGCCTTCACCAAAGCCGAATACTCCCGCTCCGGGTCGATCAGGATCACGTCATCGTCGCTCGCCAGCACCTGATTGACGATTTCACGTTTCGCCGTAAAGCTTTTGCCGGCACCAGGAACTCCTAGAATAAAACTGTTGCCGTTCAGAAGCTGCTTGCGATTGGCGAAAATCACATTTTTGCTGATGACATTCTGCCCTTGATATATCCCGCCCGGATGCATGACCTCCTGCGTGCGGAACGGGATAAAGACCGCCGTGCTTTCGGTCGTCAGCGTGCGAAGGGCGTGTACCTTGCGTACCCCATAGGGAAGCACCGTATTCAGACCATCCATTTGTTGAAACGTGAGCGGCGCAAGCTGGCACAGATGCTTGCGGGCCGTGGTAAGCAGCGCTTCGGTGTCCTGGTCAAGTTGCTCCTTGCTGTCCGCCACATGCACCATCGTGAGCAGTCCGAACATCATCCGCTGATCGCGCGTGGTCAAATCGTCCAGAAATTCCTTGCTTTCCTTGCGCTGCTGCTCCATGTTATAAGGGATAACTGCTGAATAATTGTTGTTCTTGTTCTGCCTCCGTTGCCAGTTAGTGATGTTGGTTTCCACGCCGAGCAACCGGTTCTCCACCTCGCGCACCGCTTCGTCCGTCGGGATTGGAATCACATCGAGAGACAGCAGCAGATTCCGGTTCAGGTCGCAAAGCTCGGCAACCATGCTGTCCTTGATGTAGCTGGCGTACTCCCGCAAAAAAATAACCCGGCCATAATGGTCGCCCATCCGAAAATGATCCCGCGCAAACTCCAGCGTATCCGGACAGATATAGTCCTTGAAATCATGCCCCTTGCGCATCGTCTCTGACAAATCGAAATGGAAACCGGCTTCCTCGCCAACACGGTAAAAATCATGGAGCCTGCGCAAACGATCCGTCGCATTCAGCTCCAGGCACTTCGATCCGAGCCGTGAAAAATGCCCCGCCAAATCGGCGCCGATACGGGCAAAGTACTGGCGCGCCTCTTCAATGCTCTTTTTCGCTACAGACACGGTGATGTATTTTTCCTGATACGTATCGTTGGAGCCTGTCGCTTTATCAAGCAGCATGCGATTGTACTCTTCCCGGTAGGGGTCCAGCCCATCGTCCCGCAACGGAATGAGAATCGAGTCGGCCAAATCCGCCCGATTCAAGCGGCGATTATTGATTGTGATTTTCGTGGTCGCTCCGCTGTCCAACGAATTGAGCAGCTCGCCGTACGCGAGGAACATCGCTTCCTTGTCTTCACGGGAAGCGACGGCATAATTAATATCTTCAAAGCGAAACGACTTGGAAAATTTCGTGCCAACCAAAAAAATCCCGTCTGGCCAAATGGCCCGAATCGGGATCGTTTGTTGAACGCCTTTCGGAACGACAAACCGTTCCTTGTCCTGGCTGATGATGCGCTTTAGCGTTTTGATCATCGAGTCTCCTCCAAGCCGCGCTGCCGCAGCTTCCCCCGCAGCGCTTCATAGTAGCTGTTCGTGGAATGAAAGACAAGCCGCCTCGGCATCAGAAACTCCGATTTGATATACGCCCAAAGCCATTGCTCGGCGGTCATCCCGTGGTGCTGGATGAAGCCCAGCGCGGCGCAAGGGGCGGCCCCCAGGACACACAGCCAGCTTACCGTTTCGACGCCAAGATGGCTGCGCAGTCCAAAGTACAGACCAATCGCCGCTCCTACCGCTAGGACAGAAAAAAAGAACTGCCGCAAGGACAGTCCGAAGAACAAGCTTTCCGTATAAGCCCGGATCTCCCGGTTAATTTTCACTTCCATGGTCATCCCTCCCGGAGGAGGGGCTGCGGCTGGCCGAAATCATACACCCGGCGGTTCCTTCCCATCCCGCCAGAGCGACGGGTAGAGCAGCGCTACGGCAAGCTGGATACCCTCCTGCATACCGCTCAAATAAATCTTCTCATTGATGAGGGCTTGCTTTAAGCCGTGCCGATCCTCCCACTCCGAAAATTCGGCCATCCGCTCGGTGTCGATTCCGGCAAACAGCGTCCGGAAAGCCCGCTCCTCCTCCATCTTGATTTGCTTTAAATCGGAATGATGCTCCGCCTGCGCGGCCGCTTTATCCACTCTCTGTTGAATCACTTGCCGAAACCACGGCGGAAATTCCATACATGCTCCCCCTCACGACCAGGCTTACCGTTCCAGCCTTTTCCGTCGCTGCTTCATCCGTTGACAACGAACCACCAGTTCATCGACCTTCTGACTGAGTGCCTGCATTTCCCGGTGATCAGCTAGCGGAATCGATTGCAGCGCCAGTTGCCGCCCCAGCTCGTTCAACCTCTTTCGTTGCGATTCTAGTTCATTTTCCAGCTCTCGTTCCAGCTTGTTCATGGATTTGACCTCCTCTCGGAGAGCCGACATAAATCAGCAACAAAAATATACATAAATGGTACTTGCGATTTCTCTATATGTCAAACCTGCAAATGTAATAATGAAATGAACAAGTAGCATATAGTCAGATGAGGGGGGAGCCAACAATTTTCAAACGAAAAACCTACAACCCCATCATTTCTCGTACCACGCGATCTGCCATTTTGACGGTTCCCACCAGTACGAGCATGTTAAAAATCAGTTCGCCAATGTAAGTCCAAATCATCGTCACGGCTCCGGTGCCCTCCGCAACTGCGGGTGGCGCTTCGGCGAAGGCCGCGTAAATGATGCAAGCGAGGATGATAATGGCTCCTTCCATGCAGGCGGCTGCATACCCTTTCAGGAAGGAGGTGCCAATCCGTTGGCTTGGCTCTCCGGCGAAGGACGACAAGGGAACAGGCGCGATGGCCGTATACAGATAGATTCGGAAGAAACGCCCATAGACTGAAAGAATCATAATGAAGGACAGAACGGTAATAAACAGACTGCCGAGCAGCGTCACAATCCAGAGCGGGATGCTCTCCCAAAACCCGACATCCTCAATCGCCTGGGCTATCGTCCCTGGCAAGGAAATCGACTCCATCGCTCCGAAGCCCGAGTGCCCCATAATCGTAGAAATAATGCCTTGCGTGATCTTGAACAACCCTATCATCAATTCCAAGCCGTAGGTCACAATCGCTTTGGCGAGGATGAAGCGGATAAACAGCTTAACCGCCAGCTCCGGTCGTTTCAGCTCGGCAAAATTCCCCGCCGTTTTCATCACGCCGACCACGAAAAATAGCACCAGCAGGGCCAGACCCGTTGCCTGCAGGGCGCCGTGAATATCTGTGACCACACGCCAGATGGTGCCGCCCTTAAACGCTTCGGGCGACTGCGTGACAAGCTGCCAAATCTCATTCATCTTCTCGTTCCAGGTGTTCAGCGCATTTTCCAGATTGTCCTCGATCCAACTGTTCTTCGACATGGCTTCACCCTTTGAAACGGAGGGGAGATGCGCTCCCCTCCGGTAATCAGCCTCAACCGGCAATCAAGGCCAGGATTTCCTTCGTAAACGTAATAATGACGCCGCCAGCCAAGGTTAAAAATCCGTTGGCCCGTTGGGACGGATCGTGGGATTTGAGCGACAAGCCGATCTGGACGATGCCGAAGCCCAAAATAATCATGCCGACCGCCCGGATCAGACCAAAAATGAAATTAGAGAAATTATTGACCGTTTCCATCGGATCGCCTTCGGCATAAGCCGTCGTGGCTCCTGCCACACCCAGCATGAGCAACATGCCGAAGATCAACAACCATTGCGGTTTACGCTTCAATGCCCATCATCTCCTTATAGGAATTTCTCCTCCAGCTCATGCTCGGACAACAGCTCATAATCACCTTCCTCGTGCAGCATCACGGACCGCCAATCCAGCGCATGCTCTGTGCCGCCGTGACGGTAGGCCTCACCGGCTCCATCCGTCGTCAGCGCCACATGGGGATGGCCCACCACATCGTACTTCCCGTCCAGCACCGGCAGCTCGCCGCGAATAAACAAAATGGCATAGCGGTTGTCCAGCAACCGTACCTCGTCCGGCGTCAGCAGCTCCCGACCAGTCTGCTGATAGTTAATGGAATAGCTGCCGCTGCGCCCTTTGCTGAGACCATACGTGTTCGTATCGAGCGTCTCCTTGCCAAGCAGCTCCGACACATACTTGTGGGTGGATTGCTCATTGCCGCCGAGATACAGGAACAGGTCGCAGTTGCCGACAATCGATTCCCATTCATCTTTGTACAGCGCCTTGAGCTGCGCCAGGTTTTGCAGGATGATGGAAACGGATATTTCGCGGCTGCGCATCGTCGAGAGCAGCTTGTCAAACTCGGTTGGCAACGCGACGTTCGCAAACTCGTCCATCACAAAATGGACATGAACGGGCAAGCGCCCCCCATGCCGATAATCCGCTTCATACATCAGACACTGGAACAACTGCGTGTACAGCATACCGACGATAAAATTGAAGCTGCTGTCGTTGTCGGGAATGACGGCAAATAGCGCCGTCTTTTCCGTGCCCATGACGGACAAATCCAGTTCATCCACCACACTCATGCTGGCAATGGTGGGCAGATTGAACTTTTCCAGCCTTACGCCAAGGCCAATCAGGATGGACTTTGCTGTTTTGCCCGCCGCGAGCTTGAAAATATGGTATTGCTTGACGGCAAGATGCTCGGGGTCGCGCATGGATAGCCGCTCGAACAATTCATCCAGCGGACTTTGATACGTTTCGTCTTCTTCACGAACCTCCGCGGCCGCAATCATTTCCATTACCATCGGGAAATTTTGCTCCTCCGGCGGTGCTTCATAGAGTAGGTAAAGCACAAGCGCCTCCAGCAGCGCCGTTTCGGAGCGTTCCCAAAATGGATCGTTCGTATTGCTGCCCTTTGGCGTCGTATTGCGAATGAGATTGGTTACCAGCTTGAGCACGTCTTTATCGTCCTTCAGATAGGAAAACGCATTGTATCCGTGCGAAAGCTGCGGATTGATGAGATCCAGCACCTTGATGGTGTACCCCTCCGAACGGAGCAAGCTGCCGGTATCACGCAATATCTCACCCTTCGGATCGAGAACGACCAAGGATGTATGGCTTTGCATGACATTCGGCTTGGCATAAAAGCGCGTTTTGCCGGCCCCCGAGCCCCCGACCACCAGCACGTTCAGGTTTCGGCGGTGCTTGCGGCCATCGAGGCCAATTCGAACGTGTTGTGTCAGGATTTTGTTTTGCTCTGGCTGTTTACTGCGATATTTGGCATTGATCTGCCTCGCTTTGCCCCATCGGGCGCTGCCATACTCCTCGCGCTTGCGATAGTTGCGCAGCGAGGACACATACACGCCGATACTGACGGCATAGGCCAGGGTAAAGAGCAGCAGACTGCGCGGTGTAGCCGCAACCCAGCGGATGCGAAAGGGATGCTCCACCGCCGCGCTGAGCTGCAACAGCAGGGCCGGCAAACCGTCCGAAAGCGCAGGGGCAGCTTGCAGCGCCAGCCATATCACCGGCAATAAAAAAACCGCCACGAGTACAAGCTGACTCGTCACGGTTTTAGCGCGCCGCATGCTGGCTCCTGCGCTTTGTCTTTTGATAGGGGGCGTCAATGGCCTTCAGCAGCAGTTCGTCCACGGCATCGGTCGGTCGTCGTTCCCCGATCAAGCCGTTGCGCAGATTGTTCAGTGCGTTGATGACAATGCCGTGCTCATAGTGATTCAAACAAAGAATGCGCTCGTCCTCTCTCATCGTCCTTCCTCCCGCATCTTGGTAAGGGCCGTCTGCCTGACGAGTTACGTCAACGAGCCGTATCATTTCGACTCGGCTGCTGCTGCCGCATTTGACCCAGCATGTGGAACATCCGGCCGTTCATCGTGTGTGCCGTGTCCCGAATGACCGCCAACTCCGAACGAATCTGTTGAGGCTCCAGTCCATTGAGCCTTTCGATGGCTCGGTTAAATCGGAATTCGCTAGTCTCCACGCCAAACTGCTTGCTCAGTATATAAGCCACGCTATGCGCCTGGACGTGGTGCTCCGAACGGCTGTAGTCAGCTTTGCCCGTATCCATTTCCGCATGCGCCAATTCCTGCGCAAGCGAGCGGAAAATCTCACCGGCCGACAGCCCGCGGCGAATGACAATTTGTCGTACATCCGGCTGATAAAGCGCATGCATATCCGCTGGCAAGGCGTCGCCCATCTGAATCGGAACTGGCGAACGGTGCATGAGCGCCTTGATCCGGGTACGTTCGTCCGGCTGCGCAGGCCGCTCTGGTTTCTCGCCGATTACCTGGACAACGTCAAACATCTTTTTCGGGTTATAGTTTACCGCTATGCTTCCATCTTCCCGCTTGTATTCCTCTCCCGGCTCCAAAATATAAAAGCCGGTTTCTTTGCGGCGAATATGGAAGCCCATCGCCTTCCAGCTCTCAAAATCGGCAATGCGCGTGGCTTCCGGCCGCTGTGCCAAAATAAGCAGCGCATTGGAAACACTGTACCGGCCAAAGCGGCTTTGTACGTCCAAATACTGCTGAAGCCGTTCGGCGGTTTGCGATACGGCTTCCGTCGTCGCATCAATCGTGTCGTAGGTCCATTGACGCAACTCCTGCTTTTTCTGCACCCAAGCCTCTTTGTCGAAGGGCTGGTTTTGCGGAGCGGCTGACACCCGACGCGGCTCCGGACGGAACAAATCATCCCACTCGCTCATTTAGTTTTCCCTCGCTTTCGACTGCTGCGCTTCGGCGGCTCGGCCTGCGCGGTGACGGCCCCGCTTGCCCTGCCCCGATCCTTTCGTTTCGGCAAGCCCGGCTCCCGTTCTTGCTGCCGTTGCTGTCGCAGCTTTTCCGCCGCGCGGTTCTCCTCCCGAATTTCGCGCAACAATTGCCGCACAGACACCTTCGCCTTCGGTTGATCAAGAATCGTTTCGGATGCCCCGTTGTGCGCGGAGGTAGGCGCGGACGGAGAGAGGGGTTCCGCCAGGTTCCGGCTCTCGGCTTGGCGGGGCAGCAGGGGCCGCTCCGGCTCCGCCGCTTCGGCCAGCGGTTCCTCCTCGTGTACGGGTCCCTCGACTTCCAGCACTTCGTTTTCCTGCTCCGCCTCCTCTAGCCGCTCCGGCTTTCCCAGCAGCTCGTCCAAAAAATCCTCGCTGATCGCCGCTTCAGGAGCCGCTGTCTCCTTCGCTTCCGGCTCAAGATGCTCCACCGTTTCCATCGCTCGTTCCGCGTCCATGCTGTCCGGTTGCTTTTCCTGGCGGGCTTGTTCAATTTCCTGCTTGATGCTGGCGGTATCCACCGTGGCCAGCCGGAAGCGCTCCACGATTCGGTTGATCTTGGAGGCATCCTCGGCGCGCACCATCACATCGCACAGACCGTCCACGTTCTTTTTGTCTCGCAACGCGCAGTACAAGACACCATAGCGCTTTGCTTCCTTGCAAAAGGTGGGCAAGTCCTCATTCCGAACGGCAAACACCTTCAATTCCTTCCCGCTGCGGAGCAAATTCTCAAGCCGCGTGCGGCCGCGCGTCTGTTTTTGGCCCTGCAACACCGCGTACAGATAAACCGCCAGATGCTTAGCGCCTTCGCCGGATATTTTCGCCATCACTTCAATACCGCGCAGACTCATGCTAACGACCTGATCGGCCGCCTCGTTTCCGCTCATGGGCTTCTACCTCCTTGCCGAATGTTCCATCACGATGTTGTAGCTTGTCTTTGATCGTATTGGAGCGCGCCAAAATGCCCTCGCAAAGCCTCACCTCCTTTCGCAGTTGGGCCAGTCGACGGGAAAACGTGGAAATCTGCTCGCGGTAGGCGTCGATCTGCTCCGGCTGTCGGCAGCTTCGCAAGCGTCTGCGACAGATTTTGCGTTCAGTCCGTTTCTCTTGCATCTCGGCCTGCCGGGCCTCAGCAAAGCTAACCAATTGTACGTGACTGGAGATGTGATAACGGCAGAGCAGTTTCGTTTGTTCGATAATAACCGCCAAATGACGCAGGTCTTCACGCAGCAAAAAAGACGCTCGCCTCGGGGACGAACGGTAACGGGGCAGAACTCCCATCGCGTATAAATAACGCAGATACAGCGCTCGAAGACCGGAAAGCTTCCGATAGATGGCCGTGCGTGTCCCCAGAACCATCACGGCGCGTTTGCGATGTGGACGCGGTACGGCTGCTTGTTTCTCAGACAAGTTGCTGCCCAAAATTCGTTGCTTGATCGCTTCCTCTGCGTAGGCTTCGCCAAGACCACGCAGCCGTACAAACCTCGTTTTGCCTGGCGGACGAACAGCCAGGTGCTTGACATGAGTTTTAGTGTCGTAGCCCTTTGCTTGTAAAGCCGCATAAAATTGGCTCATCGTCCTTGCCGCGGCGACAGCAGCATCCACATCCTCACGAATGGTGCCGCGCCATGTCGGCTTGCTTTCCTTATCGGCCCGCCATTCCCCGTAATGCTTCACTTTTCCGCGCTCCGGCTGCTCGATGACGGACAAGGCATGTTCCCGGCACAGCCGGTCGGAAGTTTGCCGCATCAGCGAGTAGGATGCCTTATTGTCGTAGTAGCGTTTGCCGTCCACGAACGAGACAGAATTGAGTACAAAGTGATTGTGCAAATGATCTTTATCCAGGTGCGTGGCGACGACCACTTCAAACCGTTCTCCCCAAAGCGCCTGCGCCAGCTTCACGCCAATCGCATGCGCCAGTTCTGGCGTGGTTTCCCCCGGAGCAAAGGACTGATACCCGTGGAAGGCGACAATGCCGCCCGTCTTCTGAAACCGCTGCTTGGTGCGCTGCATTTGCTCATAGGCGCTGCCGGGATCGCAATTGATTCCCCTCACATAAAGCTGTCGCTCTGTTTTCGCGTTCGAGCCTGTATAGGCAAGCGTCTGCTGCAAGCCGTCCGCTGCCATGCGCCCCTGATGCGTTTTATCCGGATTGACGGCGTAGTTCAATACACGCTTCAAACGATCGGTCACATCCCATATCGCAGTCGCAGCCATTGCCTGTCCCCATCAACTCAAGAGGAAGATTGGCGCGGCTCAGGCGCTGTCACCGCTTCTTGTATCTGTTGGACAGCGCGGCGCAAATCATCCGATTCACGCTGGAAAGAAGTGCGGTCCAGATGACCAGTCGCATGTGCCTTCGCCGCAAGCTGGTTCAGGTTATTGCCGATGGCATGCAGCTCGCGTAGCATGGTGTAATAGTCTATCGAAGGTAGCGTTTTGGGGACATAGCCGTTGATTAAGGCACGAAGATAAGCTTCGCGTGACAGTCCCGACTGCTTCGCATGCTTTTGAAGCTTGCGATCTTCTTCCTGATTGACCCAAACTTGAATACGGAGGCTTCGTTTCCGCATATAGAGGCTCCTTTCCGAAATGAAGTTACTCCTGAGAAATAAGGCATCTTCATAGAAACTCATTCTTGATAAATCCACCATTCGATAAAAAAACGTCGATCCGTCGGGAGGGGGTCTTAGGGGCGAAGCCCCTAACAAGCGAATTTGGGAGACCAAATTCAGTGCTTGCTGCAACGTTACACGTTGCCCCAAGGCACCTGCCGGGAAAAAGGGGAAGGGCCGGCGAAACATAAAAAAAGACGCTGATAGCTCAGCGCCGCGCCTTCATACTTCCACAATACAAACCAGACAACATATTTGCCGCTTTATCCGAAGCAGCCAACTAGCTTGAGGAAGACCACTGTTATTGAAAGCCATTTTCCCCTTCAGATCGTTTGAAAAAAACTTTAAGCAATGGCGGTGCAATTATTGTAGTTAAAATGATACTAATGACGACAGAAGTAAAATATTCATCAGGGAGCAGTTTTGCTTGCAAGCCTGCTGCCGCTATTATTAAGGCGACCTCTCCGCGTGAAATCATACCCGATCCAACTGCAAGGGCTGAACGAGTATTCATTCCTGTTAATCGTGCCCCAAAAGCCCCGCCTAAAAGTTTTGTGAAAATCGCTGCGATAGTAAGCACTACAATAAAGCCAATTTGGCTTGCTATTCCTTTGAACGATACGTTGAGTCCTATACTTACAAAAAATACAGGAACGAAAATGGAATATGCTATGGGTTCAATTTTCGTTTCTATCGCGTGTTTTAGTGACGTTTGTGAAACAGCAAGTCCAGCAGCAAAAGAGCCGATGATTGCAGCCATACCCATCAAATCCGCAAAATAAGCAAAGGTAAAGCAAACAACCAATGCCATTGTAACTACAGGCTCTGTAACAGAAATTCGACCAAATAATTTCATGAATCGTGGAACAATCAACCATCCTGCCAATGCCACGACAATAAAGAAAATGAGCTTCTTACTAATGATTAATGTTAATGATATGTCATTACCATTACCCAGAAAACTCATCATAATCGCCAATAATATGACAACCAATACATCATCAACTACGGCAGCTCCCAAGATCGTCGTACCTTCGCGTGAGTTTAACCTGTTAAGATCTTTCAGAACCTGAACTGAAATACTGACTGATGTTGCGCTAAAAACAACACCCATAAAGAGAGCATAATTATGATGAAGTCCGAATGCCACTGCCGCGAAATAACCGCCAATAAAAGGAAGAATGATACCACCAAGCGCGACTGCAACAGCAGACTTCCAAGTTCGTCTTAATTGGTCCAGGTCAGTTTCCAATCCTGCTATAAACATAAGCAGAATAACGCCAATCTCCGAAAAGTAGTGGATAAATTCGTTATTATCAATCCATCCAAGAACGGCGGGGCCAACAAGGATACCTGTAAGCAACTTCCCGAGAACAGACGGTTGTCCCAATAACGTAAAAACATGCCCGAAAATCTTAGTCAAAAATAAAATTAAGGCAAGATAATAAATAAACTCCAAATTGTTAGTTACACCTCTGAAGACCGTGCATCTTCCGGATAGATGGACGATTAATATCGAATTCGTATTTACATGATAACCAACTTCCAACCAAAATAAAATAGCGATTTTAACGCCCATAAACACCCCTATGACAGCTTTCGAGTGTTGACCTAATCCCTAGGGACCGACACGGGGTCAAAGTTCATTAAAATCAAAATATAGCGATAATGAAGTTGGTGTAATTTGCAACTTCTCACACCATAGGACCATTAACTCTCTTTCACTTTAATCTTCCAGCGTACACTATCTATCGCCGTTTGGTGATCCAAACGAGTCGGATCGTTTCGCGCCTGTTCCTCTGCATCCAAAAGTGATTTTTCAATCTCCTCATTTTTTCTTTGTCCTGCCGTGCTATCGGGTTGGTTCCTCACGCTTTTTCTGATAAAACTTTAAGTCGTCGTTAACGTCTTTCCTAATTGGAGGTTCGTCGAAAACCTCGTAAGTTTGTCCGAGTAGTTGTTGAATCATCGCTGCGGCGGAACGTCCCGGTGTGTCGTTGTCCAAATGAAGCACTAGGCACTCCACTTTCGGGTAGCTTTGCAAATAGTGAGCTAATGCAGAGGGTACAATGCTTTCATCTTTTTCTTCTTTTGGACTATAAATTCCGGCCAGCGACAGTTTATGCGACTGTCGCCAGTCTTTCCCTGCGATTGTTTCCAAGGTGCAATGCGATAAGAGGTCAATTGCGCTTTCAAACAAATGCAGCTCGGTACTCTTAACGTTGGCAGGAATAGCGAATGAATAGCGTTTATCGCTCCCCGTCACTTCCCCCATATATCGAGTGCTCGTCGTTCCGCGAATTGCGGCGTAGCGGGGAGTGTGCTGTTCATCAAAACCAACAAATACCGCATTGTGATAATTCCGGCTCTCATATAAGCGGCCAGACCGTACGCAATCTTCAATTATTTCATGGGCAATGCCACGTTTTCGCAAATAGGCCACGACGCGCTTGGCATCCTCATAAGGCTCGGGAAGTTCGAATCGGGCAGGGGGACTCGCCTGTAAATCGGCTTGTCGTTCGGGAGAAGACACCGGAGTTTGCTCGTCGATATGCAGCACAGCATCGGTAAACGTCATTCCCCGTACCTTTATGAAATAATCCAAGGCCGAGCGTCCGCCGAAGCCTCGAGACCACCAGAACCATTTTCCGTTGGATATTTTTAAGCTGCCGTGGGTGCGCGTCGTATAAGCATTTCGCGAACAGCGCACCAATTCGTAGGGTTCGAAATATTGCAGGTACGTCAGCAAATCCCATTGCTTCGCACGTTCGATCTGCTCTTTGCTCACATAGGCCATCGACTCGCTCCTTCCGTCAACATCTTTATTCCACACCAATAAAGCCTGCCACCGGGCGGCAACAGACTTGTCAGTTTCAGCTTATTCATTTCGACGGGCTAAAAGGCCCCATTTTTTCAGGTACGCATAACAGTCCGCGCGTCCTTGCCAGTAGAACGCCATTTGCTCCATTTGCTCGGTTTCGTCCGGCGTCATGCGAACCTCCAGCCATGCCTGATAGTCCTCATCGCTTGGAAAAATACCGGCATCGCCGTCCATCATGGCTTTGATAAATCTCAGCGTTCAGGTTCGTTCGTTCTTCTGCGCTCCGGCTGCTCCGGCTCATCCTCCTCCATGCCGGAATCAATCGTCTCGTTTTCCCGCTTATCCATATTCAGCAGCGCGTTCAGTTCGGCAAGCCGCGCCGACTTAACTTGCAGCTCATCCTCCTGCTTGAAGGGCGTTGCAATTTCCGCTTTCGCCGTTTCCATCTGCTTCCGAAGCGTGACAAGCTGGTCCTGGCTGTAAGCAAGCTTCTCCGGCAGCGCAACAAGCGCATTGTTCAGTCTCGTCAGGTTTCCCGCTGCATCGGCCCCCAAAGATACTGTATGACCCAACGCGCCGCGCAGCGTCGCCTTGTATTCCTTGTTGAAGCTGTCGAACGAAAGCCACAGCGAAAAGCCCTGATAATGGCCGATCTCCTGCGGATCGGGAGAGGTCATCCCCTTGCAGGCATCGAGCAGCGCCACCCCAGCCGATGAACGTTCCTTGTACATAAATTCCTTGACCGTCATCCCGGCAAAGGCAGCTTCCTCGCCGCTTTCCTTCGCGCCGTCCTGACGGCCATACAAGGCTACATCCTGCTCGTACCCGGCTATCCGTTCCTCCGTGGACTTGATCTGCTGCGGCAACAGCTTGAGCAGCCGGTCCTCCAACGCATACCGCTGGCTCAGATGGTTGGCTTTGAGCAGCTTGAGCTTGGAAACCTGAATGTCCAAATCCATCTTTTCTTTGATATACGGGTTACCGGTCGCCAGCGCCTTCACCTCAGCATAGGAAAGAGCCGCCTCGTCGATGTCTTCGGCGGAGCGAACCGGCGACTTGCTCGTCATGATTTGTGAGATAAAGCGCTGCTTGTTTTCAAGCGTCTGGTAGAGATAGGCATCGAATGTATTCTCTGTGACGTAGCGATATATATGGGCTTCGCTGTTCTGATTGCCCTGACGAATCACGCGGCCTAACCGTTGCTCCAAATCGCGCGGTCGCCAGGGACAGTCAAGGTCATGAATAGCAATCAGCTTCGTTTGCACATTCGTACCGGCCCCCATTTTGAACGTCGATCCCAACAAGATGCGAACCTGTCCAGCTCGCACCTTGCCAAACAGCTCTTTTTTCTGCGCGTCCGTATTGGCGTCGTGAATGTAGACGATCTCCGCCTCCGGAACGCCTTTCTCCATCAATTTGCGTTTGATCTCATCATAGACGTTGAAGGTGCCGTCCGCCTTGGGCGTAGACAAATCGCAGAAAACCAGTTGCGTGAGGCGCTGCTCCTTACCTTCCTGCCAATGCCGATAAATGTTATCCGCGCAGGCGCTGATCTTGCTGTCCTCGTCATCTGGCAGCAGCGGATTGGTCAGCCGTTGATCAAGTGCCAGCTTGCGCCCGTCGTTGGTAATGAGCAGCATATTGTCCTCATGCGGCTCGACAGCCTTAGCTCGAACCTGCTCCGCGCGGCGGGCAAGATCGGCGACCATCTCCCGTTGAAACTCGCTTGGCGGTACCGCGACATTATGAAAATGTGCCTGCGGCACCGGAAGCTGGAGCATATCCGCCGTTTGGATGTCGGCCACTTCCTTGAACATATTCATCAGTTCCGGCAAATTGTAGAACCGGGCGAAACGCGTTTTCGCCTGATACCCCGTCCCTGCCGGAGCCAGTTCAATGGCCGTAACGGTTTCGCCGAAGGTCGAAGCCCAGGAGTCGAAATGCTGCAAGCCTTGCTTCTGCAAGCTCGCATACTGCAAATAGCGCTGCATCGTATACATTTCCGTGATCGAGTTCGAGATCGGCGTCCCGGTGGCAAAGATGATGCCCCGGCCATCGGTTAGTTCGTCCAAATACCGACACTTCATGAACATGTCCGACGACTTCTGAGCTTCGGTTTGCGACAGTCCGGCAACGTTGCGCATTTTGGTATAAAGAAACAAATTCTTATACGAGTCGGCTTCGTCCACAAACAGCCGATCTACACCCAGTTCCTCGAACGTCACCACGTCATCCTTGCGGCTCGTATCAGTCAGCTTTTCCAGCTTGATCTGCAGCGTCTTCCTCGTCTTCTCCAGTTGCTTGATTGCGTAGCGCTCGCCCTTGGCTTCCTTCAATTCCCGAATACCGCTGGTAATCTCGTAAATCTGTTCTTCAAGCTGCTGTCGTTGGCGCTCCATCGAAATCGGAATCTTCTCGAATTGCGAATGCCCGATAATAATCGCGTCATAATCCCCGGTGGCGATGCGGGCGCAAAACATTTTGCGGTTTTTCGTCTCAAAGTCCTTTTTCGTCGTCACGAGCACATTGGCCGACGGATAAAGCTGCAAAAACTCGGCGGCCCACTGCTCAATCAAGTGATTCGGGACAACGAACATACTTTTGTTGCACAAACCCAAATGCTTGCTCTCCATCGCCGCGGCGGTCATCGCGAACGTTTTGCCCGCACCGACGCAATGGGCAAAGAGCGCATTGCCGCCATAGAGCGTGCGGGCGACCGCATTCACCTGATGCTGTCGGAGCCGGATTTCCGGGTTCATTCCGGTAAAGCGGATGTGACTTCCGTCGTACTCGCGCGGCCGAATGGCATTGAACCGGTCATTGTACAGGCGCGTCAACCGTTCGCGACGCTGCGGATCTCGCCAAATCCATTCGCCGAACGCCTCCTTCATCAGCTCCTGCTTTTGCTGGGCGATGGCCGTGTCCTTCCGGTTCAGCACCCGCTTTTCGACGCCGTTTTCGGTCACGGTATCGAAAATGCGCACATCCCGTAGATTGAGCGTATCCTCCAGAATTTTGTAGCCGTTGATCCGGTCGGTGCCGTAGGTGACGTTGGCCTTGATGTTGTTGCTTCGGTCGTCGCTCTTGCCGCGCACGTTCCACGCCGCCGTATAGTCGGAATAGAGCACTTGAATGGAGGGGCGGAACATCGGCGGCGTATCCAGCAGCTCGAACATAAAATCGCGAATCACGTCGGGAGGCAGCCAGGTCGCTCCCAACCGGACATCGATCTCGGAGGCCGTCAAATCCGGGGGCTGCACTGCCTCCAGCGCCTTGACGTTTTCGGCGTACCGCTCGGCATCATAGCTTGCGAGCTGCTTGGCGATAAGCAGCTTGTCGCGTACAGGACCGGACAAATACGCGTCGGCCGTTTCGTAGAGTGGCTCTCCGTTCTCGTCCATTTGCTCGGGATTGGGGAATATGACACCGCGCAGTTCCTGCACCAGCTTATCCTCGGGAATGCCGGTCAACTCGCTCATATAGGGCAAGTCGACCTTGGCCTTGACGCCGATGGATACCGCCAGCGCTTCGGAGGCTGTGTCTACTCGCTCAACCTGCGTCCGTTGCCGAATGGTGCGTTTCGTGAACATGTCCGCCTTGCGCAGCATGCGCCCTTCATCGTCGAGAATTTCCAGCGAACAGAGCAGAAAATAAGAGCTGTCGTCCGAAAAGGCAAGACTGTTGGCGCGGCTGTTTATCAGCCCGTACTGCGCCGCGAAGCGATCATATTGCACATTCAATTTGCGCTGCTGCTCGCGGATCGCTTCCTCGCTGCCATCCTCGGTCTGGTATTCGATCAGCTCGCGAACAGTGTCCCGGAGCTGAATCATGCCCTTGATGCGTCCCGCTGCCGTCGCCGACGTTTCCACCGGGTGCATGCGGCTGTTCTCGCGAAAATAGATGCGACCTTCAACCAGTGCAAAGCTGAAATTGCGCACGTTCGGATCGGCCGGCAGCGAGGCGACTTCTTCCTCCGGCTGTTCCTCGCGTTCCGTTTCCACCCATTCGGCGTGGATGTTGGATAGCGCTTCGCGCAGCAGCTCGTCAAGCGGCGCGTCAGGGTACGGACGGCATGTGGTTTCCTCGCGATTGCCATACATCCGATCATCGAATGCCATTGTACCCAACACCATATCCGGTTGGGCGACAAAGTAGGCGTTGATCGGTACGCCGTCCGCCGTCTCGGCCAGCGCCAGCCACGGCTCGCTTTGCTCACTGACGGTCACCATGCGGTCCCGCTTTTGCAAAAAGAGAATGTCAGCGGTCACTTCCGTTCCGGCATTGGCCAGAAACGCATTGCTTGGCAGACGAACCGCGCCGAGAAGTGCCGCCCGTTCTGCGATGTACCGGCGCACGGTCGGATTTTGCTTGTCCATCGTGCCCTTAGAAGTAATGAAGGCGATAATGCCGCCGGGCCGCACCTTGTCGAGCGTTTTGGCGAAAAAGTAATCGTGAATCAAAAACTTGTGTTTGTCATATTTTTTGTCCGCCACGCCAAAACCGCCGAACGGCACATTGCCGATGGCAAGGTCAAAGAAGCTGTCCGGCAGACTCGTCCGCTCGTATCCGCTGATCGCAATGGACGCCTGCGGGTAAAGCTGCTTAGCGATGCGCCCGGTTAAGCCGTCCAGCTCCACGCCAAACAGCCGCGAATCCTGAAACGATTCCGGCACCAATCCAAAGAAGTTACCAATCCCGCAGGAAGGCTCCAAAATGTTGCCGTTGCGAAAGCCCATCTGCTCCAGGCATTCATACATCGCCTGAATAACGGTAGGAGACGTATAGTGGGCGTTCAGCGTAGAAGCACGGGCAGACGCATATTCCTCCGGGTCCAGCAGCGCTTGCAGCTCGGCATATTCGCTCGTCCATTGGGCGTTTGCGTCATCAAACGCCTGCGGGATACCGCCCCAGCCCACATAATGCGCTAGTACCGCTTGCTCCTCCGCATTCGCTTGGCGGTTGTCCTGCTCCAACTGTTGGAGCAAACGAATCGCTTCCACGTTGCGGCGGAACTTTGTTTTAGCGCCCCCGTGGCCCAAGGCATAATCCGTAATACGGTAATTGTTCGCCGGTTCGTGAAGGCGGGCAGCATTCTCGGAAGCAGGGGCTTCGTCATGTACCGTTTGCGCCGACGTTGTTTGCTCCGGTTTTGCTGATTCTGCTGGTTCTCTCGGCTCTTCCGATTCATCCGTTCGTGCATCTTTTTCATCGGTTTCCCAAAACGCTTCCGCTTCGGACAGTGATTCATCCGTCAGCAAATGATCGTTGAGCGGATTATCGCGCAGCAGGCGTTCCAGTTCCCTGCGGCTCAATTCCTTGGAGAACAGCGGGAACTGCTTATCCTGCAACCATACCTTGCGCGCCTCCAGTTGCACGATCTCATATTCATCCGCGCCGATGAAAACCGAACTGCCTTCGGTATACGCATGATGCAGGCTTTTCCGGTCGCGCGGCGGGGCATCGGGCGGCGGCGCGAGCGGCGATTCCGGCGACGGAAGCCGCCGGTCGCTCATTTCGCCTTCGCGCTGCCTGCGTTGCTCCCCCAGCCGCTCGGCATAGGCGGGCAACTGCTCCGCTTCCAGGCGATTCAGATAACGCCCCGCGGCCAGCAACTCGCCGATTCGCTTCTGCACCTTCGTCCAGGGCAGCACCAGTTTGTCTTCCTGGGCCGCTCGAAACCCGCGTTCCAAGGCAATGCCCTTGCTGTCGTGATGCTCGTGGATATGTGTACCCGTCAACGCGGGAGCGCGACCGCCTGTCCCGTATTCCCGTTTTAAAAACTCGATATTGTCCTGCGCCGACAGCGATTGCTGAAAATGAAGGGCAATCCGCAGCTTGCCGTTCTCAACGCCGCTGCCGTTTTGCAGGACTGCATCAATCACCGCCTGCGGCCAGACAAAGGAAGCGGCTCGTTCCTCCGCGGCTTCCTCCAGCCACATCGTTTGCTGTTGAACGGACGGCTCCGGTTGCTGCGTTCGGTCCCATTCATTCAGCAACAGCATGCTGCGGATATGACCTACGATCACGCCCCAATCGTAGAAGCCTTGCGCCGTCTGGTCGTCCGCTCGGCCCGTCCACATATGCAGCACATTCTGGTAAGGCTCCACCCCGAGCCAGTTGTCCGGCTCCAGCTCCAGCTCTGTTCGTCCCGGCGGGAACAGGCTCCTGACATACAACGCGCGTTCGCGCGGATCGTCGCTGCCATCAAAAAAAGCTGCGATCTCCGCCTTGCTCTGTAAGAGCGGCGCAGTTCGCAGCATGTCGTTGATCTTGTCTGTGTCATGAAAGAACGGAAGACGGTGGTCCTCCGTTCCCCGGTCGTGCCAGCTTAACGATACACCAGCTCGGTCAGAATCAGTTCCTCCGCCTGTTGCTTCAGATTGTTCATGTGGCCCGTCCAGCCCATCGGGTCGTTCGCTTTGTCCGGGGCCGGGTGCTGCTCCAGCAGCCTTGTCAGCGTCCGCTCGATCTGATCCCTCGCCGTCCGGTCGATCTCCGCCAGATGCGGGTTCAACTGCTCCGAAAGCATAAGGTGAGCGAAGGTGCCCTTGCGCTCGGTTTTCAGAAACGTCTTGCGCAGCAGGCCGTATTTCCCGATGCTCATCGCTTCGGGCTGCGCCAGATCCGGCAGCAGGTAATCCCCGCTCTGCGTGTACGTCAGTTCCATGTTCGTTCATCCTCTCGCGTGGTTTATCCTCATTGTGCGGGATCGATTTCGGCTTTGCAACGGTGCGGGAAAGCGGACGTTCCTTTTCACGGCGCAAGGCCCGCACCGTGGTTTCGATTTCCCGCAGCATCATTTCCGCCACGTCGCTGATCGCCGCGCCCAAATGCGAAAGGGAGGGCAAGGTATTGAAATACCCGATACCGGACAAGTCGTCGCTACTGATATAGTGGGACGGCTCCTGGCCGCAGCGGGCCATTACCATATAGGCGACAGCCTGTTGCGCAGTTTCCCGGAACAGCAACTCGACATGCAAGACATCCAACTCTTCGAGCAGGCTGTTGTCGCGCTCGGCGAGCAGCAGACGCACATAATCGGCGCTGTGATCCTCCACCGCGTTCCGCGCCGCGGCCAGCAGGGAGGCAGGCAATTCCATGCCCGGCTCCCGTTCGTGGCCGAAGGCGTTCTCCAGCGTTTCAAGTACGGCCTCCGTATCCGCCTCGTCCATGCGCCAGAGCGGCACTGCGCGCGACTGGCGGCTTTGCGTATCCGATACGTCAAACACATGGCGCAGTCCCAGACTGCTGCCTCGATCCTCAATCAGCGCGATGCCCTTCGCGCCGCGCTTGACCCATCGGTTCAGCTTGTGATTCCAAACCTCAATCGGGGCGCAGGCGGTGGCGTCAGGGCGCTGCGCGTAGATCAGCAATTGATCCTGAAACGGATATTTGTAGTTCCATGCGGCGGTCCGCAGGAAATCGGCCCATCGTTCGGTATCGCTCACCACCGCATGCGCCGTGCGGGCCGACAGCTCAACAATGCGCTGCAGCTTGGCTGTCACATGGGCACCCCCTTCACAGAAGCGTAATTTTGTTGGTCAGCCGAATGCCTTCCTCAGAATACCGGGAGGTGCGATGAATCAGCCCGCTTTGCTCCAGACGATGCAGATTTCGGCGAATGGCAGAGGTGGAGAGTCCGACCTCTGCCGCCAGACGGCGGGAGGACAGCCACACCGTGCCGTTTCGTCCGCCCGCCAAATCGAGCAAATAGCTGTACAGCAGCTTGGCCGCCGGGGGAAGCGAGGCTTCCGCCAGCAGCCGGTAACGCGTTAGATCGTTCATGGCGTCCTCCTATCGGTGCGGCTCCGTCTTGTTCTTCTGCGCGGCGGGAGTGGAGGGGACTTGCCGCTGCTGCTCGGCCACGCGCTCCGGGCGCGCGTAGCAATACAAGTAGATGTTGTAATCCCCGGCAAAGGGAAAGCAACGCAGGAAGTAACGGTGCTCGGGCGTCTCCATGCGGAAACCGTATACGTCCGTTCTCCATGCGCCTTTGATGCGCGCCTCCGGGTGCTTGCTGCAAAAGCGAAGCATTTGCTGACGGCTTTTCAGCACGTCCTGATCGCCGATGGCTTGAAACACCTTGCCCAATTCTTCCTTAAAGGCCGTCGTTTCAAAGGGAGAGCGCCGGGGAAACCAGGTCACCCAAAATTCCTCGCCCGAGCGCCCGAAATCCCCGCGCAGGTGGCCAATGCAGCTGCGCCCGACTTCGTCATCGGCAGACGCGGAATAAAAAAAAGCCGCTTCCTCGGTAGCGGCGCTTTGCAGCTTTTCAAACATGTCCATTCCTCCCGACTGATGAAGTTAATGGGTGCCGCCTGTTCCAAAATCGTCGTAGCTGGACAAGTCCGCATGATAGAATGCCACATCGCCGTCCAGCAAGGTGAACTTGGCTCCATATGGATCGACAAAGCTACGGCTAAATCCCTCCAACTGCCATTGGTTATCCAGCGGCGCATCCTTGTACTGCAAATGCGGTTGACTGGTGTTCCGGTTGCGGATGGTTTCGATATTGAAATTGACGACAAGGTAACCGTCGCGCAGAAAGATTGGAGATTGGTCATCCAGCTTGTGCGTGCGTCCGTACTCGGCCACATTAAAGCCCGCAGGCACCGCATACGGCGCGGCAGGCAGGCTGTATTCGCCGCGCCAAAGCTGTGCGGCCGCATTGGCCCGCACTGCATCGACGCCACTTGGCACCTGCATGCTGCCGATGAAGGTCCGTAGCTGCTGCGGCAGCAGCATGCCATCGTAGCCGCCAATATAAATCTTCTTTTGTGCCGCATCCTTCAAAAATTGCTGCACATACGTAGCCTGATTGCCCGTCGCGCCATTCAGCCTCCAGAGGGAATTGGCGGTATTCGTCAGTTCTTGCCGCGGCACGTTTCGCAACCGGGTATCCAGCGTCACCTGCCGTTGCTCCGTGTCCTCCGCAGAGCCGATGCGGATAAACCGTTTGTTACCCGAGTGATAGTATAGGTCCACCGGTTGTCGGTTCTGCCCCTTCTTGTCCACGAAGTAGAAGGTCGGCGTGATCAGGATACCGTCGCCCGTACCGAACATGTTGCCGAGCGTCTTCACCTCGAACTTGAAATGATAGCCCGTTTTGATCGCCACGTTTTTCTTGCCGCTCTCCGGGTGGCTCCCCGGCCGAATCGGTAGCACATAGGGAGCGGCATTGCCCCGCGCAACGCCGTCGACTCCGTTCGGCCCGACCCAATAGCTGTTGCCGGTTGGCGTGGCGCTCCCCTTGGCCGTGCGGAAGACCGTCTCCCACTGGTAGTCCGCAATGTCGGTAATGCGGAAATCGAACAACCGCCCGATCACCTCGACCGGCACCACTTGAGTCGCCACATGATGGTTTACTTCCAGATTGGCATTCGACTGCGACGTAAACGAGACCGGACTGTTTTCGGCAAAGGAACGGAACAGCACCTCATAATTCCCTTCGTCTACCCATACGGGCAAATAAAACGTCGTTTGTAGCTGACTGACCGGAATCGAGGTCCAGGTTTCCTTCGGGATCAGCATAGTGCCGTCGGCCTTGTACACATCGAAGGGGAAGCGCACCTGCTTGTCCCGAATGTACTTGGCGTAGTCCCGGTTGCCATAGCCCGTAATGTCGCGATGCTGGCCGCTGGTCGGAATCGTGACGGTAAAGGGTCGGTTCAGGATGAGGGCCGAGCGTCCGGCAGTCGGCACCGTTTTCTGGTTGTGGGATTGATCGTTAGACACCGCGGCGAAATTGACGACCGGCGTATGCACCGTTACAGGGTTGATGCCGGAAATCGGAAAAGTTTGCTTGCTTCCGCCGCCAATGCCTTTAATCAGGGAGTAAGCGAGCGTTCCGCTGCTCGGCTGAGACGATTTGTTGCTCTTGTTCGAATCAATAATAAAGCCGCTGCCATACAGCACGTTTTGCCCGATCATTGGCGCAGCCGGAATCGTCCCCGGAGTTGGAGCGGTTTCTTCTACCGCGCGATTGTCCATAATGGTTTGCCCGTTAAAGACAAGCGAGTCGCTACGCACTTTGATTTTCCCGATTGCCTGCTCCGCTTCCGCCTTCCAATTCTCGGAGGGCACGGAGGGACGGCTGGAGCCGCCGTTCAGCGACTTTCCTGGCAGAATGACATTGCGATAAACCGGATCGGTTACATGTGCGGACGGCGAAGCGTCATGGTCGGCCGACACGTTTGGCGGTGTGTACCCGTTCGGTTGCAGCGTCACCTTGCTACCCGGCAAGGCATAATTGGCTACCTCTGCTTGCTGCAGGCCGTAAACCTCCAGCCGGTCGATCTGCCAATAGCTGAACTTGCGTTCCACCGTATAGCTTTGCGTGACCGTTTGCGTATCCGAACGTGACACCGAAACGGTCGTAGGATGGCCTTCGCTGTCCGGCGGGCCGGGGACACGCTCGGTCCAGGACAACGAATACGTGCGGCTGACGGTGATCGGATACTGCTTCGTTCCTTTGATCTCCGTAAACTTGTTGCGGTATAGGTAAGATTTGGCGCTCGCATTGACGTACAGACTTTCGGATGTTGGGATGCCCTTGGTCACATCAAAGCGCTCCGCGCCGCGCGCATCCGCCTTGATGACCGCTGTTGCGGAGGCATCCATGGCTTCGACATTCTGCTCCGAGCCGGTCTGCGAGGTATCCTCGCCGCCATTGATGGTCACCGTGTGATCGGAGGTGGAATCTCCCGTTTGGCCTGCCGCATCCGTCACGACGACTGTGATCTTCACCGTGACGCTATCGCTACTTCCGAGCGGGATAAGGATCGGCAGCGATTGGCTGGCCGACTTGCCGTTCAACGCGCCGGTTTGTTGACTGGCACTGACCAGTTGCGCATTTTCGATGCGCGTGATTTGGTACGACTTGAGCGGGTTCGGCGACTTGGCTTCAAAGACAAACTCCCCGGTGACCGCCGTTTCCGAGGACGATGCCTCTGTCGGCGCGTCGATGCGGGAGGTCACCGTCACGGGCGAAGGCACCTTGTAGATGCCGACAAAGTTGGAGCCGCTCTGGCCGACGAGAATGGAGCGTTCCCGCAGCTTGCTGTCGCTTTTCTCCTGAATAAACAGTTTCTCCGACGGATTGCTGTTGCTGGTAATATAGGAGCGAATGATCTCATACGTTTGCCCGCCCTTAGTGATCGTCGCCTCAAAGGTGTGATTGGCTTCCTCTCCGGCCGCAAATTCTCCCTTGTCCACCTCCTGTAGTACCGTTCCATCTTCCTTTTGGTAGATGGCCTTCACAGGACTGGCGGCTTCCTCATATTCGGCAATGACGTCCGAACCACCAAGCGCCACCGTGAAGCTGCGAATCCGAACTTTATCGTTGGTCTCGGGATTTTCCTGCATCCACTTCTTCTGCGTCGTATCCTGCTTCGGGGTCATGTAGGAGCGCACAATTCGATACGTCTTCCCCCCGTCGGTCAAGGTCGCTGGAAACTCATGGTCAATCGTTTCCCCGATTTTGTACTTGCCCTTCAAAAACGTCACGTCCGGGTTTTGAATGACCCGGCCATCGACGATTTTGGCCACGGCATCCACCGGAAATTCAGCGCTGCGGTATGGAATATGGAGGCCGAAATAATCATCGAGATCGTCTGGATGCAGCCAGCCCTCGGCCTGTTTGATGCCCGACAACGTATAAAAGGGACCTTTGCGGACCGAACCGTCTCCATTGATGGAGACCATGATTGCGTAAAAGTACAGATCGTCATTGTCCTGAATACCATCCATGCCTGCCGTCCAAAGCCGCTGAGTGACGGCTGTTTCCGGCACTTCATAAAAGCCGGTTAGAGGTTGACCAGGGATGGGTGGATTGGGGCTTTGCCCGGTCTGAACAATTTCATCGTCCGAAAAAATGGCATGCGGCCTGCTCCTCGGATCGGCGCATTGTTTCTCTGATGCAGTTTGCGAACACAACTGTTCTCTGCTCACAACCCAACCAACTGTCTTGTAGCGAATAGAGGTGCTTGCCGCCGTGCTGGTGATCTTCAGTTGCACAATTCCGTCTCGTATCGTAATATCTGGCGCCGCGTAGGATGGATCAGTCTCAAAAAATGAAAATAAAAAAATGCACGCCATAAGCGTGCATATCCAACGTGTAACCCTTCGCTTCTTATTCATCTTTTTCAGCCGCCTTCACAAACATATAGTTGGAGAAGAGACTGGCCGTTGGAGAGACTTTTAATGTGCTTCCCCAGTCTCCGCCGACATTGGTGCTCATCTGAATATCGGTATACCCTTCATACCATTTTCCTTTCTCAAAACTGAGATCGTTCGGGAACCATTGATCATACAACAGACGCTCCGATTTATCATAGGAAACAAAGCGAAGCCGGAAATGAGCGCGAATGTTATCGGAGCCAAATCCATCATAAAAGATCATGCTCGGTTCCGGGTCGAGATACCCTTCTATGTGGATATGGTTTTCCTTTACCCAACTGACATATTCTCGAATGCGCCGCAATTCTCCATCCGAATTTTGCATCTTGGTTGCGAACAGCGCTTGCGCCCATGAATCGTCAATTGTCCGATAATCCACATTTAGCCAAAGGCTCCCGAATGTCTTGACACGTTCTATCCAAATATCCTTGTTTTGTTTGCTATATTCGGTTTGGCTCGCAACGGTCGCTGACACCTTGCTTCTTTCCTCATGATGATAAGGATACGCCAGCTCGTACATCTCATTCGAAATATCCGCCAGAATGTAGGGGTAATCCGCTGCGTTGCTCGGCAGATCGGTGGTGCGAATCAATCGGCCCCACGGATCGGTCTTGCCATCCAATGGTTTTGTGGAAAGCAGCACCGTATTCGTTTTGCCGTCCCACTCCACCGCCACGCCGAGAATCTCGCTGACAAACCGCAGCGGGACAAAGGTTCGACCGCCTTGCATCACCGCCTGGGTATCGAAAGCTACGTCTTCGCCATTCACCGTTGCAACCTTACTGCCAATGGTCAACCGAATACGTTGATCGTCCTTTTGAATCGGAACCGATTGGCTCTCCGCCTCCCAGCCGACCTTTGCGCCAAGCGCCTCCGCTACAAATCGGACCGGCACCAATGTCCGCTGGTTGTCATCCACGAACGCCTGCGCATCCGGGAACCAAAGCTTCATCCCATCCATCATGGCACCGACAAACGTGGGCGGTTTGGATGCCGCGCTCGCCGTCAGCGCAAAACCGTTCACCAGCACGGCCATCATTAAAACAAACAGGATTCGTTTTTTCAACCGCTTCACTCCTCGCGTATGAATCTTCTATTTGGTAAAACTTTCTTGTCCCTACATGATAGGGGATCACGTTGTAGCTTGTCCAGATTGCAACCGGAAAACGGCTCCCATTCTATTGAAGGAACAGGAGCCGTTCCGTGCGCCTTATACGCCCGAGCCGAGGGTGAAGGTCAGTGTTGCCGTATAGGTTGTCGCTACTGTGCCGACCGTATCGTTCACATGATAGCTGCTGGAGCCGCTGCTTACCGAAGCGACCGTAACGGATTTCGGCACTGCCAGCGAATAGGAGACGCCAGCGGTATACTCGCCCATGCCGTAGCCCGGAGCGGCCTGAAGCAGCTTGAGCGGCGTGGAGGACAGCGTACCGTTAAAGGCCAGCGGCCCGTGGGTCGGATCAACCGCTTGACCGCTCAGGGCCACGACCGGCGTGCCGACAATGATCGAAACGGCGCTGGCCGGAATTTTGACAGTATACGTCCCCGTGGTCGTCGGGTCGGGCAAGGAGCCGCTCACAAAATCAGTGGACGAAACGGATACCGACCAGCCGGCACCGCTGCCGCGGCTGTCTCGAACGGTAATCGCATTGGAGGCTGTCGAAATCTGATTTGCGGTTACGTCCAGCGTGACCGAGCTGAAGGAAACGGTCGTTTGCGACGATTGATTCGTGCCCGCGATGATAGACACCGTTTCGGCATGGGCGGCGGCAGGAAGCAAAAGCGCCGTTGCCAAGGCAAGGGGAAGCAGCTTACGCATCAATTTGAACATGGATCAGTTCTCCTTTACCAAATAAATGAGTGATCTATATGAACATGCCGCGTCCGGCCGCAGCATGGGATTTTAACGCGATTCCTTGGAACGCCCTCTGTCTGCTCGCCTGCGCCGCCACGTTACGATTCCCAGCAGGAGCAGCAGTCCGGCATACACATAGATGCGCGACGAGCCAAGCCACGGCGAAGGCAACGGAGAGCCGTCCTCCGCCACTTCAATGATCTCGCCGGAGGATGCCGTGCCCCAATGGGTACGCTGTGCCTCATCCGCCACCCCAAAGGGCAGTTCTTTTTGCTCCGTCCTTCCGTTGACCGTCGTGATGACCTCCGCCAGATAAGCGCCCGCAGCCAGCGGCCGACTAAGCTCGGCCCGGTGCTGCGCCACCGTCCCCGCATAAATGGAATCGAAGCGAGCTTCCAGCTCCAGCACCGACTTATCCTCGCCCTGGCGTTTGACCTGCACCGTCATTTCCGGCTTGGACAGGCTGCCTCCCTCGTTCATCAGCAGGATGGATAAAAAGCCGCGCCCATTCTCCAGCCCATATGTGACCGAATTCGGAATCGCCTGCGGCGGCTTTGCCTCGTCCAGCTTATAGCTCAGCACAACCTGCAAGCCGGTCTTGCGAACCATGCGGGTCACAAACTGCGTTTGTTCGTTGTCCGACGCTGCGAGCGTCGGCCCCTGATCGTCGTAAACGCCGATCACCGAAACGTATTGCCCCGGCTCGACATGCTCCGGGATACGCATGTTAACGGTATAGCTTTGCGTCTCGCCTGCCCGGAGCGTGATCGGACGATCTGGTGTCTTATACCAGGCCGACGAGCCAAGCTCCGGGTCATCCGGCAGCGTAAAATCCTTGCCTCCGCCCAGCGCAGGGACGGCATCGGCCGTGTAGAGCAGGGCTGTGATGTCCTTATCCGTTGGATTGGTGACCTCCACCGTATACTCGCGTTCGTCTCCGGGGACGATCTCTTCCATGTAAGCGCCGAGCTGCGGCTGGATGCGCGCCGGGTCGCCGCTTACGATTAATTGCTGTCCCTCCGCTGGGGCCGAAAATCCCGTTGCAACGCAAAAAACCGTTGCCAGCAGCAACAGTCGAATCCACATCATGCGTCATTCGCTCCTTCGGTTTAGAGTCCGCTGGTCATCGTCAGGGTGAACGTACATGTATACGTTCCGGCCAGCATGCCGATCATGTCGCCCTGCTTATAAAAAGAGGAACCCGCAGACTGCACAACCTGTACGGTCTCCGGCACCGCCAGAGCTAGTGATAGGGCCGTAGTATAGATTCCCGTGCCGTAACCGGCATCCGCCTGCATGATTGGGACTGCGGTCGCCCCCAGTGTATGTCCCGGCAGGTGCCTGGGGCCGTGAACGGCGTCGATCTCCATGCCGCTCGTCACCGTAATCGGCGCTTGCCCGCTTACGGTCAGGCTAGAGGCTGGAAAGCTGACGGTCAGAATGCCGTCTCCGGTCGTCGGATCAAGTCCCGACCTGTAAAACGGCGTGGCGGACAAGCTCAGCGTCCAGCCCACATTATAACCGCGCAAATCCGCAACCGTTATCGGCAAGGTGGCCGAGCTGTTCAAGGAGGGCGGCAAAACCACCGGCGAAAACGAACCGACGCCCTTGGCGTCCACAAGCAATCCTATCACCAAACCGGGGACGGATCGGGAACCACCGTTGTATCCAAGCACGCTGCCCGAGTTATTTCCCCAGCTATAGAGCAAATCGCCGGTTGTTCCGGCCAGCACAAAGTTGGATTTCGTGCTGCCGACAAATTGCACATCCTCCAACTGAACGCGGACCGGCGCGTGGCGGTCCGTGCCGGTCCCGTCTCCCAGCTTGCCGCCCCAATTCGAGCCCCAGCCCCACAACTCGCCATTCGCCAGCCTCGCATGGGTGTAATCGCCACCGGCATGAATCGAAGCGACATTCGATAACGCCGTAAACAGCGTCGGTTCATAGCGTCTGGCGGTATCGCCAAAGCCCAGTTGCCCATACGTATTCACGCCCCAGCACCAGATTTGACCGTTGCTATCCAAGGCAAAGGAGGAATCGTTTCCTGCCGACACGCTGACTATGTTGACCAGGGCGCTCTGCCAATACGGCGTCGTCACCGGCGGTCCGGCTCCGCCGTTGCCAATGCCGCCATAGCTGTTGCTCCCCCAGGCATACACCTGACCGCTCGTTGTCACGGCCAAGCTGTGAGCGCCGCCAGCCGCGACAGCCCGAACCGCAGCCAACCCCGATACCTGCACCGGGGACGTTTTGCCAATCGTTGTTCCGTCGCCAAGCTGCCCCTGCTGATTCTCTCCGGTTGCCCATAACGTCCCGTCCTGCCGGACAAACAGCGCAAACCGGATACCGGCGTCCACCTGAGTCACGCCGGAGAGCGAAAGCATTGTCGGCTCATTTCTTTGCTCCGTGTCGCCAAGGCCAAGCTGCCCCTCCGCGCCGCGTCCCCAAACCCACACGGTGCCACCGGTTTGCAGCGCATAGCCCGATGTCGCGCCGCAAGCAATACCTGTGATCTGATGCAAGGATTGAATGCGGGTTGGAAACGAAACGAATCCACCGCCGGAATCATAACCTAATTGTCGCTGCGGATTGCTGCCCCACGACCAAACCGTTCCATCCGATTTTAGCGCCAGGGCAAAATCGCTGCCGCCGCAAGCCTGGGTATATACAGGCCCGGCCGCTTGCGCGGCGGGCATTTTGACGGCAAGACACAGCAGAATCGCGATTAATACGCGGATATACACATCGGACAGCCTCCTTTCTTGAATACGAGCTATGATGTGCAGGGCAGCGGCATATACCCTTTGCGGGCCGCCGCTTGCTCGCTGGCAAAGACCTCCTCGCGCGGGTAGTCATAGCGGCAGGAGCTGCGGAAATACACCTTCATCGTGCCCTTGCGTGCGCCGATAATGGACTCCTGCTTGAGCACCCGGCTCCCTCCCAGCGCATAGTTGTTGTACTGTTTCGCGCCTATCGGAACGCCCTGCAAAAACGCGAGAACGCCTACGTCGTCGATGCTGTTGCTCCAGTCCTCGTCCGGGATCAGTGGCAGCGTAAACACGTATGAAAATCCGGATCGGGAGACGACCTCGTTGTATTGGTTAATCCGGTACGCCAGCTCGTCCTGCATGGCCCGGACAATCGTGCTGCGGCGAACCTGTTCAAAGCGTTCGGCATCCTGCAAAAGTGGAATCGACGTTTGTTGCCGAATGTCCTGCCGCAAGCCCTCGTGCCAGCTTCCGCTTGCCGCGTCGTAGGCCAACACCTCCTGATCCAGCGTAAACGACAGGCTGTTGCCCGCCGTATCCGCATAAGCATACGGCTGCTTCGCTCCCCAAACCGGCTTCATGATCGTTTTTCCGTCCGCTCCCGTCCATTCCTGCTCGCTGTAGACGTAGAAGCCGTCATACCCGATGATGACAAGAGCGGGAATGAAGCGATGCAGCGTCCCCCGTGCCACCGGATCGCCCGTAACGCCGAAGCCCGCATCAAGCGTTTGGTAAAACGCCGCAACCGCGTCTTCCTTATTGAGCGCCATCCGTTTGTCCGAGCCGTACTGCGCCTCTTTCTGCTGGCTGGCGTTGCCGATCAACTGGCTGGCTGCATCATCCACCGCCGCATCCAGCGCGGCGTCATACCGCAATTCGGCCAGCAGCGTCCGGCGCAGCGCATCCGTCTCGATGCGGTTGATCGTCGCAAACGGAAGAAACAGCAGCGCGCCGACAATGGCCCATTCAATCCATCGCATGGCGCACCGTCCCTCCGTAGGGAATGACGATCTTTTCATTCGGGCTTATCGTGTTGTTCAGCATGTCAAAGATCAGCGTCCCCGCCGTCCGGTTCGTGTTGCGCACCATAACCGAAAAGGAATCGCCTACCCGCATCCGGTATCGGCGGCTCGGATCATCCTTGGCCAGCGTATTGTTGGGGAACAGCACCGGCAAAATCTGCGCGTTGTAGAACGAATCGTAGTGAATCTCGTAGGTGCCGCGGAACGTTTCCGACCGGGTCGGGTCCTCGTAGACCGGCACATAGGTTTTGCCGCCATGCTCCATCTCGACGGCAAAGCTGTTGCCGGTTGCCGCCAACGCGGCCATAAAATCGTTGTACATCGCAGGCGTAATGCCTCCCTTGTCACGCACCGCATCCACAAACGAGGTCGTCGCCCGCATCGCCACCAGCTCGGAAATATCGTCCTGCTGGTCGAAGGCGGCGGAGAGGGGATACAGGTAAAGCAGCAGGAGCGCGATCAGCACCGCAAACAGCTTGAGCAGCGTGTTCATGGCACCCGCCTCAAGACCAGACGCAGCAAACGCCCCTCCGCATCGCGTTCGTATTCAGGCACATATTTCTTCTGCAAAGGAATGCCTGCCATGCGAAGCTGCTCACGTTCCAGCGGCGCTGCGTACCGGATACCGTCGACGAGCATTTCCGCATCGCCTTCCTCCAGCCGAGCAAGCACGTGGAGCACTTCCGCGCCGCTCATTGTGCCGTCGCCGACCGCGGGATTTGCGGTCTGGTGCAGGCTACGATCTTGGGCTTGGCCGGAAACGTAGGCTAACGTATTCAGCGAAGCCCCGTTTTGAAACAGCAGCAGGCCCGTTCCCACCGCCATCAGAAATGCCAAAAAAGCGACACTCATCTCCATCATCGTTCTCGGGGCGTAATCCATCCGGTTTTCCTCCTTTCAGACGGAAACGTCCGGTTTCCCCGGACGCTTCCGGTCCTTCCTCCAGTCTTACTGCTGCCGGAACACGATGCCGCGAATGACATTGCTGCTATCCAGCACCAAACTCGCGCGGAACTTGCCGCTCGGGTTCACGTAGTTGATGTCCGCCTCGTCTACCGTCTGTGCGATCAGGCCCGGAGCCACCCCGACGACGGTGCCGTAGGTCACGTTGTCGAGCGGCACGCTCGTATTGATCGTTTTGCCGTACCATTGCCCGGCGGGATTCTTGCCGGTGAAAATCTGAATGCCGAATTGATCGACATCGCGGAATTTGCGAAGCGCATTGACGACCTGGCTGCCCGACAGCGTCGTATTGTCGTACACGGTAAAGGCCGTTTGCGACAGCTCGGTTTGAATGTTGCTGAAATTGCTTTGCCCCGCCTTGGTGGAATCCTGGGCCGAAGCAAACAGCACCACGGCCAGGGTAATGAGAGCGATGGCGAGGAAAATGCCCGCCGCCATCACCAATGCTTTTTGTGCATTCGACATTGAGTTCGCTCCTTTAATTTGAATAGACAAAAAAGCCTTCCCCTAAGAAAAGGAAGGATGCCTGTACGGCTTACTGAAGGCGTTGAAGCTGTTCGTAATAAGACGTCATTTGATGCAGGCTGACGACAAGGAGCGGGATAACCAAATACCCGAAAATCAGCGTCATCAGGGGGGTAAAGCCGATCCAGCGCCCCCAGCCTGCCTTTTGTTCAATCAATTGCTCATACTCCTGCTTGCGCTGCTCCCGCGCATAGGCCTGCTCCGCTTCGAGATCGTCGAACGCCTGACGGATCGTCAAATGCTGCGATGCCAGCTCCAGCTTCTCCACGGTCCGCACGAACGGTACAAACGGCGCATCTTCCTTGAGCTGCGCCAGCGCCTGCTCCTCGCCCTGCTCAAAGTGGAGCAAGCATACTTGCAACGGCTCCTTGAACACACGGGCAAATTGCTCCATCCAGATCAGCAACTGCTCGACCGACATGCGTTCCATCCCGGCCAGCATGGCGATCACCGCCTGCAACTGATCGACCTCGTGCTTCATCTCCATCCGCCGCATGCGCCGTTCAAACCATCGGATGCCAACGGGCAGCGCAAACCCGCCCCAGCCTGCGGCGATAGCCAATAACACCTCCCACCACAGCAGCCGCGGCTGCTCCAATCGTTCCAGCTTGTCCATCACCCGTCGCGCGGTCAGACGAAGCTCTTCGTCCTGTTCGCCGTTTACCGCCTGCTGGCGAAGCAGGTTTAGAATGATGCGTTCGTTGCGCGGCCTCACCTCCTTTACTTGGTCGATGATACGACGATCCAGCGCTGCGGCTTCCCGCGCCTTGGCTTCTTCCTCGGCCGACAACTGCCCGAACAGCATCCCCGGCTTGACTGGCGCATACAGCAGTTGATGGCGCTCCGTGGCATGCAGGGATACGAACAGCCCCAGCACGGCGGCAAAGGCCAACGCGCCCGCGACCAGTCGCTGCACATAAAACCATTCCAGCCGCAGCGGGGATGCGGTATCCTTGAGTAGCCGGGTCACCCGCTGCTCTTCCCGCGAATCGGGAGTCGGCCCCAGCCGCTGCACGAGCCAGCGTATCCAGGGCCAGCCGTACACGTGTTTTTCCCAGCGACGGCGGCTCGAATGCCGAGCGGCTCCATCCAGTTCCGACAACGCGCGGAGTAGCACATAGGACAGCCAGACGACTACGAGCAGGCTCAGCTTCGCCAGCCAGCCGAGTGCTCCGGCGTAAAAGGCGTCCATCGGCGGAAAAAAGCGGCTTGCCCATGCTTCAATCGGGCGGGTAAAGAGCAGCGGCACCAGCGCAATCACCGTCAGCCCTTGCAGCAAATAACTGAGCCTCTCCCGCCGCAGCAGCTCCAGACTCAGCTCGCCAGACAACTTTTCCAGCCCCTTGAGATACACTGAGCCGCTTTCCGTTTGCCGGTCGCCATGCTCTTTAATGAGATAAGACAATCCGGCCAGCCCCTGCAAATAACGATTGGGGGCCAGCTCCACGTATTGCGCCAGCTTGTCCTCCGCATTGCTGTCCGTCAGCATGTCGTACAGCTCTTGTCCGTGCAGCGCCATTTCATAGGGCGCGCCGTCCGCCGCCTCATAGATCGCTTCCTCGACCATGCCATGGCGATGGTAGTGATGACGCACATCACCGAAGAACGTGCGAAGCTGCCGGAGCAGCCGCAGTTCCAGCCGTTGCACGCCCATATCCGCGAGCACGCCGTGGCCTACCCAAAGCCCAAGCAGCAGCATGCCCCAGGTGAACGGATCGCGCACCATGACGGCAAGCGGGATAACGAGCAAGAGAAGGATGCTCCACACCCGCAAAGCAGACTTGATCGTTTCCAGTCGCAGCTTCCACTCGTCGCCCAACCGAACGATCAGGAGCCGCTTGCGCAGATGATGCAAATAGGCACGCAGTATCGGCACCTGCTCGCACACGCTGTACAACTGTTGCAGGAAACTGTACATCGCTTGTCTGCGCGACGCCTGTCCAGGCTTGCGCAGCGATTCGTAGCGCCGAATGGCGGCAATATCCGAATCACGTCGGGACAGCCATAGGAACGCCGCCACCGCCATCAGGAACAGAACTGTCGATATGCCGAGGAGTGGAGAGAGCCATTCCCGCATCATGACTCCTCCTCCCAATGGCTGTCCAGAAAGGCATCGAAGACCGCCTGATCCGGGCCGTTCAAATAGGTTGCCATGTCCCGGCGGCTTTGCTCGGACAACGGATGAACAGCAACATACCGTCCTTCCCGGTATTCGATCAAGTTCCGGGCAGTGTACAGCGGACGATCCGTCGAGCGTCGGAAAAATTCCAGCACCGTTTCCATAAAGGCGGCCAGCCGCACATCCTTGGTCATCTTGCCGGTGAAGTCAGTCGGATAGTCCGCTTCCTGCGGCACCGGCATACATTCCGTAATCCGTTCAATGTATCTTCGCCCGTCCAAGTCGCGGCGCAGATGAATGTCGAAATTGACGACGCTGACGACCTGCTGCTCCGCCACGCGCTCGCTGCTGAACACGCCGGTCTTGAGCAGGGAATTGCGCAGAGACAGCACGAGATCGCGGAACGTTTTGGCGTGGTGGGTGAACAGCGTAAACAGGGATGCGACCTGCGCCATCTGCACCATCCAGGCCGCAACCGGGTCGGTCGCCACCTCGCCCAAAATGTTCACCGAGCCGTCCGTTTTCTTCTGAATGTCCAGTCCTTGCTGGCCAGTAATCGTTTCCGTTTCGCGCAGGCTGACGATGTTGCGGTTCGGGTAAATCTTGCGCAGTTGCAGCTCAAAGCTCATTTCCTGAACCCGGATCGGTAGCACGGCCGGAATATGGCGCACCATCGCCATCAGCAGGGTCGTCTTGCCGCTGCCCTGCGAACCGGTGATCGCCGTAATCCGCGCACCCGCGACCAAATAGCGGATGAGTCCGATCGGCAGCTCCGCATTTTCGTCTTGAATCAACTGCTCCAGCGTGGCACTCTGCACATCGAATTTGCGCACAAAAAAAGCCCACGATTCCGCAAACCGGGGGCGCAAGACGACGACGCGCGAGCCGTCGCCCATTTCATTGACCTTATAGCCGTTGGCCTCGGACAACTGGCCGGGAAAATTATGCTTGTAGATGATCTGACAGACGCGGCGCAGCTCCTGCTCCGAGCCGAACGAAAGGAAACTCAGATGAATGGACTTGCCCTTGTAAAACAGCCAGACGCTATCGTGCGAACGGGGCAATGCCTGCCATTGCACATCCTCCTCGAACGCCCATTCGCCCTCCCACATCAGCGGCGGCAAACCGGACACCCCGCCGGATACGCCGTCGATTCGCATATCGCGCAGCTCGTCGATGACGCTAAATCCCTTGTAGTGCTGGTAAATCCGCTGCACGACAATGCGCAGCTTATCCTCCACTGTCAACTGGGGAGCGCTTTGAGCATAGATGCTCTGAATGTCTTCCTCCGTGATCCGGTAAGCCTCAAGCTGCCCGTCGTCATCGAAACGTTGCCGATCCAGCTCATACGCCTGAAGCATCTGCTCCAGCGCCCGTAGCCCGAATTGCTGCCTGTAGCGATCCAGCAGGATGTCAAACTGATCTTGGGCAGTGAGGGCATCCGGCTGATGGAACGGCAGCAACAGGTTCAGGTGTTTATTGTCCAATTCGTATTGCTGCATCAGCAAATCGGCGATTACTTGCTTCACGTATTCCTTGTCCCGCAAATCGCCGGAGGTGCAGCCGCGCAGTGCCTTCTTTAGCTCTGCCCGCTTGTTCTTGCGGCGGCGGTATTCTTCCTCGGACAAACCGAAATCGCTGAGATGGCTCGTTGTCATTTCGTGCAAGGTGTCTTTGACGAACGCCGTCATCGCTTCCAGCGTGTACACGGTCTCACCATCTGTTCGCTCCGGCAGGCGGCGGCTCATGCGCATATACAAGAAAAATGCCGCCAGCAGCAGAAGCGCAAGCACAAGCAGGGTATTCAGCAGCGTCATCATGGCGTGTCCTCCTTGCCGCCGAACAGGGGCCGATTAGCGCCAGTCCCCTCCATCAGCGCATGCGCCAGAGCGCGCACCTGCCGAATAAAGCGATGGTTTTCGTGCTGGCGCGACAGGCTGCGATTGCGGAACCAATACTGGAGCCCCTCTCCTTGCTGCACCGCATCCAGCCAGCCGGTATTATGCACGACCGGAAAGGCCGGCTGCTGCCAGCGGAAACGGCGCTGGAGATTGTTTACAGTAAGAGCCGATGCCGGATCGAACTGTCCAAACACCAGCATCGCTTTCAGTCCGTTTAACCGCTCGCTTTCCGGCGATTGAAAAAAGCGTTCCAGCAGCAAGCGATTTTGCGGCAGGCAAACGACGACGAGATCCGCCCGATTCCGCAGCGTCTCTCGCCAGCCCGAAGCCCGCCCGCTGCCGCCGTCCAACAGCACCAGATCGTAAGCGCGCTTGGCCGTATCCAAAAGCGGCTCCAGCCATCGCTCCGCCAGCATGGCAAAGCCTTCGTTCGACTTTGCCGAGCCATGCAGCACGTCCAGCCGTTCCCGCAGCAGCGGCTGCGCATAATCCCGCAGCATCCTCGCTTCCAGCTTCCGGTTTTGCAACAGCCGCAGCAGCGCGTCGATGCCGCTATCCGGCAACCGGGACGGATTTTTTTCCGGCTGGTAAAAGGCCCGCTGCACCACCTCATCCTCCTCGCGAAGAAGGCCGAGGTGCAGCAGCCGGGCCGAGTATTCCAGCCCCAAACACGCAGCCGTTGCCAGCAGATTGGTTGTCGTTCCGGCCTGGCCGGGGAACGGACTCCAAAACACGACGATCATTCCCATGTGCGTTCTCCTTTCTACCAGACTCGCCATCGCTTTTGGGCCATCGCCCAAGCGCGCCGCGCGGCCTTGGCGTCGCATTCGGCAAGCTGTTGCAGCATCGAGAGCAGCCCCTGCCGAAACGCTCCGCTCACGCCGCGAAGGTCAAGGCGGTGTTGATGCTGGTTATGCACATCAACCGTGGCATCACGTTCATCCAGCGGGAAGTGAAAAGAAGGCTCCAGCCACTCCACATGGCGCAGCCGCGTTTCCGCCTGCCACGCGGGCAGTCTGCCCGGCAAGGCCGGAGACAGCCATTCATAAAAAGAGAGCGGCGCTTCCGCTTCGTGCAAGCACAAGCGCAGCAGCAGCTCCTCATTTTTTTGCAGCGACAGCCGCTTGCCGTCCCAGCACCATATCCGTTTGTCATAGCCGGGTAAATCGCGGCCCGTTACCATTTGCGTATGGTCGGTGTCGAGCAGCAGCACATCATAAGCGCCTGCGGTTCCCGCCTGTTCCAGGGCACGCTCCAGTTGCATGGATGTCACATAGCCATAGGCCACATCCATGTCCTCAAACTCCTGCACGGCGCTGCCGGTGAACGCAGGCGGCAGATATCCCTGGACGGCTTGGCCCATCGTGGAATCCACGAGCAGCACCTTCTTGCCCAGGCTGGTCCATAAACGACCGAGCGCCAGCAGCACATGGCTTTTGTCCGCCGAGCCGAGAAATACGATTTTTTTCATAGCCGTCTCCCTTACTGATTTAAGATATCCTCCCAACGGTCTTCTCCCGATGGGGCATTTGTTTCCGGGGTTGCTTCCTTTCCCGTTGAAGCCGGAGGGGGCGTAACGGAACCTGTCGGAACCGAAGGAACCGACGGTTGCTGCGGTGCCTCCTCGGAAGCCGGTGGCTGTCCCACCCCCGACGTGGTGTCGTTGGGTGCCGTCGTCTCCGAGTTCCCGCCCCCTAATGGCGTCTGCGTCTCAAACATGGCATTGCCTTGCCGGGTGGTCGCCCGCTCGTTTTGCAGTTGCTGCTGGACCGTGACATTGCCGCTGGACGCCCTCAGCTTGTCCGATTCGCTGACCGCCTTCAAATTGGTGTCCAAGGTTTGGCGCAGATTGCGAGCCAATTCCGTTTCGGCCGTCTCGAGCAGATTGGGGTCGATCTTCATTAAATCCAGAACCTTCGGATTGGCAGGGTAGTTGACGACAGCCGCCTCCTGCAAGCCCGGCTCGACGTAAGGCAGCGCGTAAAGCCGCGCGCCTTGCAGATACGCATCAATAATGGCGCTGGAGGCTTGCAGAATGTCCTTTTCGTTGATTTCCAGCCAGACCACATTGCCCGACAACTGCCGCACCTTCTTTTTGGACAGCAGCACAAAGTCTTCACCCGTGGGGAAGCCAATTCGCACGTCGATGAACTGCTCGGCCTTGAGATTGGAGGGAAGCTGAATCACCTGAAATTCCTTGAGCCGCACATCCTTTGGAACCGGCTGTCCCTCGTACAGAAAGGAAGCGAGCAGCGGCGTTCCCGGCTCCAGCGCCACCTTGGCATGCTTGCCGATAATCTCCTTCCGATTGGTCAGAATACCGGACGGAAGAAGCTCGGCGGGCATCGGAACCGCCTTGAGATCATCGGCTGTCAGCACAGCGCCAGCCGCAACAGTCCGGCTTGCTACCCACGCCTCCCGACTCTTCCTTTCCTGTTCCTGCTTCAACGTTTCAAGTTGCTGTTCATAGTATTCTTGCAGATGTTGCTGCTGTTGCTTCTGCTCGACATGCTGCACCAGCATGTAAACCGCCGCCGCTATCAGCAGCACCATACTAACCGCAATGGCCCCAATGACCAACGCCTTGCGGTTGCGAGAAGTCCACGACATCGAGAACGACTCCTTTCTTCATTGGAAGGGATGGGACTTTCCTTAGCGGGCTTCGTCTCGCGACCGCGGCTTCTGTTGCTTCTCTGCTTGAAGCAGCGCCAGCTTCTCGGCTGCCCACGTCGGTGTATGCTCCGGTTTCAGGAAGCCCAACAGGTCTTCGCGGTTATAGCGGCATTCATCGCCGGAATAGAGCCTCATCGCGAAAACTGCACGGCCGCGTGAATTTCCTGATGCGCCGAAGCCGCCCGTCACCCAGACCACTTGATGATCCGCCGTGCGAAACTCCGGTCTCAGCCTTTCCGGGCGAATCACAACCAACCTGCCGCTCAGTTCATCCTCGCCCTTGATGGGCAGGCAATGAGCAGATAGAACCGGAGCCATTGGCTCCGTAAGGGCCGAACGCTCGGTCTGGAGCTTCTCGATCTCCCACTGCATCAGCTTGGTAAATTCCTGCATCGCCTGCAGATAGTCCGCATATCCTTCTGCGCCATAATACTGGTCGATGCCAAACAAATTGTTCTGGTCGCAGTAGCAGACCAAATAGGGCTTCTCGGGATTCGTCGCGTCGATGCCCAAAATAACCTCGACCCGGCCAACGGGCAACGCCTGATAAACCTCGTAGTCGCCGGCCATTCGTTTCTCCTGCTCCATCGTCAGTCCCCCCGACTTCGTTTACGTTCAGGCTTCTTTGGCACCGTACCAACGCTTTGTGCCTGCTTGCGAGGCGGCCGTTCTTCCTCCTCAGACGGTTCGCTGTTTGTAAAGCCGGGCTTTTCCTTCATCAGCCGCTCATATTTCCGCCGTTTTCCTTCGGTAAAGTCCATCTTTAAAGCTCCCTTCTGTAAAATGGGCATAAAAAATCCCTCTGTCTGAGAGACAAAGGGCTGTATTAACGGTCGTGTTCCCGTTCTCGCTGTTTCCGGCGATACCAGTTTTCCAATAGTTGCACGAGCAGGTCTTCCTTTTGCTGCTCACTGAAATCTTGCGGAAAAAACTTGTCAATTCGTTCCTTGCGAATCGTCAGTTTTTCCTTCTGATTGGGTTTTTCCTCCGTCATAATGCCAAGGATAACGTCTCCGTTCAACTTACCATCCTGACTCAGCTTCTTCATGCGTTGTGCCTGCGCCAGCGAAGGCGTACAATCCTCGGCTTGCATCGTTTCCAGCAGGGCTTGCTGTTCTTTCTCGGCCAAGTAAGAGATTTCAACGGCAGGACTAAAAGCAATTTGCTTGTCGTCTACCATTTCGAGAATCTGTGGAACGAGTTCGGTTAAGCGGATATAGCGGGATATTTGATTTTTACTTTCTCCGACTTGTTCAGCCAGTAACTCTCTTGATTCTTTTCCGCCCAACTTCCGCCCAAGTTGGGCGGAAGTTATATCGGTACGTTGCCCCTGCCTTTTCATGGCTTCCAGTTTCATTTTGTATGCAAATGCTTTTTCGCTAGGTGAAACATACTCCCGCTGTAAATTACTGTCCACCATAATAATGGTCGCCTGATCGTCGTCCAGTTCGCGTATAATGCAGGGGATCGACTCCATACCGGCCAACTCGCTCGCCTTTTTCCGACGATGCCCGGCAACCATTTCAAAGCCGCCGTCCGTTTTGGGCCGTACCAGAACAGGCACCAGCACCCCGTATTGCTTCACGCTTTCCGCCATTTCCAGCATTACATCGTCCGTCTTTACCTTGAAGGGATGATCGAGAAAGTCGCTAATGTCCGACAACGGGATTTCCTTGATTTGTTCCTTCTGCTGGGCATTCCGGGCTTCTTCTGTTGTAAACAAATCATCGACTGTGGTCAGTTTTATGCTGGCGCGCCGGTCTTCTTTCGCCGTCAATGTCCTGCACCTCCTTCGTTAATGCCACATAAGCCTTGGCGACTTGCCCGTTTGGGTCATGCGCATAAATGCTCTTGCCGCGAGCGCTCGTTTCCGCCGCGCGAATGGAAAGGGGGATTTCCGTTTGAAACACCCGCAGCTTGTCCCCATAGTCCCGACGCAGGACGAACGAAATATCTTTCGCAAAATTGGTGCGACTGTCTACCATCGTGAGCAATACGCCATCCACCACGAGCTTTTTGTTGATCTGGCGGCGAACGCGGGCAACCGTCTGCAATAACTGCGTCATCCCCTTTGCGGGCAAATAATGGGCCTGGACGGGAATAATGACGCTATCTGCCGCTGCCAAAGCATTAATCGTCATCATGCCCATGCTCGGCATACAGTCGATCAAAATGTAATCGTAGTTATCCGTTACAGAGTCGATGTACGTGCGCAGGATGGTTTCTCTGCTCATCGTATTGACGAGCGCCACTTCAACGGCCGACAACTCGATATTTCCCGGCATCAGGTCAATCCCTTCGTGATGCTGTAAAATGCCTTCTTGCGGATCATAGCTTTCTTCCGCCATGCACTTTTGCAGCATCGTCGCCAGCGATACCGGAAGATTGTCAGGCTCCTGGAAACCGAGCGAATCCGTCAGATTTCCTTGCGCGTCGGCGTCCAGCAGCAGTACCTTTTTTCCTTCCGCCGCCAAACCAATACCCAGGTTGACCGCTGTAGTCGTTTTGCCTACACCGCCTTTCTGGTTGGCGAGAGCGATCACTTTGGCCATGTATTCAAGTCTCCTTTCAATAGAAGAAAGCCGGTCGCTCTGAGGAATCCGAGCACCGGCTTTTCAAGAGTATCTATATAAAAAGAGAACACCCCGCAAGGCTGGACTCTTGGATATTCGACCTTGGCGTTCTTCCATGTTTACCTGACAGAATCTCAATGTTTTTGGACAAGCTTGAACGATGTTGCTACGGCAAAGTATTCAATACATGAAAGGTTTCTTGCTTGTACGAAACGATTGCTCAACTCCAGTTCGATTGCAGTCTGTTCCAAGGTCTCGAATTGCTGAATGGTCGATTCGGGATTAAGCATAGAAAAATTTATCCAGCGGACAGCGGTTGACTGCCCTCATAGGCGCAAGATTGCACCTCCTCCAGGATCGCTGCAGGCCGCCCCCATTGCGATGAGCTGTGGCTGGACGGAAGTATCATTATCCCGCCATGCAGGTCATCGCCGAAAATGGAACCACCATTTAGCTATGCTTCACGGAATCGCTCTCATATTATTCTGCGTCTTGAATAGACGAACAGAAACAACATGGTCATGGCGCGTTTGCATACTGGCTTTCCTCTAAAGCTGCATGGGGAATGTACCGGATAAACCTATATTTTATTTTCAAGGAACAGAGCCGAGGGACAACGCTCCCTCTACAAGCCGTTTCATTTTTCGGGCAAAATCGGGTAGTCTGGAGAAAAAGAATTTTGAGGTAGGGTTTTCGAGGGCTTCTCTCTCATTTTCCATCATCATTATGCCAAGCAACGTGTATATGGATTCGGCAGTTTGTCCGGTTACCGACAACATCCTTCTGATCTCCTAACGCAACGACTTCGACCAGCAGCACTTTCTTTCTTGCCATCCCTAGTTAGGTTGATGCCCAGAATAATTGTGGTTGTGGTTTTATCAGTGCGGCCTTTCTGAATGGCAAGAGCGAATGCTTACGTCAAGATGGTTGTCTCTTTTAATGCAAAAAACCGGCTGCACTGATGGTCAGGCAACCGGCTTCAAGGTAGAGCATCTATATAAAAAAAGAGAACGCCGCACCGGGCCTTCTCTTGTGCATTCAAATACAGAGTAACTTCTCTCAATCATCGTTTCGTTGATATTTATTGCCGAAGGGACCGCCATTAACTTGAATAGTATAGTCTTTCTTCCTTAAAACTGACGAATTATTCTCCCTATATTCTTCAACCAACATAAATTTATTTTGGGAACAATACACTTGGCGTTCACATCCAATAATCTGCATGGAATTGTAGTATTTAATTACTTCAAGATCGTAAATAGGAAAGAATAAGTTTTCAACTGGCTCCACAACCTTATGATAGCTCCGCTCACAAAGCGTTATGATTAATTTATTTGAAACTGGAAAAGCAAGTTCTATGCCTTTAGAACCCAGTCCACTGTAACTCATTATATCCTCAGGCATGTGGGCTTTTCTAACCAAAGGCGCATCTGATGTGAAGAATGGCTGGTCGGTTTGATTGACGCCGACAAACCAGATATGCGAGTTGAGTACTGATGAAAATTCTAGCAATTTTTCTGGGTTTAACATGAAAGATAATTGATCAATAACCTCATGTTCCGGGTTCGGCTCTACGAAATATTCCCCAGGTTTATAATTTTTGTCTTCGTTGTACATGCTCAGATCAAATAGCATTTGCGTGATTGTTTTGTTTATTTGCGCGATTTGTCTTCTGGAGTCTCGAGTACGTAAATGCTGCAGAGCCAAGTGGACTGATAAATCTTCACGGTCATTACTAGTTAGGGCTTTTTTGAAGTGGGGTTCTGGAGTAAGCAAAAACTTAGCACACAAGTTATTCAGCAAAGAGTTAAACTTTTGCTCAAACTTGCTAAGTTCCTTTTCAACAAATTGAATATCACGATACTCCGGAGAAAATCGATCCTTTGTCTGATTAAAAATATCTTCAGGTATGTCATAAAAATATGATTCAGCAGCAACGTTCCTTATGTGTGTTTTGTAAGGAGTCTTATTAATTACTTTGTCGTAAACAAAGAGTTGCTCGTTGATTGAGAAACGCTTTAAATATGATTGAGGTACAAAATGCTGATTTTTGACTTTGGACACATGAATCACCACTCAAAGTTTGGGGTAATACCATTCAGTAATTGGCATTTCTCAACAGTATACATTTATCTATTGAGCACAACATCACTTCATTTTGACTAAGACACTCCGTTATAATCTAAATACTGAATCGAAACCGAAATTAGCGAAAGACATCTCTTGTAAAAATAATCATAGTGCCTATGATCTTCAATATCTGTTTTTGTTGTTTCATGGTGCCGAATTCTAAAGTTATTACCGATTTGTGTAAGTTCAAGAAACTCCTTCTCAAAGAGTTCTTGAAAATGGGCTTTTTGACCGCTCATATGATTAATAATCCTGCTTGTAGATTTCTTTTTATCTAATGTAGGGGAATAATAAGTTTTAAGCCTTTCAAAAGCATCCCACAGCTTTTCAACAGCAATTTTAAGGTTACCTTCATCATAATAAATAGCTGCTTCTTGAAGTAACTCTTTGAGACCTGCTTCCTGAATTGGAACTAATGTATTAGTTTTTATTTGAGAATTAAATGTACTTTCAATTTTACCATTATTCAGCTTTAGGGCAATATCATTCAGCCTTAATATTGCATTAACTTGAGCCTCGAAATCAGTATTCTGGTTATACTTCTCAAAAAACTCTATTGCATCGATTACACAATAGGGTGAATTATGGCATACAAAATCTTTTAGGTTATCTGTTTCCACATACTCTCTCTGACTGTTGTAACATTTAGGTATGTAAAATTGCCGAATGTTGTTGAACACTTCTTCGCTTGTCTTAACATTATAGTTCCAACCAGTTTCATCTGTTTTTTGAAAAACTTCATTATGTTTTTCTAGAAATTGATAAATTTGATTTCTTGCGCTTAGTTTGATTGACAGTGACATTCTTTTTTCTTTAATTGGCTTTTGATTTCGTTGAGAAAAAGGGATAAATAGTTTATTTTCTAGCGAATCAAAAAATCTCCAACTGTACACATCACGGTTAGATATTTTTTCTGCTGGATAAATTTCATATCCATCGTTTTGTAGCAATTTGTTAACCCCTACAAGAAACTCTTTCCAATATCCTTTTTCATCCCTTACTGTGGGATGAAATATTTCACAGATAAATTTTAAATATTTTTCATCACTTCCGTTTTTTAATTGGAAGCGCTCGTCCTCAAATACCCAACAAAATGGATAATCATCATTGTTTACTGTATGTTGCCAAATATCTTCCTCAGCATTGTGGTACCTTGTATCTAGACTTGGCATCCCCTTTATATCATATAGTCTCTGGAGAAACTCTATTTCCTCTAACCGTCCAAAGTAATTGTACTGCACTTTTCGCATTTCCCATAGATCAGGTATATCCATCCCGTATTTGAACAAATCGAAAATATCACGTTTGGTTATCTCACTTATGGAATTCATAAATTTGAATGCTACTCCTTTCTTACTCTTGTTGACAGCATAATCTAATCCCCATCATTTACAACTATTCGAGGGTTATATGAGCGCAATCGCCACTTGTCAATTTCATATATGAAGAACATCCCTGGAATATTGGCTATATTTGAAAATGGCAAATCATCTGTTGATTCAACTTTTTCATAGAAATAACCGTCACTCGAAGTAAGAAAACACGCTCCATTAACTTCTCTAAGGTAGAGTTTATCAGGAAGATCGTGTCTCTTCCACGTAAAATGAGGGAAAGATAGTTTTTTAGGTGTTTGTGATTTTGTAGATTCCGAAAGCAACTCCATCCATACCTTTGAACTGTCCGAAAGAGTGTGATCCGATGTTGAAAAGTTCAATAGTGTTTGCTTAATTTCTAAAATACTCTTGTTTTTGAAAACTTCAAATGTGGACATCTCTAAAGCCGCACTTCTCGAACGCACACCTGCCAAATATATGTTCGCGGCTAAATTGTTAGGAAGTCCTAGTTCAACAAACATGGCAAGTGAAGTATATAATTGAACCACGTTCTCTTCTGTTTCATGATCAAATAATTGAGAAACAGCGTATATAATCCATGGCAACGTAAAGCCGTAGTAGTCTTTTGAAATTTCAGCCGCATCTTGTTCAAACGTCATTATTGTAGCGAGCGCATCTCCACTTATCCAAGCGTGACGTATATTATCTAAAACCGCTTGTTCTGGTACGAAGTTCATTAAATCATGTGCTTTTTGAATGCTCCAAATTTCTAGTTCACGAATAATATTATCTATCAACTCAATATCATCATGTTCGCCAACAGAAGATTGAATGAATGTCATAGCAAGATTTCTAAAAAAATCAATATCCTCTAACATAGCTATAGACACTGACAGCGGAACGCCCGAAGAAATTAACTTTTTTCTATCAGTCCTATTTGGTATTCTGCGCAATAGAGCAGTGGTACGTGCTTGTAAAAGGGCTAAGTAAAATTCTTTGTTCTCGCTTTCTGCTTGAATAAGTGCCAGCGAATTTCTAAAGACATCATCAATCCAGTTTATATCGGCATCATCTGTACTAAAATCTTCATGCATTGCGAGAAGCTCATCATCAATGAAGTCAAAAATTCGATTTAACCACTTAGAAAAGTCATCACGAATATTAACATCAATAAAATCATTTGCTATTGTTTCAACAAGTAATGTGAAATCGGTTCCGGTACGATTTGCGTTCCTGCAAATAGCCTTTAAAGCAGCGAGTAATCCACTTCGCACTTCCTCCATTTGACGATTATCAAAATAACTTCGGGCAAGGCGTCTATCATTATTAACTTGCCACTGCGCTCTTGTTGTATCAATTGCATAAAGTATTTTTCCTTCAACATCAGAAAAAGCACGTCCTGCTCTTCCACAAATATTCCAAAAATCTCTATTGCTGATTGCTTCGTCACTATAATATGGAGTTGACACAATCACAGTCGAAATACCTACATTAACTCCTTGACCGAGTGTAGAGGAGGCAATGATTATTCGTGGAGGTTTAGAACGCATAAGCCTTTCAATAGCTATGCGAACTAGTGTAGGCAGTCGATTATTATGACATATGACCCCTTTTCTTGCGGCTGTTAAAACGATATCGTCATTGCCCAGTTCTTCACTACAGACACTTTGAAAAACATTCCATAGAGAATCATCCCATTGATAATCTTCTGGATGCTCTCCCATTGCTATAAGTACACTATTAGCCAACCCATTAATTGAATTGGCTCTTGCGGAATATATCATGACTGTTCCGTTTTGAGCTAATCGAACTGCGGTCGCAGCTACAGCCTCATTCTTATTATTTGGGAAATGGTTCCTTCTACGTCCAAATCCCAAAGGACCTTTTTGGATGAAATTAGGGTTAAACGGTTCGCCTTCACTTTTCCACTCCAACCTAACGCGCTTACCATCCCAAAGTAATAAGCCCAACCGCTCCAAAGCGGGCTTCCAATCTGACCTTGCTACCAAATCCGCGTCGCCTGTAATCCATTGAGCCAGATCATCTGCATTTGGCAATACAGCTGATAAAAGTAACATTCTTATTTGATTTCTTGAAGCAAACTCCTTGATATGCGTAAGGAACATTTCATTTTTAATATATCTTTCTTCTGCACCTAACAAGTGTCCTTCGTCAACAACAATTAACTTGATTTCTTCTTCAAGTCCTGATCCACAACGAATAAGGGCTTTTGCCTTTTCAGGTGTGGCAATAATAACTTGTGATTCATTGATCAGTTCAAAGTCTGTAACATTGGCAGTTGAACCACCGTATAACTGTGAAACAGTAATGCTTAGTGGTCCGAATGTTCTACTTAAACTTTGCTCAATTTCAAAAGCCAAGGAGCGGAATGGTGCAAGATACAAAACTTTTGATAACACATGAGTAGATAAGGTTTTGAGGATAGCGATCTCTGCTATTCTTGTTTTCCCACCGCTTGTACGCAGATTAATAACAGCACCACTATTACCACCAATTGCAAGGGGCAATGCCGCTGTCTGAGATGGCCATATTTCTGTAACAGGGGATCTAAACCCGCTGAGTAAACGGATATATTTTTCAGTTATATACTTTTTGGGGAGAAACGGCGGCAAGATAGACCATAGGGATGAACTTTGAAAAGTAGAAAAGATGATTCTTAACAGTCGAATAACAAGCCAGTATAGCGTCAAACCGCTTTCCGAAGAAAGGTTCAATAACTTTTCTAAAATATCTTTTATTAGTGTAAAGTTCTCTTGATTGCCCGTGTGAATAAAATCAGTAACGATTAAAAAACAGCGTGCAATTTCATGCGAGATTACCCATTCATCAAAATCACGAAGAGATAATTTTTCGGGCACTTGCGTGTATAAAACATCACTTACAATTTGTAGCATAATTTCAAAGTCTTTTTTTATAAAATTAATGATTATTTGTCCAACTGTAAAATCAACATGGATATCATTAAGGACAATAAATGCACGTGAATATTGCTTAGTTGCATATAGCGACATACCGGCAATCAAAAGATTATAGTTTTTCGTCTCAATTTCATCAGAATTAAATTTAAATGCATCTGACAATATCTTTCCGGCCTTTTCTAGCACTACTAACCCTTCATCAGTTTCTGCATCTTCATTTTCTACCAATGAACAACCACAAGAAATCAAACTGTACGCGATATGTGTTGCTTTTTCTGTAAGTGCAGAATCAAAATTAGGGTAATTTTCAGGGCGTTCTCTAACTTCTTGTAAAATTCGTCGTGCATCAGCTTGAGTTACGAGGTTTTCTATTCTGCTTTGTTCTAAACTACGAAGCAAAGATATTGCATAATCTGTAGGTATGCTCATACATTACTCTCCAATCGTGCAAATGCTTGTTGCACAATCGTCTCTGGTGATTCAAAATTTAACGATATCATCAATAAATTATGGAGCTCACTCGAGGCATGGGTATTAACAATTCTTCTCGTATTGTGATTGCTCATCAGAAGACCAACATAATCTATTTGCAGTTGATTTGTTACAAATAATATAGCGCAATTCTGAACCTTCTTTGCCAACTCAGAATTACCAGCTTCGAACAAACGCTCAGCAACAAACATTAATGAAATAGGTAACCCTGCTTTGTTTGAACGTACAAGCCCGTCAACTATATCTACTACAGCTTGCTTATCTGGAACTCCTCTGAACTTTGATTCTCCAACAATAATACGTACCGGATCAGAATCCAAATCAAAAAGCAAAACATCGTCGCCTTTCATTGATTGCTCTACATTTGGATTGTATCTTAATCTATAAATAGGGAGTTCAGCCTCAGTCGTCTCACATAAATACTCTGCTAGAAAAACTTCAGCAAAATTTCCTTTCTGGGTTGAAAGATTCCGTGGATGTGGAGACAGAGGCATTGGCGCACCAATTATCCGTAAAGACTCAATTAAATCTCTACGGCGTTCCAGAGCCTCAGGACTAATGTGATGATTTTGTAATGCTATTGTCATGTGGTCAAGAAAAACATCATGGTGCCCATTTTCTATTAAACATCTATGAGGAACATCGTTAGTAGCGTTTTCATCAGAACATGTGAGTGATATGGAAAATGGATGGTTTTCAGATAGATGTTTATTTATGATTGGCATGACTCCCGTCATCTCCCTATCAGTGGTTCGTGATTAACCACAAGAATCCTCATTCTGTATGCCCTTCTCAAGATAAACCTTCAATAATATATTCCAATTTACAGGTTCTAATATTCGGCAAAGCTCGGGATTTTTCCTTCTTTCCATATCTACTTCGACAAAAGAACCGAACTCAATGTCGACATTCTGCTCAACCTCGGCATGCTTCTCAAGCCGTATGGAAACTGTTCAAGTGAGCATTCGCTTATCTTTTCAGCACCTGATTCGTATATCTTAGCTGAGAAAATTCAAGTTATGCGAAGGCAAAGCAACAAAAGCTAAGTAGGGAAAAGGGGAGAAATCTTACGGGGCAAGGGATTCCGGCATTTCTGAAGGGTCAAAAAATGGTTCGCATAATACGGTGTATTACGAAAGACCACCTTCATTCTGAAGGTGGTCTTTCGATTTTTTCTCTTGATTACCCGATTTCACCCAAAAAATGAACAGGATAATGAAGGCATATATATGGCTTACTCCAATTTGCGTGAAAAACTTGAATTAATCAGTTAAGGAGAACCTTCATGTCACATGAGGAGAATCAATCCATTTTAGAATCCGATCCGTATCTTCTCCTTTTTCAGTCCATGCCAGATGTCGTGACGGTCGAGCAAATGTGTATGATGCTAGGAGGCATCAGTACCAAAACGGGCCGCAAATTACTCCAATCAGGGCGTATCACTCATTTTCGCATCGGTCGGTTTTACAGAATTCCGAAACTGAGCATCATAAATTATTTACGGGAAATCATTACCCCAGCAAACACTTCGACGCTTTAAAGCATTGAAAAATCTTTTCATTTCCTGTTATAATTAAAGCGTCGATGGTAGGTTGCCGGGGCTGCTATCCTGGAGGGATATGAAATGGTAGCAGGCCACCTGCAAGAAAAGAAAGGAAATTATTATATTGTATTGAATTACAAGGATGAGGCCGGCAAGCGAAAAACCAAGTGGATTGCAACAGGGCTGCCAACCAAAGGGAATAAGAAGAAAGCGGAAGCAATGCTGCAAGACGCACGGAAGAGTTTTGAATCTCCTTCAGAATCCGCTGGCTATGAAACAACAGTCACTGAGGAAAAAACAGCACCAGCCGAGTATAGTCCAGCCGGTATTCTTTTCGCCGACTTTATGGAGCACTGGTTGGAAATGATGAAGCATCGTGTCGAAGTCACGACTCATGCCGCTTACACCTTTGGAGTTAATGGTCGCATTGTTCCTTACTTCCGAGAAAAGGGCTTACGACTACTGGAGATTCAGCCAAAGCATCTGCACGACTTCTACCAGTACGTGCTAAAGGAATTCAAGCTCTCAACAAGCACCGTCCAGCACTTCCATGCTTATATCCGTCAGGCGCTGCAACACGCGCTTAAAATGGACATGATCTTAACCAATCCGGCTGATAAAGTCGAGCGGCCCAAAAAGAGCCACTTCACTGGAAGCTTCTATCGGGATCAGGAACTCCATGAGTTATTCGAAGCAGTAAAAGGCGATCCCATCGAGCTCGCCGTTCTGCTGGCCGCTTTCTACGGGTTGAGGCGCGGTGAAATCGTCGGACTCAAGTGGCAGGCGATCAATTTTCAGAATCAGACCCTTACGATCCAGCACACGGTCATTCCTGTATCCTACGAAGGCAAACTAATCACGGTGGTCAAGGACCGAGCAAAGAATAAATCCAGTCACCGTACGCTCCCTCTCGTTCCGGCATTTCAGGAACTGCTTCTGCGACTGCTGGAGGAACAACAGAGAAATAAGCTGCTCTACAAAAAATCATATTCCGATGAATACGCAGATTACATCTATGTGAACAAGTTGGGGGAGCGAATCAAACCGGGGTATATTACGCAACACTTCCCGATTGTTCTGGAGAAGTATGACATGCGAAGAATTCGATTTCATGATCTTCGACATAGTTGCGCCAGCCTTCTGCTGGCAAACGGTGTGGGGATGAAAGAAATTCAAGAATGGTTGGGGCATAGTCATTACTCCACAACAGCAAACATCTATGCTCATCTGGACTACAGCTCCAAAATGTCGTCGGCACAGGTCATTAGCAACACGTTGCAAATTCCCGGCATGCAAAAAAGATCTTGAACATCATCTAAAGAGACGAATTCAAGATCTTAGAAATTTAAGGTGGTGCGGTCGAGAGGACTCGAACCTCCACGGGTGATTAGCCCACACGGACCTGAACCGTGCGCGTCTGCCAATTCCGCCACGACCGCAAATTTTCGCCTCAGCCTGCGCCTCAGATAAAAGAGAGAACTACAGGAGAGAACTTAAGAGTGTAAAGCTGATAAAACCGCGTAACGACGGGCATTTCGGAGAAATACAAGCGGCTCACGCACAAGTACCTGAATCTAGCGCGTCTGCCAATTCCGCCACGACCGCAAATCGATTGGTTGCCGCTCGATGGCGTCAACGAAATTTATAATAGCACGGGCTTGTCCCAACAGTCAAGCAAAACCTTTGCAGCAACGTCCAAGAGCGTCGGCCAGCTGCTATTCCTTGGCCCTGCCAGATCCCTAAGTCCGAGCCGCATATGCCTTCGCCGAACGGACGGTGGCCTCGTACACGGTTTTACCGATCCAGTAGCCGACCGTCGTCGCCGTACCGGCATAACGGAACGGGTCGCCCCGTCCCGTCGCGGCGATCAGCACCGCATCCGTCGAAGTACCCGTGGCAAGCAGCTGACTGTTTCTCGCCTTTACGCCAAGATCCTGAAGAGCCGCCGCCTTAGCCTCGGTCGCGGTAATAACGGCGTTAACCATGGCCGCCTGCGTCAAACGTCCGTCTATGACGACTATACTGTTGATCGTACCCGGATACAGCCGGTCCGTTCCTTCCGTCGTGCCTGCCCGAACCGTATTGCCGAGCCCGGCTGTGACCCACGCGGACACATGCAAACGGCCGACACGCCCATGGCTTTCTCCAGCATCCTCTACGCGTGCTGCCGTCAGCATCGCCACAGCCGACCCGGGATCGAATCCGTTCGATCGCAGGAAGCTTTCCATTTCGACTTCCGGATCGTCGCACATATACGACTTCGGCACTTGACGGTTGACCAGGTGCCGCGCTTTCCCGAAACCGCCTCCCCATATCGAGGAATTCAACGTCTGCAACCAATCTTCCGCTTTTATCGCGATATAGTCCGCATTCATCGTATGTACCTTGCTGCAACGTATGCCGGGAACTGGCCCCGGGCCGATATCCATATTTCGTGCGCTCCCCTACAAAATCGTATCCGGCCGTTTCTCGCTGGCCGGCTGCACCAAATAGTCGCGGGACAGCTTGACTACTTTCCGGTTCGGCCTCCGTACGATGATGGACTCGTCGTCCCAAGCGACGACAATTCCGCGGACGTCATTGGCCGGATCCGCGTCCCGAACGATGCGGACTTTGATACCTTCGATGCGGTAAGCATCCAGTTGCTCGTCCGTTATCAAGCCGATACCCTCCTGTCGCGTTTCGCCCGATTTCCCGTTCTAGAAAAAAAGACCCCAATGCGATACATCCGGGTCTTAAGCACAATGCTATAGTTAGACGGTGTTAACCGACGTGCTCCTTCGAATCGTTTTTCTCGTACCATTCGTCCAGCACTTTGCCCGACATGACGCGTCTTTCGATATATTCCGTCTGTACCGTGGAAAAAGCGGGCTTCCAATCGACATCCAGCTCAATGCAAAGCTTGACGATTGTCAGCAGCTCAGACCAAGCTACATAACGTTTATACCAGAAAAACTGGGGATGCTCGATCATATAGGGGTACAGATCATCAAACTCGGTATGTTTGCAGTCAAGAGCACGTTCGAAATGTACTTTGGATTCCGACAATTTGGTCATCAAAAACTCGCTTGTCATTAGCTCTTTCCCCATATTGTAACCTCCTCCCAGCGACCTTCATCCATTATATCGAAAAAATCGTCAGGATGGAAGGCTCCAATTCCTCTCAGCTTATTCAAATTCGACTTTGCCGTTGTCAAGCGACTTGATTTGCACAATCGATTCGAAGCGGTAGCCTTGCTCCCGTATCGTACGCGCGCCGGCCTGGAAACTCTTCTCCACGACTACGCCGACTCCCGCCAGCTCCGCTCCCGCACGCTCCAAAATGCGGATCAATCCTCGGGCGGCGTCTCCGTTGGCAATAATATCGTCGATCATCAGAACGCGGTCCGTCGCGCTCAGCACGCTTTTGGAGACGAGAATGTCCGTTACGATCCCTTTCGTGAAAGAGGGCACCCGTTCGCACCAGACGTCTCCGTCGGTCGTCAACGTTTTTTTGCGGCGGGCGAACACGAGCGGAACTCCGAGCTCCAGTGCGGTAGCGAAAGCGACGGTAATACCGGACGATTCGATCGTCAGCACCTTCGTTATGTTATGCTCGCGGAAACGTCTGGCAAATTCTTTGCCGACCTCCATGATTAGCTTCGGATCGACCTGATGATTGAGCAGAGCGTCCAGCTGAAGCGTTTGGTTTGACAAGACGATGCCGTGCTGCGCAATAAGCTGCTTCAAGATGTCCATTGATAGTTCCTCCGTTAACATAGTTTGGTCTAACGTACCATATCGGGGAAGCGTGATTCAAGAGTCCGGCAAACGGTTAAATTATAATTGGAAAATAAATCCTATCTTTTTTTATTTTTGTGCAACTTTTTGCTGTTGAAATCCGTCTTAGTTAATATAAGTATCAATGAACGGACCTTAGACGATCCGTTTGGGTAATAATGGGAGTCGTTTGAAATACCGGTCCCATTCGGGCTATAATAAACGATATCTATTGGAAGCCGCAGGTCATCACCCAGTATTGTTTCCGTTTAGATACGGTGAAAGGAAGATCAATTATGATCATTCGTCCAGACGTCCGGTTTTGGGTAGCCGCCGTAATCTTGGGTGCCGTGTGCACCGGATGCAATACAACGAAGCTTGCGGCGGACGAACCGTCCTCGCCGCCTTCCGTATCCGCTCCGCGTTTCGGGCAAGTAACGGCGCCGCCTCCTCAGCTTACGGCGAATTCGTCTACGCTGGCCGTGCATGAACCGAAGGAAGTCGCGACAGAACCGCCACGCAAACAAGAGCCGGCCGAGACTCCTAATCCGCAGCCGACCGTCCCTACGGACAAAAAAGTAGAGACTTCGTCGGATACGAAACCGCCCGAAAGCAAAACGGGCAATGCAACCATCGAGGGGTATAACGTTAAAAAGCCTTCTCTGATGGGGATCCGCCTGACCGATACGAAAGCGGCCGTCAAGCAAAAGTTCGACGAGCCCGTATCCGAATTCGAGATGGACGACGAGAAAGATCCCCTCACCGTTTTCGAATATGAAGGATTCGCCGTCGGCTTCAATACGGCCGGCAAAGTCGAGTTCATCGAAATTACGTCCAAGGATGTCAATGCGGGCCTGGGCGGCCTGCGCCTCGGACAGAAGGTCAAGGACGCCGAGACGGCGCTGGGCAAGCCGGATACGAACACGACCTATGCGCTCCATTATAAAGCGGACGGCACCATTTTGAAGCTCGATATCGATCCGAAAACCGAAGCGATCCAATCGATCAAATTGTTCGCGGACAGCAAATAAGAAGCTTCTCCACGGCGAATGCCCCTGCGTAAGATGTAGCTTTTCTTGGTAAAGAAAGTCGCACTCCGCTTTACGCTATAGCGAAGGTAACTTGCTTTATCGATAAGAAAAACGTCTATCGACGTATTCCGAAGATGAGAAAAAATTCCGAAACGATATGATCGGCAAGTTGCCTCGAAACCTCTTCTGCCGAAGAGGTTTTTTTGCGTGCGACGATAGTCATGACGGATCGTCGGATCACATACCCTTGTACTATACCATGTTTGTACAAAGGAGGTGAATACGAATGGCGTCATGGGTCAGAGCCATGCAAATCGCCTTTACGTATGCGGGGACGATAGTAGGAGCCGGGTTTGCGACCGGGCAGGAAATATTGCAGTTTTTTACCCGGTACGGAGCGGGCGCTACCGCAACGATACTGCTGGCCGGTCTGCTGTTCGTCTGGCTCGGCACGCGGATGATGCTGCTGGCCGGGTCGCTGGGGGCAGCCTCCTACGAAGATTTGAACAAGCATTTGTTCGGACCGAAGGTCGGGGAATGGTTCAGCCTGTTTACGCTCGTAATGCTGTTCGGCATTACGACGGTAATGCTGGCCGGCGGAGGCTCCGTATTTAACGAGCATTTCAATTTGTCTTATCAGAGCGGCCTCTTGATTACGCTGGTCTTCGCTTACCTCGTCATCGCCAAAGGCTTGCAGGCGATCGTGGCGGTCAATTCGGTCGTCGTTCCCCTCATGATACTGTTCTGCGCGCTAGTGGTAACATCCACGATCGGCACTCCGGGTGCGGACAATTGGCTGACCATGACGAGCGACGTTTCGGCCCTGAGTCTGTGGTCCGCACCATTTCTATACGTTTCTTATAACCTTGTTACAGCCCAGGCCGTACTTGTCCCGCTGGGCGCCTCCGTTGCGGACAGGAAGACGATCATACGGGGAGGCGTGATCGGCGGGACGTTGGTGGCGGCGATGCTCGTCGCGGGACACTTCGCGCTTGCCTCGCAGATGCCGGGCATCGCGCAGTTCGAAATACCGATGAGCCGGCTGATCGCCAGACTCGGTGAAAACGTGCAGCTATTGTTCGTTTGCGTCATCTTCGGGGAAATATTCACGACCTATATCGCCAACGTATACGGATTGACCTTGCAAATACGCCAGCGGACCGGTTGGCCGATCAAGCCGATTATTATCTTCATTTTGCTCGGCACGTACTTGATCGGACAAATCGGCTTCAGTACCCTGTTATCGACGCTTTATCCGCTATTCGGCATGCTTGGTCTGATCTGGTTTGTGCGGATGATGATGAGCCGCAGCCGAGCCGCCGGTTAAGCGGAGCACCAATGCGAGTCTGACGAACGTAAACAGCATCCCCATGAACGAGAATACGATCCCGCAAAGCAAATACGCGTAATGATACATCGGAAATTGATCGCGGTCCTTGGCTACTCCCACCAGATCGGTCAGCAGAAAGACGGCCCCGAACCCGAACAAAAACAGCGCCGCATAGTCCGCCACGGTCCAGCGCAAAAACCAGCTCCACGGATTCCCTGCGGCAGCCGCGGGAGCGTTCCCATCCTGCTGCTGGACCTCGACCGTTTTTTTGCGCGACGCGTAGAACGTCCACGCCGTGAAAATGGCGGCTCCGGTTACGAACAGACCGACCAGACTGGCAAATACGGCCAAAGCGATATACATCAAATCTCTCCCTTCAACTCGAATCGATCAAACCTTGGACAGCAAACGCACCAACCACCATGTCAACCCGAAGCTGACGACAGGCAAAGCGAACAGCAGGCAAGTCATCCCGCCCAAAGGCACGTTCGGGACTTTCCGCCATACCACATGCTCCAGCAGACGTTGCCACATCACTTTTTCCATGAACACGACAGCCGATTCCGAGGATGTCACCCGTCCGTTTTCTCCGATTTCGAACTTTCCTTTTTTCCAACCTACCCGGTATGTAAGCTCGCGCTTCGCCGGATGCTTCCGCCGTTCCTCGTCCATACGCTCCTCCGATCCGTACCATTCCGACCTTCGCTTGCACTCGGACATACAGTTCGAAGGCCGGATCCTCTTTTTTGGGGGCCTTGCAATGCCCTTGCATATAGGCTCATTGTACAATAGACGCCCCCTCGTGTCTTCGAAAATTAAGAAATGCTTTTCCGTCGGCTGTCCATTATATGCAAATCGGCCATGAAGCCTCCAAACGGCAAGCCAATGAGCCCGCAAGGAACGATTCCCGCAGTCTAAAAAATCGGTTGACTGGAATCGCTTACAAAGCATATAGTGGGGTCAACTTTTTTCATTCCCGGAAGGAGACGCTCCCCATGTGGCTCGCTTACGCATCCTTGGCCGCCGTTTGCTTCGGCTTCAGAGGAATTTTATACCAATGGACATCGCAAAAACCGATCGAGCGGAACTTGATGCTGCTCGGCGTGTACGTATCCGGAGCCATCGTCTCGATCGCCGCCGCTCTCGCGCTCGGTCAATCTTGGAGCCCGGCCGTATGGACCGGCTTGGTGATGGGCGCCTTCTCCTTCGTCTCCAACGCCTCCATGTACAAAGGCTTCTCTGTCGGGAAAGCGTCGCTTGTCGCCGTGTTCACGGCGCTTACGCCCGTCGTGGTCGCGGCCGTCTCGTACTTCCGCTGGGGGGAGACGCTGAACCTATGGCAAGCGGCCGCTTTCCTAGTCATCGTTGCCGGAATCGTCATCATCCGCTATTCCAATGACTTGTCCTGGCGCAATTTGCAGGGCGTTCAGTGGGCTCTGCTCGCGATGGTCACGTTCGGGATTACCGACTTGGCTTCCAAACAGGCGATGCTGTGGCATGCGGACAAATTGCCTACGTTATTCATCATGTACGCTACCGGCTCCGTATTATTTTTCCTGCTGTGGAGCTTGGGACGTTTGCGCAAAGGAATGCTTGGCGTAGGCGCCAGAAGGGAGGTTGCCGTTGCAAACGTATCCGGCGCAGCTGCAGCGAGCGCGCGGACGGATACGGACGGACGTTTCCCGAAGGCGGACGCAAGGCCCGCGGCATGGTCCATTCGGAAAACGCTCGGCTGGGGCGCTTTCGTCGGATTGAGCAACATATCCGGCATGATCTTTATTTTGCCGGCGTTCCAGCACGGCATTACGGGGTTGGTGTCGGCCGTCGTGGCCACGAACGTTCTGCTCATTTTGCTGTATGCGCGAGTTTTTTTGAAGGAAAGATGGTCGTTCCAGGAGCTGATCGGCATTTTGTGCGCGCTGGCCGGGGTACTCGGCTTGAGGCTGCTTGAATAGCGGCGTCCCATCGGCATTCGCGCCAATGGGACGGGGATAAGTGCACGGTATTCAGCTTCGGGCCGATCGGATTGTTCGGCCCGATTCGTGGCGTCTTCGCCTCACGGGATTACAATTTCCTTGTTGGCCTTGTCTTCCGCATTCCGCAATGCCGTATTGATATCCGTTCCGTCGACCATGACGCTTTTCACGACTTCCCCGATCAACAGCGCGTTGATTTTCGGATCGTATTTGGAGGAATCCGGAAGCGGCGACGGAGATACCTTGAACATGGACTGCAAGTTTTTGCCCTTGTATACGCTGCTGTCTTCGCCATATACTTTGCGGATCTCATCGTTCTTCAACACGGACAGTCGTCCGGCCTTGCTGAACTTCGTCTGCACCTCCTGGCTGTACAAGCTGAGCAGCACCTGATAGGCCGCCTCCCTGTACTTGCCCGACTTGTTGACGACCGCGATCGCGAAATCGACCTCTTTCCCAAGCCCTTGCTTGTCGCTGTAGCTCGGATGGGCGGTCACATTCCAATTGAACGCATCCTTTGTCCCGGCTCTGTCGAAGAAGGTGACCATGGCGGCGACCCAGTTCGGATACATCGCCATCCGCTGCTCCTTGAAGAACAGATCGACCGAATGGCTGTGCTTGCCGTTATCCAAATAGCCGGGAATCGAATAAAACTGCTTCAACAGCGAGAACACTTGGACATGACGGTCCGACGTCAAGGACGATTTGCCCTTCGTTTTATCGAATACGGGCACCCCGTACTGCCAATACATTTGTCTCAGGTCGGGCGGCATAACGCCGATATAATTGGTGCCTCCGTCGCTGCGCGTCAGTTTTTTCCCCAGCTCGAGGAGCTCCTCGTAGGTCATTACGTCTTTCGGATACGGTACGCCGAACTTGTCGAATATATCCCGGTTATGAACCATGATGCCGTAGTTCATATAAAAGGGAAGTCCGTAGAGCGCCTTCTGATCCCCGAGCTTCTGCAATTGCTGGAACACGGCCGGCTCGAGCTGTGCCGTATTCACTCCATATGTTTTGAACATCTGCGTCAAATCTTCCGGGATATCGGCTTCGAGCATCGTCGCCAAGGAAGCGTTGCTGACCAAAACCATATCCGGAGCCGTTCCCGCCGCGAGCAGCTTGTCGAGGGTATCTACGGTTTTCTTCAAATTGATTTGCGGGTGCTTGGCTTTGACAGGCTCCACGAAAAACTTTTGAAATTGTTCGTCCGTGGTGCCCGTATTTACGTCGAGCACCAGCAGCTCCGCCGCGCCCCCTTTGTAATCGGTCGAGTTGGCTTTCGGTACGGAAGCGTCCGGAGCCGCCTTATCCTTATCGTTGCTTGGTCCTTGGCTGCATGCAACCAGAGTACCCGTAACAATCGCGATGAATGACAGCGATGCCATGCGAAGTTTGTTCAATTGAATATGACCTCCTGAATAAATATCGTTTGAAAGGCGCAAGCAAGCAAATGAAATCGCTTTCCAAAACATTTAAAATGCATAAGCTGATCCAGAGTGAACGATTGTACCTCCTTTCCGCGTTCTGTTGTCGCATCGTCACGGTCCTGCTTCCGGCCCAATCGCACTGTTGTATAGATATGTATTATACAGGAGTCTTTTTTATCCCACTGGACAATATTGTATATCGACAGGAAAATAACTTGCTTTTTGAGGAAACCAAAAGCGGAGGCAAGCGGGGGCTTTTCAACGGCAAAGCGTTTGTAATCGGGAAAGCCCGCCGACCGTCATTAACGCGGTACGGCGGGCTTGCTGCCAATATCTTCACAATCGTATGACTTGCAGCGGAGCAATAAGGTCTGACGCTGTACGCACGACGTGCTCATGGCAGGTGAACAGGAGCAGCTGCCTGCGTTCGGCAAGCGACGGCAGCAGCTCCAGACACAGGCGGAGACGCTCTTCGTCGAAGTTGACGAATACGTCGTCCATGACGAACGGCAAGGCGGCAGCCGGAGCGGTTTCGTCGGCCAACGCAAACCGCATCGCCATATACAGCTGTTCCGCCGCCCCGCGACTCAGCTTTGCCGAATCGACCGGCTCGCCGTCGCGGTTGACCGCTACGAGCCTCTTCTCGCCAAGCGGAGCGATAATCCGGGCGTAACGGCCGCCGGTCATCGCATTCAGATAGCCGGACGCACGGCGGAGGACGGCCGGCTGCCGCTCCGTCTCGTACAGTGCGCGCGTCCGGCCGAATAACGCCGTAGCGAGCGCCAAAACTGCCCAGCGGCGAGAATGCTGCTCCAGCTCCGTCGCGGTCTCCTGTACCCGCTGCAGCCGCTCGGCATGCTCCTCTCCGCTCTCCATCTTCTCCATCTCGTTGCGCAGCCGGCCCCTTCTGTCTCTCAGCCCGTCGAGCCGTCGTTCCGTATCGGATTGCAGCCCGGCTAACCGCTCCAGCTCGCTCTCCAGCTCTTCGGGCGGCCGAAGGAGCGACTGCTCCGCTTCCTGGCGCAGCTCCGAGCCGAGCATCGAATCGAGGGCAGTCGCCAGCTCCTCCCGCTCCCGCTCGAGCGTGGCTCTCTCTTCCCTCAACCGGACGCGCTCGCGGAACCGCTCCTCCGTATCCGCTCCCGCATCTCGCCACAGCTCGGCGATCCGGGTCCGGACGCCCTCCAGCTTCTCCCGGCATAGCTGCGTCTCGGCTGCCAGCCTGTCGCGCTCCTTGGACAGCCGTTCACGCTCCGACAGACTCGACTGCTCCTCGTCCGCCTCGGCTTTGCGGCGCTTCAGCGCATACAGCGGATCGCCGTCGATTCGGCCGCCCAGCGCTTCGGCTTCCCGCTCGAAGGACTCGGCTTCCGCCTCCATAGCGTTAATCCGGCGTTTGACCGCTTCCCGCCGCCGCAGCAGCTGTTTTCCTTGCTCCGCGATCAAATGCCACTCCAAGGCGCCGTCCGGACTCAAGCCGCGGGAAATGCCCCGCTCCCGAAGCCAGCTCTCCCAGTCTTCCTTCCATTCGGCGAGACTGTTCTCCGCCTCCCGGTGACGGCGGGAAGCCGCTTCGTTCTTCCCGAGCGAGAGTGCAGCCGCCTCATCCGCTTCGCCCATCGCTTTCTCCAGTCGCTCCAAAACGCTCCGCGTTTCCAACCATTGCTCGGCTGCCTGTCGCGCTTCGGATAACCAGCTCTCCGGGAGACTGGCTTCGGTATCGGCCGTTGCTCCGTTTGCCGCGGCGGCATATTCCGGAAATGTCAGCCTCCAAGCTAAAGTTTTATCCAGGACCGACCGTTCCAGTTGATTCAACTGCCGCCGAATCGATTGCTTTTCTTCCGAAAAGGGGACTGGTTGTCCGTTTTCTCGCCCCTCAGGCGCAGTGCCGTTCCGCGCTCCCGGCCGCATCAGAACGGCCGTCGAGGCGAACAGAAGCAGGGTGACGGCGGCCATAGCTTCCTGTCCCTGCATCCACAGCAAGCCCGGAACGATCAAAGCGGCCGCTACGGGCAATGCGGGACGCCATCGGTAGAAGCCGCCATTGCCGCTCCGTTCCGTCGCCTGCTTGCTTCTTGCCCTACCGTCAAATGCCGGCTCGCGAAACAGCCGGTAATCCCGCTCGCGCTGGCCCAGATGACGCAGCTCCTGCCGCAGCCTGCTCCATTCCGTGTAGTCGGAGCCGAGCTGGGCGAGCTTGCGCTTCATCGCCTCGGCGGACGGCTCCCACCGGGCTTCGCCATGCCCGGATAAGCTCTCGGCCCGTTCGTAAGCGGAACGAGCAACGACTGCAGCCTTCCCGGCTTCTTCCAGCTCCCGAGCCGTCCGTCCGGCATCGGCACGGAGCAGCTCCTCCTCTTTGCGCAGCTCGTCCCATTTCGCTTTGGCCTCACGTACCGTTTCCCGGTCGGCAACCGAGAGCGGATATGCTATCAAATCCGCCTCCGTCCAACCGTTTCCGAGCTGCTCCAGCACAAGCTCCGCAGCTCTTTCATCCGCCTGCGCCTCACTCCGCAGTCCGCTCAGCAGAGAGCGCGCTTCCCTATAAGCCCCGGCCCGCTCCAGCATCGACTCCAGCTTCTGCCTTTCCGCCACAAGAGCTTCATCGACGCGTATAGACTCCAGAGCGAGTCCGGTTGCGCGAAGCTTCGCTTCCCTTTCTCGCAGCTCTTCGCCCAGACGTTCGCGATCCGCATTCAGAACCTCGAAGCGGGATAGGGCGTCATGGGGAAAGGCGGCAAAAAGCGGCAGCTCACCGAGCTTCCGCCCGACGGCCTGGAGCCTCAGCCCGTGCTCTCTCGAGCGAAGCCATCTATCGGTTCTCAGCGCCGCATCCCTGACGCTTCGCAGCGTATCGTCAGCCGAACGGATATCCCGCTCCAATTGGTCGGCTTCTTCTCCCCAGGAGATGTACTGGGCCAGCTTCTCCTTGCTGCGCCTCAGCTCGGATCGGCCCTCCTCCCACCGTTTGACGAGCAAGGCGACTTCCTGGTTTTTGCCTTTGGGCCGGTACAGCTTATCCATTTCCTGAACGATCCGGCGTTCCGCCGCGACGACAGAGCTTCCTTGCGCGCCCCAGCCGGCACTGTACAAATATCCGGCCACCTCGTCCGATTGCAGCGACCCGAGCTCCTGAAGCTCGCTCAAGCCAAAGGCGAACACGCTGCGAAACAGCTCGCCCTGAACGCCTCCCAGCAGCTCCCGGAGCAGCGCCTCGTCTTGGGCTCCTCCCGTTTCCGCCGATCGCGACGAACGCTCAACGCCGTCCGCTTCGTGCAGACGTGTCACCTTGACCTTGCCGCCTCCGCTTCTTCCCCGTCCGCCGGAATCGATTTGGAACGACCTCTCGACGCGATACGAGCGGCCTTCGCCAAGCTCCAGAGTCAATGCCCCTCCGTACATGCCGCCGGCATGCGGCTCGTACAAGTTGGAGGATACGGTTCGCGGAGGCAGGCCGAACAGAACGGCCCGTATAAATCCCATGATCGTACTTTTGCCCGCTTCGTTCGGCCCGTAAAACAGCGTAATCGGCCCCTCCGGCGCGAACCGCCGGTCCCGCAGCGTACCGAAGGCGTCGATCCGGATATCCCGGATGTTCATTCGTCCCATCCCTCCTCCTCGGCTACCAGGCTGATCGCCATTATCTCGGCAGCCTTCAGCCAGTCTGCGCGCTCCTCGCCGAGCAGCCCGGCCATTAGCGCCCCGGCTTTCGGATGGGCGAGCAGCGGGGCAAGCGCCTCTTCGCAGAAAGCTTGCAGCTTGACGTCGTCTCCGGCCAGCTCTTCCGACAGCTGCATCAGATCGCCGAGAAAACCGCTGCGGCCTGCCGCAAGCCGCATATCCAACTCCGATCCCGAACGCACCTGCACGGATTCGATCCATACGAACGGCGCTCCGTCTTCTCCTTCGGCTCTTCTCCTCTGCGCTTCGCGCAGCTCCTCCGTCAGCTCCCGGACCGGACCATGGCGCCGCAGCGCCCGGTGAAGCGGTCCCCTTCCTTCCAAGCGGAAGCGGACGATCGAAGGCCGGCCTCCGGCCTCTTCCTCGCATTCGCGCATCCGCTCCTCCAACCGATCTCGCAGCTCCTGCTCGGAAGTCATTCCCTCGATCGAAATATCGGCGGCAAACCAGCGTACCGCATCCGCAGCGCGAAAGGAGAGCGACGTCCTGCCGGATTCGGCCACGTCGACGACATAACAGCCTTTCGCTCCCGTCTCCCGCACGCTTCGTCCCTGCAAATTGCCCGGGTATACGATCGGCGGTCTGTCGTTCAGCACCCGTCGCGAATGGATATGGCCGAGAGCCCAATAATCCATCCCGGTACGGATCAACTCCTTGACCGAGCATGGCGCGTAATTGTCGTGCCCGGGATCGCCGTCCGCATTTGCGTGCAGCAGCCCGATATTATACCCTCCCGTCCGAGGGCTGCCGTATCGGGAAAGCGGATTTTCGGTCACCGAGGCGGTCGGATACGACCATCCGTGTATGTAGGCCAAATCGCCGCGAAGCGGGTCGCTCGCCGGGAAGCATTCCGCTTCGGCCGAAGAGAAAAAGCGGACCGAATCCGGCCAGCGCAGCTTTGCCTTGCGCCCGTCGTCCGGGTCGTGATTGCCGTGTACCGCATATACCGGAATGCCCCGCTCCGCGAGCGTCTCCACCGCGCGTTGAAACCTGAGCTGCGCCCTTAGCGAGCGGTCGGCCGAATCGTATACGTCTCCCGCGATCAGGACGAAATCCGCCCGCTCGTCTATCGCGATCCCGACGAGCCGCTGCAGCGCATCGAACGTCGATTCCCGCAAAGGGTCGCGAACGGACGGCGGCAAAGCGGACAAGCCTTTGAACGGGCTGTCCAGATGAAGGTCTGCCGCATGAATAAACCGGAAAGCTTTCAACGAGCGCACCTCCTATCCGTAATAGCAAACCGTTTCTCATTCTCATTCCATTGTACAAAGGATAACGGACACGTACAAGCGTTCCCTTTTTCGAGTATAATGGGATCATAAGAAAGAACCTCCCCGTTCGATGGTCGAATCGAAACGGCGAGGCTCCATGTTGCCAAGTAAATTATGGATGCTGACGGCTATTCATCATCTGAAAACGGGACGCGGCTGAGCGAGCTGTACAGCTGCTGCAGCTGGCCGATGACGCGGCTGAGCGAGTAGGTGCTCTTCGCCTTCAGCCAAGCGGACCGGGCCATCTGGTACCGGTAATCCGGGTCGGACATCATCTTCTCCAAGGCGTCGGCGAGAGCCTGCGGGTCGTTGACCGGGACGAGCAGGCCATTCACGCCGTCCTCGATTTGCTCGGCCACTCCGCCTACGTCGGTGCCTACGAGCGCCAGACAGCAGAGCGCCGCCTCTGCAAAAACGGAGCCGAACGCCTCGGCTCTCGACGGCAGCACGAATATATCGAAGAAAGGCATGAATTCTTCCGGGTGGAGCATGTAGCCATAAAAAATCGTTTCGTCGTAAATGTTATGTTCCACGGCCAGTTGCTCCAGCTCTTCGCGAATCGGCCCGTCCCCGATCAGGTGAAGCACGAACGGATGGCCGCGCCGCTTCAATTCGGAGCAAGCCTGCAGCAGCACATCGATTCCTTTCGCCGGCACGAGACGGCATACCGAGATGAGCTGGGATACTGCATTATCATGTGACACAGGCCGGAATCTTCTCTCGTCGAAGCCGTTGGGAATTACGCCGATGGAGTCGCCGTTGCGGACGAAGCCTGACAAATACCGCTTGAACGAATGGGACACGGTCACGATCCCGTCCAGCTTATGCTCGAGCTCCCCGTACAGCGAAGTCAAAAACGTTTCCTCCGGCCCGCCCGGCGCGATTTTGCCGTTCAAGGTCAATTCCTTCTCGTAGCTGGAGTGGATCGTCACGAGCACCGGAGTGTCCGGAAACAATTGCTTCATGACAAGGCCCGCTATCGGATGGTGCGCGTGTATGAGATCGTACGATTTGCGTATGCGCATCCGCGTCCACCAGACGTAATCCTTGTACGTTTGCATATATTTGTCGACGACCGGATTTCCGGCGAATGGCCGCCAGTCGAACGTCTCGAACGCGACGTCTTCCGTTCCTTTGGAGCGGACCCGCTTCGGCAGCGAGAACAGCTCCATTTCCCAGCCCTTATCCGTAAACGCTTCCTGAATGTACGGTACCATGGACGATACGCCTCCGGGCTGCTCCGGAGGAAAAAATAAAGCTTGCAGTATATTCATTCGTCTCTCCCATTTCTGCTTATTCGCTGGTGCTTGCTATTGTTGAACCATCAGGCAGAACGATTCATCGATGTTCGCTCATTCTGATGTTATAATGGAGTCGAATCGACTCGAATCACGGAGGCTAATTTGAACGTATCGGAACTGTTCGTCGGAGCGTACGCCCGCATTTATACATATAGCGGCATACTCGTCGTACTCGCCATGATCCTCGTCATGTCCGTCCGGCTGTTTACAAGCCGCCGCCGCAAAGCGTATGTATCGCTTACGCTTTCCGTAGCCGCATTCATCGTTCATTACGCGATGATGATCAGCATGTCGCTCTCCATCGACGGTCCTCGAGGATGGGGCGGCTTGGCGGCGCAAACGCTGCATGTCGTCGCGTTCATTATGATCAACCGGGCCATCTATCAACTTTATAATTCCACAAAAAAGCGCCATCACCTTTATTTTTATTTTTCCCTGCTTGTCACGATGCTTCTCGCCGCGTTTCAGACGAACGTCCCTCGGCTGTTCGAAGGGTCTCCGGAGCAGCTGGCGGCTCTCGGGCGCATCGGGCTTGATTTGTACTTGCTGCTGCTCGTTTTCGTGTTCTTCATAGGCGTACCTGACCGGATCGGACAAACCGCCACTTACAAAATCGGACTATCCGTCTTTTTTATCGTCCATCTGGCGCATTTGATCAACCGGTATATGCTGGAAAGTCCTTTATCCGCGCTTACGCTGACGGAGCTGTATTTGCCCCTGCTCTATTATATTATTCTGTTCGTGCTGTTGTTTGAACGGATCGTCGAATTGATGCAAGCCAGCTATCGTACCGCGATAACGGACGGCTTGACGGGCCTGTACAACCGGCGGTACATGCTGAGCAAGGCGGCGCAGTACATGCGCCACGGCTACGCCGTTTCGCTGCTGTTCAGCGACATCGACAATTTCAAGAAGCTTAACGATACGCAGGGCCATCATGCCGGCGACGAAGCGCTGAAGGCTGTCGCCAGAATCATGCTGGAGGAAAGCGAGGATATCGGCCTTGCCGGGCGGTTCGGCGGCGAAGAGATGGTCCTGCTTGTTACCGATTCATCCGTCGATATTGCCAAGCTGTCCGAGAAAGTAAGGGCGCGCATCGAATCCGAGGCCGGCGTCACGGTAAGCATCGGCTACAGCAAATCGCGGAACGGAATAACCGCGGAGCAGCTTATCGCCCAAGCCGACCAGGCTATGTACAAAGCGAAAACGACGGGCAAAAACAAAGTCGTAAAATATGTGCAGAGCAAGGGCGCCGCGGCAAATTAGTAGCAGGGGCTTGAGCCTCGCAACAGCTTCGGCGCCTCGTCGCGGCATCGCCGTGAACCGCACTTTTCATCAAGCTACGAATCGAAGGAGAAGAACGATGACCACGCTTCCGCAACCTTTTATCGACCAAATCCGCAACCAGCTTGGCGAAGAAGCCGAGTCGTATTTGCAAAGCCATACCGAAGACCGGACATACGGTCTGCGCTTGAATCCGTTGAAGCTCGGCGATAGGAAAGCCGATGATCCGTTTCTGCTCTCTATAAAAGAGCGGTTCGGGCTGTCGCCCGTCCCATGGTGCCGGGATGGCTACTACTATGACGATGCGACAAAGCCCGGCAAGCACCCTTTCCACCAAGCCGGACTATTGTACATCCAGGAACCGTCAGCCATGTCCTCGGCCGAGATGCTGAATCCGCAGCCGGGCGATACCGTGCTTGATCTGGCTGCCGCTCCCGGCGGGAAAACAACGCAAATCGCCGGCCTGCTCGACGGAGAAGGACTGCTTATAGCGAATGAAATTCACCCCGCGCGGGCGAAAATTTTATCCGAAAACGTCGAGCGGCTGGGCGTTCCGAATGCTATCGTCACGAGCGCCGCACCGGACGCGCTGGCACGAAAATTCGTCGGGACATTCGATAAAATTATGCTCGACGCGCCTTGCTCGGGCGAAGGCATGTTCCGCAAAGACCCGGATGCGATCCGCGAATGGTCTCCCGATCATGTCCGCATGTGCGCTGTCCGTCAGCTGGACATCCTGGATTCGGCAGCGATCATGCTCAAGCCGGGAGGAATAATCGCCTATTCCACCTGCACGTTCAACCGATCGGAAAACGAGGATGTGCTCGCCGCCTTTACCGCCAAACATCCGGCATTCGCCTTGCTTCAAACCGAACGTCTCTGGCCTCATCGCATTCGTGGGGAAGGCCATTTTGTAGCGCTGCTGCGCAAAGGCGATGCCTTATCCGAGCGCAGAGAACGGGACCGCGGCGGCAAAACGCCCGGCCAGAAGGATAAAACCGTACGCGAAGCCATGCGGCTAGCCGACGAGTTGCTCCGGGATATCGCACCGGGCTTCCCGCTCCCCTCGGGCGAGCCCGCTCTTTTCGGTGAACAGCTGTATTGGCTGCCGGCGTCCCGGGATTATCCGATTCGCGCCGACGCTTTGAACGGCATAAAAACGTTGCGGCCCGGGCTTCACTTGGCCCATATCAAAAAAGGGCGCGCCGAGCCGGCTCATTCGCTCGCCATGGCGGTAACGTCCGACATGTGCCGGAGCGTCCTTGACTTGGCAGCGGAAGCCCCGGAGCTGGAGGCGTATTTGAAGGGCGAGACGATTCCGGCGAAGGACGGCACGTCCGGCTGGACATTGGTTTCGGTTGAAGGATACCCGCTCGGATGGGGCAAGGCGAGCGAAGGGCGGTTGAAAAATCATTTTCCCAAAGGACTGCGGAGAATGGGCTAATGCCCTACACTCATGGCAAAAAAGACGGGCATTCCCAATTGGAGGGGATGTCCGTCTTTTCGTTTCGTTTAGTGTATGATCTCCGTCTCGAACAAAATCTCGTCGATCGGCTCATTATTCACGAGCATCGTCAGGTTAAGCGATTCGTAGTCTTTTTCCTTATCCAGCTCGTGCATGAGCAGCGAACCGATAAACTCGCTGTCGATCGTGCTGCCCGGATCGCGGAAATCGATAAAGCCGGTCAGCTCGCGGCTGCTCACATCGACGGTTGCCTGCCCGATCGGCAAACCACCGTGCGACTGCTCATACAAGTCGTAGGTGAGCGTATCGCCGTCATCCCTTACGAGAATGACCGAATATTTCCTGGCTTCCTCCGAACTATACGTTTCGTCGTCGATGAAAACATCCGGCTCGAGCAGATCCTCATGGGTCAGCTCGATCGTCTCGATCATTTCCCCGTCAACTTTCATTTCGATCAAAAATGTATCCACTTCATCGGAGTCGAAATCGGAGACGAGCAGATCGGTAATATGCTCGAGCTCTTCATCCGTCGGCTCGACCTTCCAATCGACTTCGGCAATAACATCGGCACCGCGCAACCGGACGAACGCCTCGGCCAGCCATTCCTGATCGCTGTCGTAGATATGGTACTCGACCCGATTGCGGCTTTCCCCGACAATCACCAATTCGATATTGTTCCCGGAAAAGCCGGAGTGCATTTCCATCGTCTCGATACCGTTCGGATCAATATCGTCCAGGCGCGTCTCGTCTTCTTCCCCGGATATTTGTTCGTAATAGTCCGATTCGTCCGTGAACGATTCGATCACTCCGAGCTGATGTCCTGCCGTAATAATATGGTCGTAACCGCTGCACGTAACGATCACTTCGCACTCTTTGGCTGCCAAGGCGTCCATCAGGTGCTCTACATAGTTTTGGGCGGCGCTTACCGCTTCCGCCTTCCGACTGCCGCCAAGTGATTCGAGATCGAGTTGAACGGAGCCGGAAATGCGCCCGCCTTCGCGGTATACGAGCGTCATCGCTCCGACGAACCGACCGTCGAGGAGCAGCTCGGTAACTTCTCCGCCGACCGTTTTAAGATCGGGCCTTAACGTGATCATTGCCATGGACTCGGTTTCTCCTTTCGGGCTGATTCCAACTTCCCCCTTATTATCCTGATGACGCCCATTTTCTATGCGCCGGGGCAAATGTCCAATCGGATGTGGGACCATCACAATATGATGGTGTATGCCGAATGCGAAATCCACCTAGAGCAACAAGCGATCAGCGGCTGCACAACGACTGGCGCATTCGGGAAATACCTTCAAATGGGGAGGAATCGCAATGTCTGGTGTTGGAGGTTTAGTTACGTCGACCGCCGTTATTCTCGTGCTGTTCATCCTGTTGGTCATCGTATCCCGCCCGTTTATCTACTAATAACAAGGGAACGAAGCCAGCCCCTTAACAAACCAATAGAATCAAGGGAGGAATTCGAATGTCCGGAGTTGGAGGCGCATTTACGTCCACTGGCGTTATTCTCGTACTGTTCATCCTGTTGGTAATCGTATCCCGTCCGTTTATCTACTAATTGTCGCACCTGAACCAAAAAAAGGGATTGGCGCTTCGCGGCGCCAGTCCCTTTTTTTGGAGCCAAAACGGCTACCTCCCCAAACAATACCGGCTAAGCGCCAAATGAACGCCGTCCTCGTTATTGGATGCGGTCACGACGTCGGCTTCCCGCTTCACCTCGTCCGGGGAATTATCCATGGCGACCCCGAGGCCGGCGAAACGGATCATCTCCAAATCGTTGAAGTAATTGCCGATTGCCATCACTTGCGAACGTTCGATACCTAGCGATTCGGCCAGCCGTTTAAGCGCGTTCCCCTTCGTCGCTTCCGGATGCATGATGTCTATAAAATAGTCTCCGCTGCGCAGCACGGTCAATGGGAGCGACATATTCCGCCAGTCTTCCTCTACGCGGTTTATTGCACCTTTATCGCCGAATACGGTGAATTTGACGGGCGCTTCGCCCAGCGCAAGAACATCGTCCAGCCGATCCGGCTCCAGCATGAACTTGCGGTACATCGCCGCCTCCGTTTCGCTCAAATCCGTTTCAATATATAATCGGAACGGCGTACACACATCCAGATGGATTTTGCGTTCCCGGCAATATCGGACAAGCTCGGCCAATTGCTCGACGGCAAACGGAAAATGGTGGACGATCCGCTTATCGCGCGAGCTTATCGTCGCCGCTCCGTTGTGCGTAATAAGCGTACCCTCCAAACCGAGCTCCTCCATCAGCGGGAGCGTGTTGACCGGCGAACGGCCGGTACAGAGCACAATCGTAGCCCCTGCTTCATACACGTCCCTGACCGTGCGCTTCGTCCGCTCGGTCAGCTCGTAATGATCGTTCAGCAAGGTGCCGTCCACATCAAGCGCAATTAGTCGGTAATTCACGTTCTCTGGTCAACCCCCATCGATCTGTCGCGACTTCGCATCGTTAAACCGCTCGATTGCATCTCCAAGCGCCGCGTCAGTCATTTTCTCGTCCCTTCAATTGCTTCAGCTCGTCCTCCGTCAGCTCCCGGTATTGTCCGACGGACAGATGCTCGTCCAGCAGCAGCGGCCCCATGGCGATCCGCTTCAAGTAAACGACCTTCTTGCCGACCGCCTGAAACATTCGCTTTACTTGATGGAACTTGCCTTCGGTGATCGTCAGCTCGATTTTGGACACGCGTCCCGCGGCCGGATCGCCCTCCTTCAGAATGACGAGCTTGGCCGGCATCGTTACATAGCCGTCGTCCAGCTCGACGCCCTTCTCGAATGCGACGGCATCCGCTTCGCCAACGCTGCCATCTACTTCGGCGAAATAGGTTTTCGGTACATGCTTGCGCGGTGACAGCAAGTTATGGGCCAGCTTGCCGTCGTTCGTCAGCAGCAGAAGCCCTTCCGTGTCTTTATCGAGCCGGCCGACCGGAAAGGGCTCGAAATGGACGTATTCGTCCGCCAGCAGATCGACTACCGTCCGGTCGCGCGAATCTTCCGTAGCGGAGATGACGCCTTGCGGCTTGTTCAGCATCAGATAGACGAATTCGCGGAATTCGACCCGTTCGCCGTCGACCGTGATCGTCTCCAGCTCGGGATCGACCTGAAGTCCGCTATCCTTGACCGTTTTGCCTCCGACCTGCACCGCGCCCTGCTTGACCAGCCTTTTAATTTCGCTTCGCGTGCCGTAACCCATATGCGCCAATATTTTATCGACCCGTTGCTTTTTGCCCAATCAAGACCACCTCCATCCCGGCGGATATTCGTTTTTCAGCATGCCATCCATCCATTTGCCCCATCCGAGCGGATAGCCGTCGACGCATACGAGACAGTACCCTTTGGCTTGCAAATCCGGGCGGCTCCGACGAAGCCGCTCTTCGGAAATTTGCAGTGTCTCGCCCTTCAAGTACCGGATAACTTCAGGCTCGCCCGTGACGAAGTCAATCGAGCGAACCGAGTCGGTATCGCGCTTCATGCCCATCGCAAGCGCATGCGAGGGCTCGAACCGGTCTCCGCGCAGCGTTCCCACGAACCAGCCCGGGCGGGCGACCTTCAGTCCGTCCAAGTCCGGCGCTTCCTCGGGGCTCAAATAAACATAGTCCCGTTGAAGCTTCACATTACCGGACAATTCGGCATTCAACTGTCCGGCCGCGAAAGACCGGAACAAATATTCGCCGTCGGATGCAGAGGCAACGCCAGACCTTGAAGCTCCCTCCGGTCTTCCGCCATTCGCGCTTCTGCCGTTAATGCGTTGCTTGCCGTCCGTTCGACCGGCCTTTTCCTCGAATCTGCGCTTCATCCGGCTGTCCGACTGCGCATTGCGATCATATGATTTTTTCGGACGGGTAAACATCGCTTCCGATTCGGGATCCGTTCTGCCGCAAGTACGCTCCAATACCGCAGCGAAATGCCCTTCGCCGGGCAGTTTATGCGGCCACAGCCTGACGGTTCCCTCCACCGTCCGAGAAAGCTCGTCCAGGCGACCGCCCTGAACTTGAGCGATCCAATCCGGCCGTCCCGGTGCAAATCCGTGCTGCGGAGGTATAGAAACTACCCGGAAGCCAGGCCGCTCACGCAAAAATGCTTCGATGATTTGTTCGTTCTCTTCCGGAGAAAACGTACAGGTAGAGTAGACGAGTCGTCCGCCCGGCTTCAGCATGTCCGCGGCCTTCGCCAGTATACCGCTCTGCATATCGGCATAACGGCGGGGCGAATGCTCGTCCCACCCTTTGACCATACTATCGTCCTTGCGAAACATCCCTTCGCCCGAGCACGGCGCATCGACCAATATTTTATCGAAAAAACCGGGCATGGCAGGAGCGAGCCGTTCCGGCGTCTCGTTCAAGACGATGGCGTTCGTAATTCCGTACAGCTCTACATTTTTGACGAGCGCTTTGACCCGGTCCGGCTGGTTATCGTTCGTAACGAGCAGCCCCTTGCCCTCCAGCTTGGCCGCGATTTGCGTCGTTTTGCCGCCCGGGGCGGCACACAGGTCGAGCACTTTGTCGCCCGGCCGGACGTCCAACAGCTCTACCGGGGCCATGGCGCTCGGCTCCTGCACGTAATATAAGCCGGCGTGGTAATACGGATGCTTGCCGGGACGCTCGGTCTCCGGGATATAGAAGCCTCCCTTGGCCCACCGGATTGGCGACAGCGGGAAAGGCGACATTTCTTGGAACCCGTCAACAGCCATTTTCAGCCCGTTTACCCGGATTCCTTGAAGCCGCGGCTGTTCGTACGAATCGAGGAAAGCCGGATATTCATCTTGTAGCAGACACTCCATTTTTCTCATAAAGAAGTCGGGCAATTTGGCCATCTTATGCTGTTCTCCGCTCTTTCATCCCGATCAAGTTCAAAAAATGATCAACAATTCCCACCCGCTTCCGGAAGGAAACGAAGGGGGACGGGTAGAATAAGTAATTTCAATCATACTATCCGGGGTGAAATCGTGAAGAAGCTGTTGATTTATTTAGGTGTTATCGTCGGACTTTTCGTCCTTCTTTTCATTGTAAATCATCAAAGCGAAAAGGCCAAGGAAGAAGCCCGCACAAGCAAAATCGATACGGCGACGAACGAGAAATCGAAGCAGCTGTACGGAGTCGACGCGGCCAAGCTGAAGCCCGAGACGCTGGCCCAGTTAAACGACGCCAACTACCAGAACATCATCAAGCCGGCCGATCTGAAAAACGAGTTGAACGCGAAAAAGGATATGTTCGTTTACTATTTCCAGACGACTTGTCCGCATTGTCTCGTCACGACCCCGGTGCTGAACCCGATCGCCAAGACGGCAGGCGTCGATCTCAAGCAGCTGAATCTATGGGAGTACGAAGCCGGCTGGAACGAGTTTAAAATTACGGCTACGCCTACGATCGTCTATTACAAGGGCGGCAAGGAAGTGCTGCGCATGGAAGGCGGCATCAGCAATAACGGGCAACCGGGCTATTCGGAGGCCGACTTCAAGAAATTTTTCGAGGACGCCAAGAAAAAATGACGGCGGCAATCGCGGCGCATCCCGAATCCGGGGCGCCGCTTCTTTTTTCTACGACAGCATTATCCGCATGCAGTCCGGAGAGCTCTCGATGAAGCGTGAGCAGCGTGTGGCCGGAAATAGAGGAACCGTATTCCGCTATTGTCCCGTATTCCATTACTCTCTTGAAGATAACGGAAGAGACTTCCTTTATTTCGGTCTTTCGGGGGGGAAACGATCGTGAACAGCGGAATAGCGGAACGGTTTTCCCTTATTTTGCAATCCACAGGGGTACTCGGGTAAATAGCATACTCCAGTTCCGCTAATTGTCGGATCATCCAATTTCCGCAAGGCACCGGCAAAGGCGGCAAGCCTTTCACCGACCATGCGGTACATGCATTTTGTCCGCGAATTATGTGTCGCAGTTTTTGTTCATGCCGACCCCGGATCGCCCCCGCCGTTCATCTCAAGACCCTTTTACAGGCGGAAATTCCTTAAGCTCCTCGACCATCGCGGTCAAATCGCTGTGGACGATCGCGATATCGAGATCGTAAAATTCGAACGGTTCCTCTTCAATGCCCAGCAGCTTGTCCAAATAAGCGTTGGAATCCGCGATCAGCTTGCCAAGATCGATGCCGAGCGTAAACTTCGGATAAAACTCCAGCTTTTCGATCCCTTGGGAAAACAGCTTGATCGCGCCGCCCACGTTGCCGTTGCGGTGGTGGTACAAAGCTACCGCAATTTGGAGCAGCCCTTGATGCAGCGGATTGCGGCCTTCCTCCATCCAGAGCTCCTCCATGACTTCGTGGCACTCGAAATAGTCGCGCTCCACATTGAAGTAATACAAAAATTCCACATACAACACATCGTAACTGATCATAACGGCGCCTCCATGGTCGTCAACGCAACTAGCCCGCGGCTATCCGGCCGAAGCCGGGAGACGGGCTTGAACTGCTCGACTTTCGATAATGATCCTGGACTAGAGGGACGGGTCCGACTTCTTGGCCCGCAGCACCGCTTCTTCTACCTGAACAGCCAACGCGCGCATCCCCATAATCTCTTCCGTTTCCCACAATTCGTTGAACTTCAACTGGAAGCTGGCCGCCTCTCGCACGCGGTGGTAGTAGTACAAGTCCTGGATATGGCCCAGCACCTTCGATACCAGGTTCGAATTGTCCTCGAACAGCTTCTGGGCGTCCATAATTTCGTCGCGGATGCTGGACATTTCCTGGTCGAGCGCATGGGCGGCCTCTGCCGCTCTTTGCAGTCTGTTCTTGACGTCCTCGGGCAGTCTCTCCCTATGCTTGTAGCTCAACGAATGCTCGATCGTCGCCCAAAAATTCATCGCCAGCGTCCGGATCTGCACTTCGGCCAGCACCGTCTTCAGCCCCAGCGATGTTTGTACGGGATATTCGACGATAATATGGTAGCTGCGATAGCCGCTTTCCTTGTAATTCGTAATGTAGTCTTTCTCGTATACGACCGACATGTCCTTCCGCTGCCGGATCAACTCCGACAATGTCCGGATATCCTGAATGAATTGGCACATGATGCGGATGCCCGAAATATCCTCGATTCCTTGCTCGAGCCGGTCCATCGGAACCTGAAGCCGCTTCGCCTTCTCCAAAATACTCGAAATGCGCTTCACTCTTCCCGTCACGAATTCGATCGGGGAATATTCTTCCCGGGCTTTCATTTCCGTACGGAGCGTTTTGAATTTCACCTTCAGCTCCTCGACCGCCTGCTCGTATGGAATCAAAAACTTTTTCCAATCCCTGCTATCCATACGCACGCCTCCTGAACCGTTGTCATGCTTTCGCATCCGCACCGACCGCTTGAGAAATGTGCGTAAAACCGTCGCGCTTCAGCAAGCCGAGAAGACCTTCGTTCAATTCGCGCAGCAAGCCCGGCCCTTTGTATATAAGCGCCGTATAGACCTCGACGAGGCTGGCGCCGGCCCGTATTTTTTCATATGCGTCTTGCGGCGTAAAAATACCCCCGGAGCCTATGATCGGCAGCTTCCCTCCGGTCAGCCGGTATACGCTGCGGATCACTTCCGTCGAGCGGGCCTTCAGCGGTTTCCCGCTCAATCCTCCGGTCTCTTTGGCGTTTGCGTGGCCGAGCCCTTCCCGTCCGATCGTCGTATTGGTCGCGATCACGCCCGATACTCCGCTCGCCACAAGAGTCTCAACCATATATTCGAGCTCGCTCCCCGTTACGTCCGGGGCGATTTTGACGAATACCGGCTTGCTTGGCAGCTTCAAGGCCGTTCTCTGCTTCTCCATCTCGTCCTTGACCGCGGCTATGAGGCTTTGCAGCTCCGCGCCATGCTGCAAATTGCGCAGTCCCGGCGTATTCGGGGAACTGATGTTCACGACGAAAAAGTCGCCGTAGGGATACAGCCTGCGGATACACGTGCGGTAATCTTCCTCGGCCTGCTCGTTCGGGGTATCTTTGTTTTTGCCGATATTGACCGCTATCGGAATACGTTGGCGGCCCGCCTGCCGTAAATGGGCGGCCATCGTCTCCGCGCCCACGTTATTGAAGCCCATCCGGTTAATGAGCGCTTCGTCGGGCGGCAGTCGGAACAGTCTTGGCTTATCGTTGCCCTTTTGAGGTCGCGGCGTTACCGTGCCGACTTCCATGAAGCCGAAGCCGAGCGAAGAAAAGCCCCCCACCGCCTTTGCATTTTTATCGAGCCCGGCGGCCAAGCCGACCGGATTCGGAAACGTCAGTCCGCACAACGACACGGACGTCTCCGGACGACTGGCTACGCCGTACAGCGAATGCAGGAGAGCGGTCATGCCGGGCACTCGGCTGGCGGCTCCCAGCCCGTCCACCGTTATATGGTGGGCCTTCTCGGGATCGATCTGAAACAATACAGGTTTTGCCAAATTCCGGTAAAGCATGGAAGTACACTCCGTTCTGTCGTAGACTCTATCGATCAGTTTATCCGTTTCTGAAGGAAAAAGAAAGTGCCGAGTTGCCGTGATCCGATTTATTCGCACGCCATGTAAACCCTTTCATTGCACTGGGCGATTTGTTATAATATTCTGAAAAGCTTCTTCGCTCCACAGTCCCGTCAGTACCTACTAATTTCGGAGGAAAGGTTGATTCCAGTGGCGAACCGGAAACCGAACTACATGCAGCGCAGACGGAAAGATACGGTAAACAGAAAAGCGGTTATATGGGTAGGCTCGATCATCGGCGCGATCGTGCTGCTGATGATCGTCCTGCTCATTTGGAACCCCTGATCGTTTGCAGAGAAGCAGACGGAACAGCTGCTGAGCTTGACGACGGCACGAAAAACTACGACAGCATAATCCGCATGCGACCTGGATGCTTTTGATGGGCGTGACATGACGTTGCCCGTGAATAAAGGAACTATATTCCGTTATTGTCCCCAATTCCGTTACACTCTTGAAGATAACGGAACAGGCTTCCGTTATCACGGTCTTTCGGGGTGAAAATGATCGTGAGAAGCGGAATAGCGGAAAGGTTTTCCGTTATTTTGCAATCAACACCAGTACTCGGATCAATAGCATACTCCAGTTCCGCTATTTGTTGAATTCGCAGTCCCGCAATAGGCCGGCCATATCAGCCTGCGTTCACCAACCAATCATGCGGTACATCCGCTCTCCTGTAAGGGAATTATGCTGTAGTAGAAAAAAAGCGCTCGTCAGAGCAGTCCGTTCCATCTGCATGCACAGACGAACGGATTGCTCCGCGAACCCTCTTCGACACGAATGCACTTCAGCGAGTTTGCTTCGTTCAGAATCCCTTCTCATACGTTCCAAAGGAAATTTACTACCCTGCGACGATGCAAAGCTGTGCGCCGTCGGCACGGGTTTTTCGTCGTTTCGTCAGTCCAGCCATTTATACGTTTTGTTCGGATTCGTCTCGTCCGTCGTGGACGGAACCCGCAATGGCGTTTCGGAGCGGTACGTTTCGGCCGGGATGAGCAGGTTTTGCCCGATGATCACTTTAGTCCCTTTCGGCACCATGTCGAACAGCTCTTCCACGTCCGGCTTCAGCATACGGATGCAGCCGAGCGATTTGTCCTTGCCGATGCTCGAGGGCTGGTTCGTGCCGTGAATCGCGTACAGCGTGTCGGAAAGCGTCATCCCGCGGCTTCCGAATGTGCCGTTGTCGCGGCCGTTCGGATTGCGCACCTTCTCCGTGATCGAAAACTCCCCCTCCGGAGTCCGTTCGCCGCCGAGCCCTACCGGGTAGCTGCGCAGCAGCACGTTTCCGCTCACCAGCGCCAGCGTATGGGTCGTCTTGTCGACCAGGATGCGAAGCGGCTGCTGCAACGCTTCCGCACCCGGCAATAGCGAGGGTCCGCCTGCCTGCTCGGCGCCGGCTGCAGCGGCGGAAGGAGATAGGCCCCCGGGCGCTTCGCTCCCTCCTTGCCGGTCCGCAGCCAAACGTTCGAAATAAGCCTTCATGGAGGGCGTATAGCCCGACATCCAATTATCCGGATAGTTGCGGACCATCTGGTCGATGTTGTCCGGCCTTTTTCCGTTTACGGCCTCGTAAGACGAGATCGAGGAACGGACGATCAGCTGCTGCAGTTGGTCGTTTTGCCATTCGGCGTATTTCGCCGCGGATACGGCTCCGTTTGCCGGCTCGCATCGGCATGTACCGGCATCGTAATACGTAAGGCGGGTGCCGGCAACCGTCTCCGAATGCTCGACCGTTACGATCGGCTTGGCGGGGACGGGCCACAGCAGCCATTTCCGCTCCATTATCCACTTCGGCTCGGCCAGCAGCAGCATATCCGCTTTGTTCGCCGCTTTATTCTGAAACCGTTGCAGCAGTTCTCCGATCTGGCTTGTGCGATTTGCTCCCGAGCTTCCCGATACGGCGTATATGACATCAATGCTTCCCGGCGAATAGCCCGGTACGCCCACAGTTTGCTGTCCATAAGCACCGGCAATTTCTTCGGATGCAGCGGCTGCGGAGGCTTCGGTAGCGGAGCTTTCCAACCGGTCCGGTTGAAACGGGATATGGCTGCCGAGCAGCAGCAATAAACCGATTATGGCGGTCTTCCACGTTGCCGGCTTGCGCTTTCCTTTTGGGCCCGCGCTTGCATCGGCCTCCTCGGTCGTTTCAAGCTCTTTCTCGTCCGCTCCCCCGAATACGGTTCCATCCTCGAACGCCCGGTACACCTCTCCCGCTTGGGCGAAGCAGTAATTGGCCTTTCCGATTTCGCCCTTGGCAACGTATTGGCGGCCCAATAAATACCAGGCCATTTTATTGGTCGGATGCTCTTTGATATAGTCTTTTAAATATTGAGGATCTTCCGGTGGCGATTCCATCCGCTTTCCCTCCTCTTTTTCCCGAGAGCGTAGGCCGCCGGACGGCCATCCGACATTTTCTACTTTGTATATCGGCCGCTCCGTTGCGGTTTTGAAGGGACCGTGCGAAAATGGTGCTTCGGTACGAGGTTGTCGGGCGTGGAGCGAAAAAAAGAAAGAAGCCTGTCGAATCGACGGCTTCCATCCTGTAAGCTGATTGTATTATTTTGCAAGCTTGTCGCGCAGTATGACCGTACGCGTCGCGTTATCCCACTGCACGTCCAGGCCGAGCTCCTCGGCGAAAAACCGGACAGGGACATAAGTGCGGTCCTCTTTAATATACGGGGGCGCATCGATCGTTTTCGTTGTCGCCGAACCGTTTTTTACGATTTTTTGCACTTCGGCTTTTCCGATCGTCAACCGGACCGTTGCATCGCCTTTGCTCAAATCGACGGTTTGTTCCGTCGTTTGCGGATTCTCGTCAAATTTGACGGCGAACCCTAGCGCTTCGGTAATGATGCGTACCGGCACCATCGTCCGGTCGTTGCTTAGCTCCGGCTGAGCGTCGAACTCGATTTTTTTGTTGCCGTACACGACCTTGATCGTACCGTCTGCGGTTATACCGGCCGGCAGGTCGTAGAAGTCGATTTTGCGTATTTTATTATTGTACGCATCCGCCACCAGCAAGCTTCCATCGCCGAGCACCGCTACGTCCGACGGATGGTGCAGCTCCGCATTGCGTTCCGTTCCATCCGCGCTTCCCCCGTATCCGTCCTTCTCCCCGGCGATCGTCTTGACTACGCCGTCCTTCAAATAACGGATCGAATGGTTCAAGCTGTCCGCGATCAGAAGACCGCCGTCAGGCGTAAGCGCGAGTCCTCTCGGGAAGTTGAATTTCGCTTGCGCGGCTGCGCCGTCGGCGAAATCTCCCGATACATACAGCTCCGACTTCGCATACTGGACGGAAGTGCTGCCGGCAACGGTCGTCACCGTATTCGACGTCAAGTCGACGTACCGGATCAGTTGGTTGCCGGAGTCGCTGACGTACAGGTTCCCTTTGGAATCGATGACAATGCCGGTCGGTTCGTTGAATTTCGCCGTCGCCAGCGGCCCATCCGCATATTCGCCGGCCGGTACGACTTGGCCCGGCACCACTTCCACAACCCGCTTCGAAGGAGCGTTCAGCGTCGTAACGGTTCCGTCAGCCGTTATTTTGCGAATCTCGTTATTCAGCGTATCCGCGACATACACGGTTCCGTCCGAAGTTGCCGCGACGTCCTGAGGAAACTTGAACGAAGCCTCTTTTCCTTTGCCGTCCTTGTTGCCGAACACGCCGTTGCCGGCTAGAGTCGTGACGTTTCCGTCCTTATCGATTTTACGGATCGCATGATTTTTCTCATCGGCGACATAGATGTTGCCCTTCGTATCGGCGGCCAACCCTTTCGGCTGCTGGAAGACGGCCGTATTCTCCTTGCCGTCCAGCAATCCGCCGATCGGGTAGTTATAGGCGTCCTTGCTGATCGTAATGCCGGCGAACGAACTGATCTCGTTGCCGGACAGCTTCCGGATCAGCTGGCTTCTCGCGTCCGCGATCAGAACCGAACCATCGGCCAGCGGCAGCAAGCTCCATGGAGCGCGGAACGTCGCCTCCGCCGCTTTTCCGTTCGTTTCGCCCAAGTCGCCTTTCCCTGCCGACGTCGATACTTGGGATAACAGCTGCCCTTCTCCGCCGACTACCGCTTTATCGATGCCTGCTCCGAAGGCCGTCGCGCCGGTCAGGAGCATCGCTGCGGCCAGCAACGGCGAGGCTATCAGTTTGAATGTTTTTTTCATCGGCTTCTCCTTTGCTCATAAACCCAGCGATCTAGGAATAAGAAACTCCAAAAGTCTCGATACGTCGAACGGCTCGTTGTACTCATCTTTCAATTTATCCGCACGCGTTGCTACCCATACTAGATCCTGCAGCCCGAATATGGAAGATTCCGAACCGGGTCTAAGCAGCTGGACGACCGGCAATTCCGCTTTCGTATCATCGTCGGGACTAAAAGCTACGGAACCGGCCGGAATAATCCGAAATGGAGACGGGATACCTGCTTGCCAATAAAAGAATAGCGGAAACGTAGCGATTTCGGTTTCCATTTCTCCCAGAAACGACACCCTTCCTTGGCTGTCCGATACATAGATCGTCATGCTCGGAACGGGAAACTCACCTTCCCCTTCCCCCCACTTCATGGCAAATACCGGTTGACGGGAGAGCGATTGATCCATTTCCGGCAATGATTTCTTCAAGGCCAGCGTGTATACATTGTCGGAAGTTACGACCGTCGCGCTATAGTTATCATACGCCGTTATGATTCTTTCATCTACCCCATCATTGACGGAAATAAACGGATAATTGTTGCTCATGGCGTAATAGAACAAAACATTGCCGGCCGGTTGCTCCACGACAAAATCGTCAAGGCTTTCTCCAGGGCCTTCCTCGGGGCTTTCTTCAGAAAACCATTCATACATGAAACTGTCTACGTTTGAATAGTAGTCCAAGTCCGCATCCTTGGCGATCACCTTGAAAATTCGGTAGTCGGAAAAAGGCTTCTGGCCGATCATATACGCTTTTTCTATTTCATCATTTTTGCTTACTAGAGCATAAACCCGATTCCCCGCCCCGATAGGAACGTTCGAGACGATCGCGCGCCCGTCGATAATATCCGCGCTGCCCTTTATCGCCATACTGCCATCCCCGATTGATAGATGATCATACAAACTGGACTCGCCGGCAAAGTAAATATCGAATGCGGATGCGGTTTCAACATAAAATTGTTGATCGTCGTCAAATCCGCCCATGAACATGATATCATCCGATTTTTTATAAAAAATTCCGGTCGCATAACGGTAAGGGATCAAAGCCAGCTTTAGTTGACTGCCTTTTGAAAACTCTACGCCACTGAACTTTACCGCTCCCCCCGATACCTCTTCCGGACTCAGGGAAGCTTTACCTCCTTGAAGCAGGACGGCCGTTTTTCCGTTAAAGTCCGTTGGCACATGAAGGGTTACATCGTATTTGGCATATACGTTGTTCAATACTGTTGTATTCCCCGCAATGCACGATACAGTATCGGGATTGTCGCCAATGCCGTAGACAGAAATATAAACTGAAGATGTAACGGGAGGGATACAGTTCGAACCGACAGAAGCATTCGCACGAGTGGAGAGACCGATGCCGACCAAGAGGGCGAGCCCCAAGGTCAGCATCATCGTCATAAACCATTGCGATTTGAACATTCTCATTCCGCTCATAGCATCGGTACCTCATTAACTGTAAATGAATATTCCGGATTAACAAGCTTCAATGTCTCAGGATGTTCGCTGTCGCCAACAATATTCGCATCTTTGTCTACGACGATCACCCGTTTAATGCTCACAGTTCCGGGCCCTATCAAATCCGGAGTCAAGTTAAGAGTGAAAAGCGATTTTCTTTCCGTAAACGCCGGAAAATTGTCTACTGGCGTCGTTCCATTCGAATACTGTGTTGCTACATAAGTAAAAGTACGAATGCCGGAATCCATTAATTCGGAATACGCGGACACGCTTGTTTCAGGATTGTTGAATATCGCTTCGTTCGATACGGCATCCTCATTTGAATACGCGTTCGTATACTCCAAGTGAACCTCTATGGCATAGAGTTTATCGAAATTGTTTAGCTTAATTTCAACAACTGATGGGAATCCCGGGCTTGAAATTAGCATTTCAACTTCCGGAAGCGCAACGGTAAAGGAACTTTCGGAGGATTCCGCACCCTCGTTTCCTGCGGCATCCCTCGCTTTTACCTTAAACGTATGGAGACCTTCGGCCAAGTCCGCCGTCGGCGTATAACTCCAATTGCCCGAGCCGTCTACTGCAGCCGTTACGTCACTGCTATCCAGCTTGATGGCAACGCTGCTGCCGACTTCGGTCGTTCCTTTAATTACCGGACGCTTGCCGATGACAGTCGAGTTGTTCGCCGGAGCCGTCACTACCGGCACTCCCGGCGGAGTCGTATCCACCGT
>NZ_VDCQ01000002.1:205260-282832 GCF_006265175.1 Paenibacillus hemerocallicola | reverse complement strand
CGAATAGCGCCGGTTTCGGCATTATGTGCCCGATCGGATCGCGGGAAAAGAGATAGAGGTGGGGGTGTAATGTTTAAAAGTTTGTTTCAATTCCGAGTAATTTAATTTGAAAAGTTTGTTATGAAAAGGGAGGTGAGGCGGTATTCGGGCGGGAGATCATCATTGGATATCGAAGGAGCTCCGAAAGCCCGAAAGCCCGAAAGCCCGAAAGCCCGAAAGCCCGAAAGCCCGAAAGCCCGAAAGCCCGAAAGCCCGAAAGCCCGAAAGCCCGGCAGTCGGTCATTCAAGCATTACAAGGAGTAATAGGGGCAGTCATCCAAGCACGACGGAAAGGTCGCAGCATGATTTATCAAATTCGAACAGGCGGTGTCTCATTCATGAAGAAGCTCACGATGGCATTCCATCTTATCCTGCTTACGTCTTTGCTCGCGGCGTGCAGCAAAGACGGGGGCGACGGCGGCAAAACGGCGGACGGAGGCGCGGCCGGCAAAGCCGGGGAAAGCGCCGGCTACAAAAAGCTTGGCGACGAACCGCTGAAGCTGACCTTTTTCAACACGAGCGGGACGTTTCCGGACGTCGAATTCAATACGCTGATCGCGGCTCCGATCAAAGCCAAATATCCGAACGTGACGATCGAACGGATCACGCCGGCGGCGCAGACGACGAACGAGGAGGTGCTGTCGACGTATACGCCGGACATTATTTATTCCTCGTCCTCCTCGCATCAGCGTATTATCCGGACGGGCGCCTACGAGGATTTGCGTCCGCTGATCAAGCTGCACAAGTTCGACGAATCGCGCATCAAGCCGATTTTGTACGATTACATCAAAGAAATTACGAAGGGCAAGGGCGACGCCGTCATCGCCATCCCGTTCAACGCCAACCAGCACGTCCTGTATTACAACAAAGATATATTCGACAAGTTCGGCGTGCCGTATCCGACGAGCAAGCAGCAGACGTGGGACGAAATTCTGGACGCCGCCCGCAAGCTGACCCGGACCGACAACGGCAGCCGCTACATCGGCTTGTCCGTCGACAATTTGACCGGCCTCGCGAAAGGGCTGGGACTGCCGTATTTGGACCGCGAGACGGGCAAGGCGGCGCTGGATACGCCGGCATGGCGGCGCATTTTCGAGCTGAACAAAAAAATATTCGAGCTTCCGGGCTATGTCGCCCCGGACAAAAAATGGAACTATGGCCGCGAGGAGTTTTACAAGGATCAGAAGGTCGCCATGCGTGTAACGTGGCTGGCCAATATGGTCGGTCCGATGGAGGAGCTGCGCCAGCAGGGCGTCGAGTTCAACTGGGATATCGCGCCCGCCCCGAACTTCAGCGATCAGCTGGGCAAGACGCGCGAGGCGCAAATCCACTCGCTGTCGGTCAACAGCAAGAGCAAGCACAAGGACGAAGCGTTCCAGGTCATCGCCGAAATATTGTCCAACGACGGGCAGCGCATATTGGCGCGCAACGGCCGCGTCCCGGCCATCATCAATCCGGAGCTGAACAAGGAATACGGGCTCGACATTCCGGTACTCAAAGGAAAATCGGTGCAAAACGCGTTCGTCGGCGAGCCGCTCCAAGAGCACTATATCCATCCGTACGAGCTGGAAATCGGCAAACGGCTGGAGGAAGCGGCGGCAGATCTCGCGATTAACGGTCTCGACGTCAACTCGGCGATCCGCAAAGCTACCGAGGCGATCAACAAAGACGTAGAAACGCTGAAGACGACGATCGGCAATCCTTAATCGGCAATCGTAATCCAAATTCGATCGATAGGCGGTGCGCTTCCTTATGGCAAAGACAATCTTTACGGTCCATCTGCTGCTGCTGGTTACGCTGCTCGCGGCCTGCTCGGCCGCCGATTCACCCGGCAACGGACAGTCTCCATCGGGGGGCGACGCTGCCGGCGCCTCCTTCAAGAAGCTCGGCGAGGAGCCGATAAAGCTGTCTCTTTATACGACGGGCGCGACGTTTACGGACGTCGAATTCGCCACGATGATCGCGGATCCCATTCGCAAGAAGTATCCGAACGTCACGATCGAGCGAATCCAGTCCGCATCGAACGCAACCGCCACGGAGGTGCTGTCGACGTACACGCCCGATCTTATTTTCGGCAGCCTGCAGCCTACGGTGATCCGAACCGGCGTGTACGAAGACTTGCGCGAGTTGATCAAACGGCACAAATTCGACGAAAGCCGCCTGAAGCCGGTCGGCTACGACTACATCAAAGATATTACGAAAGGCAAGGGGGACGCCGTCCTGGCCATTCCGTTCAATATCAACCAGCACGTTACGTATTACAACAAAGACATTTTCGACAAGTTCGGGGTTCCGTACTTGACCGACAAGCAGCTGACCTGGGACGAAGCGGTCGACATCGGGGCGAAGCTGACGAGAACGGTGAACGGAGTCCATTATGTCGGTCTGGTCGCGGACAATTTGACGGGGTTGGCCAAATCGTTCGAGAATCCGGTGCTCGACCGGCAAACGGGCAATGCGGTCATCGACACGCCGGATTGGCGGCGCCTGTTCGAGCTGCAGAAAAAAATATTCAACACTCCCGGCTACATAACGGCCGACAAGAAGTGGAACTGGACCCGCGACCATTTCATGAAAGATCAGGTGATCGGGATGCGCGTCTCGTGGCTCGCCAACATGGTCGGTCCGCTGGAGGAGCTTCGGCAGCAGGGCGTCGAGTTCAACTGGGATATCGCCCCGACGCCGACTTTTCCCGAGAAGCTCGGCAGCACGCGCGGAGCGCAAATCCATTCGCTCGCGGTCAACAGCAAGAGCAAAAACAAAGATTTGGCGTTCCAGGTTATCGCCGAAATATTGTCGGACGACGGACAGCGCATCATCGCCCGGAACGGCCGCGTTCCCGCGGTCGTCACCCCGGAGCTGCAAAAGGATTACGGGCTCGATATCCCGGTGCTCAAAGGGAAAAACGTGCAGAACGTATTTATCGGCAAGCCGCTTCAGGAGCACTACATTCATCCATACGAATCCGGCATTACAACGCGGCTGACCGAAGCGGCGGAGGACCTGGCCGTCAACGGTCTTGACGTCAACTCGGCGATCCGCAAGGCGACGGAAGCGATCAATAAGGATGTCGCCACGCTGCGCACGACGCTCGGCGATTTTTAATTCAGCGAACAGTCGAAGGAGGAAGGAAACAATGAGTCAATCGGAACGAAAGCTGCATCTTAACGCTTTTTTGTACGGAACCGGCCATCATGAGGCTTCATGGCGGCTGCCCGCCGCGGAGCCGGAGAAGAACACCGATTTCCGGCACGTCCGGACGATAGCGGAGACGGCCGAGCGCGGCTTGCTGGACTCGCTGTTTTTGGCCGACGGGTACGAGGGCCGCAGCAACAGGCTGGAGCCGTTCACGCTGCTGTCCGCGCTCGCCGCCGCAACGAAGCGGATCGGTCTGATCGCCACGGTCGGCACGACGTACAACGAGCCGTTTCACGTGGCGCGCAAGTTCGCCTCGCTGGACCATATCAGCAAAGGCAGAGCCGGCTGGAATATCGTGACCGGAGCGGGGCCGGCGGCCCGCAATTTCAGCCGCGACGAACATCCCGAGCACGACGAGCGGTACCGGACGGCGGAGGAATTCGTAGAAGTGGTCAAGCGGTTGTGGGACAGCTGGGAGGACGATGCCGTCGTGAACGACAAAGCCCGCGGCGTGCATATCGACGAGAAGAAAGTGCACGACATCGACTTCAAGGGCGAGCGCTACAAGGTCAAGGGACCGCTCAATATCGCGCGTCCGCCGCAAGGGAATCCCGTGCTCGTGCAGGCCGGCTCCTCGGAAACGGGCAAAGCTTTCGCCGCCCGATATGCCGAGCTGATTTTTACCGCCCAGCAAACGCTCGGGGAAGCGCAAGCTTTCTACATCGACGTGAAGTCGCGGCTCTCGGCTTACGGCCGTGCGACGGACGAATTGAAGATTTTGCCGGGTATCAGTCCGATCCTGGCGGAGACGGAGGCCGAAGCTCGCGAGATCGAGGACGAATTATTCAGTTTGATCGATCTGGAAGGAGCGGTCCGCAGACTTTCGCAGCGACTGGATATCGATCTGTCCGCTTTCGGTCTCGACGAGCCGCTGTCGGTCGAGGCGGTTCGCGGGACGGAGCATGTGAACGGCAACAAAAGCCGGCATCAGCTCATACTGGACTTGATCCGCAACGAGCGTTTGACGCCCCGTCAGCTGGTGAAGCGGCTCGGCGGTGCGAGGGGACACTTCACGTTTACCGGCACGCCGCTGCAGCTTGCCGACGTGATCGAACACTGGTTCCGCAACGGAGGCGCGGACGGCTTCAATGTGATGCCGCAAGTTTACCCGGGCGGTCTGGACATTTTCGTCGATCGGGTAGTGCCGGAGCTGCAAAACCGGGGACTGTTCCGCACCGAATACGAGGGCGCGACGCTGCGAGAAAACCTGGGTCTGGCCCGGCCGGCCAATAAATATTACCCGTCCGTCGAAACTGCGGGACAAGAGGAGGTGGGAGCATGAGCGAACAGGGCCGGAAAGATCCGCATGTCCATTTGAACGTATTCCTGCGGGTTACGGGGCATCACGCAGGCTCGTGGCGCCATCCCGATGCGCATCCCGAGCTGGAGCTGGATATCGACTACTTGATCGAGCTTACGCGCATAGCCGAGCGGGGCTTGCTCGATTCGGTCTTTCTCGCCGACGGCTACTCGGGCAGAATGAGCAAGCTGGAGCCGTTCACGCAGCTGGCGGCGCTGGCTGCCGCGACCGAGCATATCGGCTTGATCGCAACGGTCGGCACGACGTATAACGAGCCGTTTCACGTCGCCCGCCAATTCGCTTCGTTGGACCATATAAGCGGAGGGCGGGCAGGCTGGAACATCGTGACCGGAGCGGGCTCGGCCGCCCACAACTTCAGTATGGAGGAGCATCCGGTACTGGCGGAGCGTTACGAGTACGGGGAAGAATTCGTCGAGGTGGTGAAGCAGCTGTGGGACAGCTGGGAGGACGACGCGCTTATTTATGACAAAAAAGCGGGCCGTCTCGTCGCACCGGGCAAAGTGCACGAGATCAACTTCAAGGGCGGCAAATATTCGGTCAAAGGACCGCTCAACATTCCCCGCCCGCCGCAAGGGTATCCGGTGCTCGTCCAGGCCGGTTCTTCGGAGGCGGGCAAGGAGCTGGCGGCGAAAACGGCGGAGGTCGTCTTCACGGCGCAGCAGACGCTTGCGGCCGGACGCGAATTTTATGCCGACGTCAAAGGACGGCTGGCCAAATATGGCCGTACCCGCGACGAGCTGGTCATCCTGCCGGGGCTTGCGCCGATTGTTGCGGAGACGGAAGCGGAAGCGAAGGATCTCGAGGAGGAGCTGTTCGGCCTGCTGAACAAGGAGGCGGCGCTTAAGCATTTGTCCCATTATTTTACCGTCGACTTGTCCGAATATCCGCTGGACGGCCCGGTTCCCGTCGACAAGGCGAAGCCTTACGGCTCCATTTCGACCGGAATTTCCAGCCGACACGAGGTCGTCGTCGATGCGGCGGTGCGCGACCGGATGACGATCCGGCAGTTCGTCAACCGAAGCGCTGGAGGGCACGGGCATGTGACGTTTACCGGATCGGTTATCCAGACGGCCGATTTTATCGAGAACTGGTTCCGCAGCGAGGCGGCTGACGGGTTCAATTTGCTCCCTCAGCTGTTTCCCGGCGGACTCGGGATTATCGCCGACAAGCTGATCCCGGAGCTGCAAAACCGCGGTCTTTTTCGGACCGAATACGAAGGCAAGACGCTGCGCGAGAACCTTGGCCTCGTCCGTCCGGCCAATACGCGCCATGCCGTCGTCGGCGGATAAACGGTGCACCTCCGCCGGAACGTTCCGTTCGTGATCGGCGGGACGGAATCGCAGTATCATCATCAACCGAATCGGAAAGGATGCGGTAACCGTGACAAACCTATTAAACGCTGTCGAGCCCGAGTTCGGCTGGTATATGCCGACGAGAGGGGACGGTCCCTATATCGGGGTAAAGCCGGAACGCGCGGTCGATACCGCCTATCTGATCAAAGTCGCGCAAGCGGTGGAGAATGCGGGCTATTCGTTCGCGCTCATTCCGACAGGCGGCGAATGCTCGGATGCGTGGATTATCGGCGCGACGCTGGCCGCGCATACGAAGACGTTCAAGCCGCTCGTGGCGATGCGGCCGGGATTGATCGCGCCCGGCCTTGCCGCACGCATGGGGGCGACGTTGGACGAAGCGACGGGAGGCCGGGCGCTGATCAATATCGTGACCGGCAGCTCTCCGGAGGATATGAAGTCGATGGGCGACCCGCTCGCCTTCGATAAGGATGCGCGTTACGAGCGTACGCTGGAATATATCAAAATCGTCCGCCAGCTGTGGACGAATTCGCACGGCACGGCGAGCAACCGGGCACTGGCCGAATTCGGTACGGTGACCGGCATAGAGCCGGTGAACGTGAGCGGCAACTATTTTACGATCGAGGGCGGGGTCAGCTATCCGCCGACCGTGCAAAAGCCGCATCCTCCATTTTATTTCGGCGGAAGCTCGACCGCCGCGAAGAAGACCGCCGCGGAAATCGCCGACGTCTATTTGATGTGGGCGGAGCCGCTCGACTGGATCAAGGAGCAGATCGACGAAGTGGAGGGATACCGGAAGGAGCTGCAGCGCACGCAAGGGATCGACCGGACGATCCGATACGGCCTGCGCGCCCAGGTCGTCATCCGCGACACGGAGGATGAGGCGTGGGAGGCGGCCAGACGCATTATAAGCAAAATCGATCCGGCCGTTCGCGAAGCATCGTCGGTCCGGCACGCCGAGGCGTTGTCGACCGGCCAGCAGCGGCAAAATCAGGTGCGCGAGCTGGCGGCGGCGAACGATTACGTCATCGGCCCCAATTTCTGGGCGGGATTGTCGATCGTGCGCGGCGGCGGAGCGATGGCCTTTGTCGGCACGCCCGATCAGGTGGCGGACCGTTTTATCGAATATATCGATATCGGGATCTCCTCGTTTATATTATCCGGTTATCCGAACTTGGAGGAGGCGACGATTTCCGGCAACTCGCTTATTCCCGCGGTTCGCCGGAAGCTGCTTGAACGGCAACAGATCCCGCAAGCCTAGTCTGGAACAGGAAGGAAGCGACCGATAATGAGCAAGCCAGAGCGCAAGGTGCATTTGAATGTGTTTTTGAGGGGAGCCGGCCATCATGCGGCGGCGTGGAGACACCCCGATACGACTCCGGAGCTCGGCTTCGATTTCGGATATTATAAGCATTTGGCGCAGACTGCCGAACGGGGTCTGCTGGATTCGGTGTTCATGGCGGACGGTTACGTCGGGACGGGGCGAAGGCTGGAGCCGTTCACGCTGTTGTCGGCGCTGGCGGCGGTGACGGAGCATATCGGTCTGATCGGCACGGTGGGAACGACCTACAACGAGCCGTATCATGTCGCGCGCAAATTCGCATCGCTGGACCATATTAGCGGAGGACGCGCCGGATGGAATATCGTGACCGGGCATACCGACGAGACGGCGTACAATTTCGGGCGGGAGTCGCATCTCGAACATTCGAAGCGTTACGCTTACGCGGGCGAATTCGTGGAGGTGACGAAGCGGCTGTGGGACAGCTGGGAAGAGGACGCGTTCATCGCCGACAAGCAGGCGGGCGTCCAGATCGATACGGGCAAATTGCACGAGGTCGGTTTCCAAGGCAGCTTTTACAAAGTTAAAGGGCACTTGAACATCCCCCGTCCGCCGCAAGGGTATCCGGTGCTCGTACAGGCAGGCTCCTCGGAAAGCGGAAAGGAGCTGGCCGCCGCGACCGCGGAAGTCATCTTCACCGCACAGCCGACTTTGGCGGAAGGGCAGTCGTTTTATGCGGACGTCAAGTCGCGCTTGGCCAAATATTCCCGGTCTCCCGATCAGCTCGTCATATTGCCCGGACTCAGCCCGATTATCGGCGATACGGCGGCCGAGGCGCAGGACATCGAGGACCAGCTGAACGCTTACACGGACGTCAAGGAAGCGGTAGAACGGCTGTCCGAGCGGTTTGGCGTCGATTTGACCGGCTATCCGGTCGACGGTCCGATTCCGACGCGCGCCTTCGAGCAGGCGAAGGGCATCGAAACGGTCAACGGGAGCAAGAGCAGGCACCAGCTCATTCTCGATCTGATCCGCAAAGAAAACTTGACGTTCCGGCAACTGGTCAACCGCCTTGCCGGCGGTCGGGGCCATTTGACCTTTACGGGCACGCCGATTCAACTGGCCGACGTCATCGAGCAATGGCTCCGCGAGAGAGCGTCCGACGGCTTCAACGTCATGCCGCAAATTTATCCGAGCGGCTTGGAAAAATTCGTGGACAAAGTCGTACCGGAGCTGCAAAATCGCGGGTTGTTCCGCACCGGATACGAAGGAACGACGCTTCGCGACAGACTGGGGTTGAAGCGGCCGGCCAACAGCTTTCAAGCGAGCCCGGCAGCCTTGTAAGACGATATCCTATTCGTACATCCCGATCCGCCATCATGGACGGGATGTTTTACATGGGAACGGGCAAAGGAGTGTGATATGGGAATGTCAGCTTATACGATCGGAGTTTTGGCGGGGGACGGGATCGGCCCGGAAATAACGTCTGCGGCGATGACGGTATTGAAGGCGGCGGAGAAGCGTTCCGGATACGAGCTGTTCGATTGGTTGGAGCTCCCGGTAGGCAAGGCGGCGATCGAACGGTACGGACAGCCGCTGCCGCAAATGACGAAGGACGCTTTGCGCGGCTGCAGCGGCTGGCTGATGGGCCCTCACGACTCGGCGTCTTATCCGCCGGTGTACAAGGCCGAGCGGAATCCGAGCGGGGAGCTGCGCCGCAGCTTCGATTTGTACGCCAATATTCGTCCGAGCCGGTCGCTTGCAGGAGTGAACGGGTTGACGAAGGAGGCGGATCTCGTTATTTTCCGGGAAAATACGGAAGGCTTTTATTCGGACCGAAACATGTTCGCCGGGGCGGGCGAATGGCAAGTAACGCCGGATATCGTCCTGTCTGCGGGCGTCTTTACGAGGAGGGCGGCGGAGCGGATCGCCGATGCCGCATTCCGGGCCGCGCGGAAGCGCCGCAAGCGCGTGTCGATCGTTCATAAAGCGAACGTGATCAAGCTGGGGTTCGGCTTGTTTTTGGAGACGTGCTACGAGGTATCGAAGCAATATCCGGACGTCGCCGTGGACGACTTCCATATCGATGCGGCCGCGGCCCATCTCGTGCGGCACGCGCACCGGTTCGACGTCATTTTGACGACGAATATGTTCGGAGACATTTTGTCCGATTTGACGGGAGAGCTCGTAGGCGGCATCGGACTGGCGCCGGGGCTCAACGCGGGGGACGAATGGGCTATGGCCCAAGCGGCCCATGGCTCGGCGCCGGATATAGCGGGGACGGGCGCGGCGAATCCGACGGGGCTGATCTTGTCGGCGACGATGCTGCTGGACTGGCTTGGCGAGAGGCACTCCGACCGCCGCGCGGAAAAGCTGGGCCGGGTGATCGACAAGGCGGTGTTTTCCGCGCTTGCTGGCGAAACGCGTACTCCGGACTTGGGCGGGAACGCCTCGACTGCGCAATTCGCCGAAGCGATAATTGCGAAATTGCCCGTTTGAAGCGGGAGGGTGAGCAGGAGGGAGATGGATACAGCGGGTAGGGAGCGCCGGGAACGACAGCTTGCAGTGTCCGTTCACCCGATCCGCAAATACGACAAAGGCCGGAACACCGCTGGCGTTAGCGGTGTTCCGGCCTGTTCATGACGCATATGATTTCTTTGATCTGATCGCTCGGTTAAATGACTTCTACCGGGAACAGCTCGGTCGACAAATACCGTTCTCCCGTATCGGGAAGCAGAACGACGATCGTTTTGCCCGCATTCTCCGGTCTGTTCGCGATTTGCAGCGCCGCATAGGCCGCCGCGCCGGAGGAAATGCCGACGACCAGCCCCTCGGTTCTGGCGAGCAGGCGAGCCGTTTCGAAGGCGTCCTCGTTTTTGACGGTGACGATCTCGTCGACGATATCCTTGTTGAAGTTGCCCGGGACGAAGCCGGGACCGATGCCCTGGATTTTGTGCGGTCCCCGTTCGCCTCCGGACAGGACGGGCGAGCTCAGCGGCTCGACGGCGTAAATGCTCACCGACGGTTTCCGCTCCTTCAGCACTTCGCCGACGCCTGAAATCGTGCCGCCCGTACCGACTCCGCCGATGAATATATCGACTTCTCCGTCGGTATCGCGCCATATTTCTTCTGCGGTCGTCTTGCGATGAATGTCCGGATTGGCCGGATTTTCGAACTGTTGCGGTACGAACGAATTCGGGATCGTTGCGGCGAGCTCGTTGGCTTTGCGGATCGCTCCGGGCATGCCTTCCGAAGCCGGGGTGAGAACAAGCTCCGCGCCTAGCGCGATCAGCAGCTTGCGGCGCTCGATGCTGAAGCTTTCCGGAAGCGTAATGATCAATTTATAGCCGAGGGCCGCGGCCGCGAAAGCGAGTCCGACTCCCGTATTGCCGCTCGTCGGTTCGATGATGACCGAATCTTTATGTAATACGCCCCGCTCCTCGGCATCCTTGATCATGGCATAACCGATTCTGTCCTTGACGCTTCCGGCCGGATTGAAATATTCCAGCTTGGCGACGATTTTGGCGCCGGCGTTGCTTTTCTTATTGAAGTTGACCAGCTCCAGCAAAGGGGTGTTGCCGATGAGCTGCGTAAGATTGGTAGCGATTTTAGCCATATGATTTCCTCCCGAAATAAAATAGGATTGCTTGCCGCCAGTTTATCTGAGTCTATTCCCACTTAAACCTATATGAATTATTGGTTAATTAAACTTTACTACGATTTGGTAAAAAAAACAATACCGTTTCCTATATAAATCCGCCTTTTGGTGCAGGATTCGTAAAAAGGAGGCCTGCCTTGGCGGTTGAATGCTATCATTCTTGCTGCGTTATCGCAGCTGGAACACACAGAGACCGGGTAGGTTGCGACAATTGCATAGATATGCGCCAAAGTACGGCGATTGAGCAGATCCGTACTTAACTAGTCAAGATGTGCCCAAGACGCTTCCAATCGCTTAAATCGTCATACTCTTGAACGGAAGCAACAGATAGCGCCATGGTGCCGTTACATATGAGCTTTCAGCCTAAAGGCTTTTCCGTACCGACACCACGTACTGCACGAGGACATCAACGAATACCGAAAAAACAGAAGCGGAACAAACAGTTCCGCTATTGCTACCCAACACGTCGAAAATCGGACTTACAGGAACAAAAAGTTCCTCTATCCCGTCCGGGAACACGATTTGTAGCCTGCCGTCGGCTAATAGCGGAACTTATCGTTCCGTTTGGATCCCTGAACGCGCTTCCACTTCCGCATAGAGGAACAATTTGTTCCCCCATAGCGAGTTAGCGGAAAGGAAATTTCCTTTCTTCAAACGTCAGACTGCAGTCCAGCAACGCCACACAACGCAATTGGAGCCGCGCGCGGGTGAGAAAACCAGCCTGACGATCGCCACAGACGGAAGGCAAGATGCGATTCCGCTGATGGTGCTACTGCTATTGCTACTGCTACTGCTACTGCTACTGCTACTGCTACTGCTACTGCTACTGCTACTGCTGCTACTTCTGCAAGATGGGATTCGACCTCGACCTGAGCCGCAAACTATCCCTGAAGTGCGTCGATAATCGATTTTCCTGTATTGGCAAACCGACGAGGGTATGTTACACTTTAAGAAATCGATTACTAAGACATTATACACAGCTTTTCGTTCGGTCCTTTTCATTCCGGTCGAAATATGCCGGAGGCCGGAAGAGAAGTAGTGCGAGCCGATATTAATCGATTTCTTTTTAACAGGGGAGAGCCAATACGTAATGGACAAACGAACGGGGAAAATGGCGGGCACCGGAACGATCGTCGACGTGCGAATGGCGGATGGCGTCATCGCAAGCGTCACTCCATGTTCCGAAACGCCCGAAGGCGAGCTGCCTTGGATATCGCCCGGCTGGATCGACTTGCAAGTAAACGGCTATGCGGGCTTCGATTTCAATGCGCAGCCCGTGGACGTGAAGGATGTTCTGGGCGTGACGGAGCAAATGAACCGATACGGGGTAACCTCGTACTTGCCGACCGTCATTACCGGCAGCTTCGAGCGCATGAAGCAGGCTGTCGGGCAAATCGGCCGCGTATGCGACGAATACGCAAGCGCCGCCGCATCGATTGCCGGCATTCATGTGGAAGGTCCGTATTTGTCCCGCGAGGACGGACCGCGCGGAGCCCATCCGAGGGAGCATGTACGCGAGCCGGACTACGACGAGTGGCTGCAGCTGCAGAAGGAAAGCGGCAACCGGATCCGGATGATTACCGTGGCGCCGGAACGCCAAGGAATGGCGGAGTTCGTCAGACGTTTGGCCGACGAAGGGATTACGGTGTGCATCGGACATACGGCGGCTTCGCCGGATCAACTGGATGCCGCGATAGAAGCCGGAGCGGTATTGTCGACGCATCTCGGGAACGGCTCCCATCCGGTGCTCGCCCGTCATCCGAACTATATATGGCACCAATTGGGCGATGACCGTTTGTGGGCATCCTTCATACCCGACGGACATCACCTTGCCCCGGCCGTATTGAAATCGATGGTGCGGGCGAAGCGGGATCGCTTCGTGCTCGTGACGGACTGCGTCGCTCTCGGAGGCATGCCTCCCGGGAAATATCGCTCGCTCGTCGGAGGCGAAGTGGAAGTTCATGCCAACGGACGGTTAAGCACGGCCGACAACCCGAATATACTGGCAGGGTCGGGAGTAACGATGCCGGAATGCGTGGCCAATGCGATCCGCTTCGCCGGATTATCCATGAAGGAGACGGTGGAGGCGATTACGGAACGTCCGGCGAATGTACTGGGCCGGGAAGATCTCGGTCGGCTCGTGCCGGGCGCGGCCGCCGATCTTACGCTGTTTCATACCGACAGCGACGGTAGGGTCGAGGTGCTCGAAACGATCGTGAAGGGCAAAACCGCGTACGCGGTTAAGCGGGGATGAGGCGAGACCGTTGGACGGCCGCCGAATATTTCAGGGGAGAGAGTGAGCACACATGAAGAAATATGCCATCGTCGGAGCGGGCGGGAGAGCGCTTGCGATGTTTGCCAAACCTTTGGCTACCGAGCTGCAAGGCGTAGCGGAGCTGGTCGGGGTGTACGATGTGAACCCGGTCAGAGCCAAAATATTGAGCGAGCAATCGGGCAACGTTCCGCTTTTCGACGATTTCGATACGATGATCAGCGTGGCGAAGCCGGATGCCGTTATCGTGACGACGCCGGACAATCTGCATGACCACTATATTATCCGCACGCTGGAAGCCGGATGCGACGCGATTTCCGAGAAGCCGATGACGACCGACGCCGAGAAGTGCCGCGCGATTATCGATGCCGAGAAGCGTACGGGCAAGCGGGTTATCGTCACGTTCAACTGCCGCTTCATGCCGTACGTCGTCCGCATCAAAGAGCTGCTCAAGGAAGGCACGATCGGCGACATTCTTCACGTCACGCTGAACTGGTCGCTGGACACGAGACACGGCGCGGATTATTTCCGTCGTTGGCACCGTCAGATGAAAAACAGCGGCGGTTTATTGCTTCACAAATCGACGCATCATTTCGACATGGTCAACTGGTGGCTGAACGACGAGCCCGAATCGGTGACTGCCAACGGTTCGCGGCTGTTCTACGGTCCGACCCGGGTAGAACGCGGACAAACGTGCTCGACCTGCTCCCATACGGACACCTGCGAATTCCATTTCGATATTACGGCGAACGAATTCACGAAATCGTTCTATAAGGAAGCGGAGAAGCACGACGGCTACTTCCGGGATCAATGCGTATTCGGCGACGACATCGACATTTACGATACGATGTCGCTTAACGTCAAATACAAGAAAGGCACGCAGATGTCGTATTCGCTGAACGCCTATAGCCCGTACGAAGGCTGGAAAGCGACGTTCGTGGGCACGAAAGGCCGGATCGAGGCGGAAGACAACCACAGCGGCGCCGGTCATGAAGACCCGAACAACTATATCCGCATCTTCAACCGCAAAAACGAGCTGATCACCGTCCAAAGCCGCAAGGCCGGCGGCGCGCACGGCGGCGGCGACCAAAGACTGCGCAGGATGATCTTCGTAGGCGACGTGGCCGATCCGCTCGGTCAAATGGCCGGCTCCCGGGCGGGAGCGATGTCGCTCTTGATCGGTGCTGCAGCCAACATTTCGATAACAGACAGCAAAAAGGTCGTCATTGAGGATTTGCTTAAAGAAACGGTAACAAACTGAATTTATCGTACATGGGGAGGATACACAGCAATGGCAATCATCATATCGGATACACCGGAGCAATTGGGGGCAGCCGCCGCGAAGCAGGCGGCGGAAGTCATTCGCGGAGCGATCGCGGCGAAAGGGAAGGCACGTATCGTCCTGTCGACCGGTGCGTCCCAGTTTCAATTTATTCAAGCGTTCGTAAAAGAATCGCTCGACTGGAGCAAGGTTGAAATGTTTCACCTGGATGAATATGTCGGCTTGCCGGAAACCCATATCGCCAGCTTCCGCAAATATTTGAAGGAACGGTTCGCCGACATTGTCCCGGTCGGACGCGTATTTTACGTCAACGGTGAGGGAGACGTAGCCGCCAACATCAAAGCTTTGACCGAAGAGCTTCGCAAGGAGCCTATCGATTTGTCGCTGATCGGCATCGGGGAGAACAGCCATATCGCGTTTAACGATCCGCCTGCCGATTTCGATACGAGAGAAGCTTACATCGTCGTCGATTTGGATGACGATTGCAAAAATCAGCAGGTCGGCGAAGGCTGGTTCGCTACGATCGACGATGTGCCGAAGCAGGCAATCTCGATGACAGTGCATCAAATCATGCAGGCGAACACGATCATTTCCTGCGTGCCGCACAAGGTGAAGGCGAACGCGATCAAGCTGACGATGGAGAATGAGCTTACGAATCTGGTACCGTCCACGATGCTGAAGACGCATGCCGACTGGACGCTGTACGTCGACCGCGAATCGGCCTCGCTGCTTGATTCCGCTGCCGTACAAAACGCGTAAACCATAAGAGACGAATGAAGTCCCCGTACTGCGAGTCGCAAGTACGGGGGCTTTTTGTCGATCCGCTTATTGACGGGGCATGGGCGAGGGCGTATGATGCTGATAAAAGGGAAGTGCTCGCCTGCCGATGTAGGCCGGGGGCCGTGGTCGATCGAATCCGGCTGGACGGTGGCGGAGATCGTTTCGGGTCTCCTGATGGGACTGCCGGAGGAAAGGTGGCTTCCGTTTATCGAACAATGGATAAAGGATGATGGGGATCAAATGAAACTTGCATGCTTCGGGGACAGCATTACCGCCGGTCAATATTTGACGGATAGCGACACATTTGCAAGCAAGCTGGCGGACCGCTTCAAGTGCGAAGTCATAAATGCGGGAGTTCCCGGCAATACGACGGGACAAGGCTTGGCCCGCTTCGAGCGCGATGTGCTGGAGCATCGTCCGGACATCTGCATCATCGCGTTCGGCATGAACGATCATGTGAACAAGGAGCCCGGTACGGCGAAAACCCCTTTGCCGGAGTTCCGCGGCAATTTGACGCACATCATCGAGCGCCTTCGCGCAAACGATATCGTACCGGTGCTTTGTACGGCCAACCCGATTATCGAAGGGGATGAGGAGCGGTATTATTACCGCCGGCACCCGAAGGAATGGTACCGCAATCCGTCTGGGGCCCAGGCGTGGATCGATCTGTACAACGAGGAGATACGCGCGCTGGCCGGGTCGCTCGGTGTCGCGCTGGCCGATGTTGCCCTACGGTGGCGGCAATATACGGAGCAGGGCGGGCAGCTTGACGATCTGCTGCGTACGGTCGAGAACAGCGGAACGGACGACGGCGTCCATCCGACGGCGGCAGGGCAGGAATTGTTCGCCGCTTGCATCGGAGAGACGCTGGAGCCGCTGATCCGGTCTTAAGGCGGGCATGACGGCGGGGGAGGAGTCGTGTTCATTGCGGTGCCCGGTCCGGTCGTGATACGATGGAGTCAGACGATAACCTGGACGTTATAAATCTCGGTGTAAGGAGATTCCGACGATGACGATGAAGCCTGGCAATGCGGGGATGGGCCGGATCATTCCGATTTTGCGCATGTTCGATGAGGAGAAGACGAAGCAGTTTTACTTGGAATTTCTGGAGTTCAATATGGATTGGGAGCACCGCTTCGACGATTCGGCGCCGCTGTATATGCAGGTTTCCTCCGGACCATGCGCGCTGCATCTGTCCGAGCATTTCGGCGACGGCAGTCCCGGTGCGGCGATCCGGATCGAGCTGGCCGGTATCGAGGCGTTTCACGCCAAGCTGCTGGACAAACGGTACAAGCATGCGCGGCCCGGACTCGAGAAGACGCCGTGGAACACGGCCGAATGCTCGATTCAAGACCCGGCGGGCAATCGGATCATTTTCTACGAAAATTTGTAAATGACAAAGAAGGACATCGGCCGACTTCGGTCCGATGTCCTTTTCCGTACTAAGCAAGCTTACGGCTGCACGTTGATGAACGGAGTGGCGCCGCCCGTTACGTTAGGCAGCTTGCCGTCCCATTTCTCGATCGCTTTCAGCTGCGCTTCGATTTGACGCAGCGAGATGAGCTCTTGGGTAACTTCCTGCTTTTGCAGACGGAGCGCTTCGGCTTGTGCCTGCGCGCGGGTAATTTCCTGCTCCTTCTCGATTTTGATCCGTTCGAGATCGAGCTTCGACTTGAGCGCCTGCTGCTCGGCGATTTGCTTCTGTTCGATGGCGCGGTCGAATTCCTCGGAGAATTTGAACTCGGTAATGTTGATATCGTCCAAAATCATGTTGTACAGGCTCAGTTTGGCCGCCAGCACCTCTTTCACTTTGGCGCTTACTTCGGAGCGCTTGGAGATGAGATCTTCCGCCGTGTATTGCGCGGTAACCGCCTTGAGAGACTCTCCGATAGCCGGATCGACGATGCGTGCTCTGTACTCCATACCTACATTCTTATACAAGCTGTTAATGGTCGTACCGTCCAAATGATAGTTGACGGCCAATGTCGTGGTGACGGTTTGCAAATCGCGGCTCGCCGATACTTGATTGGACTCGGCCTTCTGGACGCGTACCTCGATCGGGATTACCGTTTGGATAAACGGCATTTTGAAATGCAAGCCTTCCTCCAGCACTTTCGGTTGCACCGCGCCCAACTGCAGAACGACGCCGCGATGCCCCGCCTGCACGATCGTAAACGATTGGAAGGCCAGAAGCGCTATAACGATAACGATGACGAGACCTGCTATACCTCTGGACATTGCTTTCGGATTGGGGGGACGGACTACTCTCGGTTCGGTCATGATCAGACTCCCTTCTTTATTTGCATGTGTATACCCCTCTTTACGGATCAGCCGTGAAAAAGTTTCAAAACAATCGACAATAGACCCCGGCACGGATGCAGGGGTCTAAATGGTCACAAGAAAAGCCTACTTCAATAGGGTGTCGATCCGATCCAGCTCCTCGTAGGAGAAGTCGAGATTGCGGAGCGCCGCCACATTTTCTTCGATTTGCGAAACCCGGCTTGCTCCGATCAGCGCGGACGTCACGCGACCGCCCCGAAGCACCCAGGCGAGCGACATTTGCGCGAGCGATTGACCGCGTTCGTTAGCGATTTCGTTCAACGCGCGGATTTTATTCAGCTTCTCCTCCGTGACGTCCTTCGATTTCAGGAATCCGGACGATTTGGCCGCTCGTGAATCTTCTGGAATACCCGTTATGTAACGGCTGGTCAGCAAGCCTTGCGCCAACGGGCAAAAGGCGATCGATCCGGCCCCCACTTCGTCGAGCACATCCTGCAGCCCGTTCTCGATCCAGCGGTTAAGCATGGAGTAGGATGGCTGATGGATGAGCAGCGGCGTGCCGAGCCGCTTCAGAATGGCGGCGGCTTCCGCGGTTTGCTCGGCGGAGTAAGAGGAGATGCCGGCATACAATGCTTTTCCTTGCCGTACGGCTTGGTCGAGCGCCATCATCGTTTCCTCCAGCGGCGTTTCCGGATCCGGCCGGTGCGAGTAGAAAATGTCGACGTAATCGACGCCCATCCGCTTCAGGCTTTGATCGAGACTGGAGAGCACATATTTGCGCGAGCCCCACTCTCCGTATGGGCCGGGCCACATGTAATAGCCCGCTTTGGTTGAAATGACCAGCTCGTCGCGGTATCCGGCAAAATCCGATTTCAGAATGCGGCCGAAGTTTTCTTCCGCGCTTCCCGGAGGCGGTCCGTAATTGTTGGCCAGATCAAAATGGGTGATGCCGAGATCGAACGAACGGCGCAGCATTGCGCGCATGTTTTCCAACGTGTCGACACCGCCGAAATTGTGCCATAGACCGAGGGAGATGGCCGGCAGCTTCAGGCCGGATTTTCCGCATCGGTTGTATTTCATCTCGGCGTAGCGGTTTTCCAGAGGGGTATATGCCATGACGGTTTCACGCTCCTTGTCCTATTCTCCCCCATCATAACGTCTTGACTCGGATACCGCAATTTTTTTCTGTTCCGCCTAGCGCATTTCCATGCCGGTATTGCGCAGCTTGACCTTGTAGGTTACCCGGATGTCCGCTTCGGGAAACTGCTCCTCCCATTTCATTTGTTTCCACATAACGGGATGATGGGCTTTAATATGGCTCCCGATACCGAATGCGTCAGTCTTGTATACGTGTTGCAGCTTATTTACGAGTTCGGCCGTATTCTCTTCCAAATACCGGACCGCGTCGCTTTCCAATTGCCGGATCGTCTTCGCGTTCATCAAATCCGCGTCGAACGTTTTCTCCAGCAAGTTGCCCTCGATCGAGACGGTAATGCGTACGACCGCTTTGCCGTCCTGAAACGAAACCTTCTGCTTCGAGCTGACGAATTCGGTGTTGATCGTGGCCAAATGCTCGGGGTTTCCGTCGAACGGGAATACGATATTGCCGCCGTCCCTTTTCTCGCGTATGCGCATGACCCGCCAAGTTTCTCTTTCATTCAGCCTGCCGACCATGCGGTCTTCATGGAACAAGACGACCCCGCTCCATTTGATGTCGTCGCCATTGACTTCGATGTAGTTCAAATACGGTTCCCTTGACCGGGACGACAGATCAATGAAAAAATCGCCGAGGTTTATGTCGGGTATGCGGCCGCTCCTGGCACCGTTCTCGATCAGCGTCATAATGAATACGGTCGGTATTTGCTCGAGTGTCGGAATTGCGGTCAAAAGCTCGCGCCCTTCGCCTTTGACGACGACCGGCCAGAGCAGGCGGCGTATTTCGGGATCGCGTCGAAACGGGTCGAGAATATGGTTTAGTCCGGCTTTAGCCACATCTTCTCCGATCGCAATAATGCGAGTATGACCGTAAAACAGCTCCTGATTCAATCGCTTTTGCAAGTTTTGAAAGGCGTCGACGACCGTTTGGCCCGTAGAGCTCATCACTTTCACCGAGTGCTTGCCGTCGGCCCCTCCGCTTCCGGCTCCCGAGCCGGCGATCCGGATCGGAATCGGGATTTGAACGGTCAATACGATCACGTTCGGGTTGTCCTTGGATTTGTCGATCGCGATCGCAACGACGGACGTCCGCTCCTCGATTTCTCTTCGGTCCCAGCAGCCGGTCAACATGAACGTAAGGAGGAACAGCATCAATGCAGCCCGCAACGGGAACCGCAAGCTTTTGTCCATGCTATGATTTCGTCTCCTTTCCGTTCTTCTTGGCATATCCGCTTACGCCGCGAATCATTGAAAGGACCAGCAACAGGACCGGAACGACGAACGCAAGGACAATACCCAAGTAGCCGCTCCACTTCTGGTACTCGAACAGCTTTTGCATGTTGGGCGGGAATAGGGAGAGCCAGTAGAAGCAGGGAAGAAGAATGACGGCAATCCAGCGATGGCTGCGCAGCTTGAACGTTTCGCGCAAGATCGATGCCGTCGCGTAATACATATTGCCGACGCTCGTAAATACCGCCGCAACCCAAACGCCGAGAAACGCCGACTCCAGCCGCTCCAAGATCAACCCCGGCACTTCCGTCGTCTTCACCAGCTCGAGCGTGGGCCAAGCAAGAAGCCGCATTTCGTCAACCCCGAATACGGAAATGCCCGATATGACGATCAGAACGTATATAAAGCCTGGAATGGCTATGCCTACCATTGCGCCTGTCATCCGTTTCTTGCCCGTCTCCGCATGAGCATAAAAAACCGTCATCAGCTCGAAGCCCAAATAGGACGTGGACGTGAAAAAAATACTTTTGAACAAGCCTTTCCAGTTGCCGTCGAACAACGGCAATATATTGTCCAGCCGCGCGCTTTGCAACGAGGAAAGGGCAATGACAAGCACAGGTATGACGATGATCGGCAGCAAAATCTCATTGACCCGGGCCAGCACTTCCTCGCTGTACATAACGAATACGAAGGAGGTGAGCAGCATGGTGGATATGATCACTTCAAGCGGCGTTTTCGTCAAGACGGTCGTAATGACAACCTCGCCGAACGTACGCGCGACGAGGGCGGTCGAGACGGCCCAGAACAGGAATAAAGCCATAAACAGCGGAAAACCGAGTATTCGGCCGACAAGAGGGTGCTTCGCCGTGCCAAGTATGCGAGTAGTGTATCCCACAATGGATTGGCCGGCGAAACGATTGGACAGCTTGACGATAACGGCCATGGCGAGCATGGCCAACAGGGTCCCGCTGATCGCCGCTATCCATGCGCCTTCCCCGACCGATTCAGCAGTCTCCCGTGGCAGCGTCAACACTCCGACACCGATTAAGGTGCTGGCGATAATCGCGCTCGATTGACGCATGCTGATCAGATAGGACTTACTGTTTCCCTCCGGCGAAGGCGCCTTCGGAGCTTCCTTCCGATTCGTTTCGGTCGTTTGATCGATGTTGTCCGCCCTCCGTTCGTCCGGCTCCGGATCCGGAATTGCCGCGCTTTTTGTCCAGCGTTTTGAAAAAGGCCGGCCGTTTCTTCATCCATTGAAACGGCGCCCGGATGAAGGCGTCCTTGAAATCACCGAATCGGCTCGGAGTAAGCGGAGACAAATACGGTACTCCGAAAGATTTCAAGGAGCACAGATGCATGATGATCAGAATGAGCAGCAGCATTATGCCGTAAAGTCCGAACAAGGCCGCCGCCACCATCATCGGAAATCGGAGCATCCGCAAGGCGATTGCGGCACTATAGCTGGGGGCCGCAAACGAGCCGATCGTGGTCAACGCGACGATGATCACCATGATCGGGCTGACGATGCCGGCCTGGACCGCCGCTTGCCCGACGACGAGAGCGCCGACGATGCCGATGGTCGGCCCGATCGGACCAGGCAGCCGGACGCTCGCTTCCCGCAATATTTCCATCGTCACCTCCATCAGGAACGCCTCTATGATGGATGGAAACGGTACCGTCGACCTTCCCGCCGCCATGGCGATAACGAGCCGGGAAGGAATCATTTCCGGATGAAACGAACTGAAGGCGATGTACAGCGAAGGGAGCAGCAGCGCCATCACCATGCTGATGACGCGGATGAGCCGGATCAGCGTGCCGATCAGGAACCGTTCGTAATAGTCCTCCGGACTGTGGTAAAACTGCGAAAATACGGAGGGCGCGATCAGCACGAACGGCGTTCCGTCGCAGATGATAATCACTTTGCCTTCGAGCAAATTCGCAGTCGCTTTGTCCGGCCGCTCCGTATTTTGAATAAGCGGAAAGGGCGTCCAATGGCTGTCCTCGATAAACTGCTCCAAGTATCCGCTTTCCAGGGCGGCATCGATATCGATTGCTTTGATGCGCTTGATGACTTCCTCGACGATAGCGGGGTTTGTCACTCCATCCAAGTAAACGACGGCGATATCGGTGTTGGACCGGCGTCCGACCGTCATATGGCGGATACGCAGGTTCGGATCTTTCAGCCTGCGCCGAATTTGCGCCGTGTTGATGCATATGGTTTCGGTAAAACCGTCGCGCGGGCCGCGAACGACCGATTCGGTGCGCGGCTCGTCGATGCCGCGTCTTTCCCATCCTTTCGTATTCAGCAGGAGGGCGGTATTCACGCCGTTCAGCAGCAGGGCGGAGTCTCCGGACAGCACCGTGCGGATTACCCGGTTCAGCTTGTCCGTCCGCGATTGCTCTCCGATCGGAATTCCGGTTTTCTCCAGCCAATCCACCAAGGGGACGGATCCGTCGCCTTCCTCCGGCAAGCATTCCGCCGACATGAGCGGCGTAATGATATTCTCGTTGATCGTCTCGTTATCGCCAAGTCCGTCGATATATACGATAGCGGCTTGAAGCTTGTCTTTCCCGACGATAAAACGGCGGATGACAAGATCTCCGCTATCCCCGAACGTTGACCGTACGGCTTCGATATTCGCTTCCAAATCGTCGGTCAGCGGAAAATGATTCAATGCGGACACCGTATTCTCGAATCGGCTGTCCAAGCTGGCCTGGAGCTGTTTCGACCGGCGCTGCATCAAGCTGGAAAGCGCAATCGGTTTGCGATAATTGGTGCCCATTCCGCAACTCACCTCGTCCCCTTAGGTTTCCCACCAGAGGAAAATTATACGACCGGACGGCAAAAATAAATGGCGCAAAAGGAAAGGGCCGGGGATGAATTCCCCGGCCCGGCCTTATCGCATACGATCAAGCTATTTAATCGTTCAAAGCGGAAAGCAGTCTTACTAGCACAGCGTTGCCGTTCTTCGCTATTTTGACTTCCGCATATTTGGCCGTGCGCTCCGTCTCCAGTCCCGTACCTTCCTCGACGAAGAAGCTTTCGATTCCGTATTCGATCCGGTTCCATTTCCATTTTCCGTTGATGATCGTTTCGCCCGGACGGGCCTCGTCACCTTCGGAAAATAACCGATCGAACACGTAGACGCCGGAAGGTGAACGGGCTAGTACGGCGGAAATTTTCGTTCCGTCCTTCAATTCTTCCGGCATCCGCGATGCGGGCGGCTCGGAAATCGTATAGCTCAGCTCAACGTAGTCGCCTTGCAGGATGGAGCGCGGATCGCGCGGAAGCAGCTCCAGATAGACGGTTGTGCCGCCTGCGAGAATCGCTTCGCTGCGCCCGATTTGGACGGACATGACCAGCAATTGGGCCAAGACGATTGCCGTGATCCAAATCAGTTGAAAGCGTGAGCGGGAACGCGGGCGAGCGGACGACGTTCCGGCTGCCCCAGACGATCTGCGTTCCAGCCAATAAGTCAGCGCAAGGATCAGCAGTCCGATGAGAGCGAGACTCCATGACTTGTGCAGCAGCTTCCAGGCGGTATCGTAATATTTCCAGAGAAGGAACAGCGACCAGAAGCCGAAGCCGACCTGGAAAGCCCATATTTCGCGCTGGCGGTACGCCCATATGATGCAGGCGAGCAGCGTGGCGAAATACAATCCGTCGTAGGCGTAATGTCCGGCGGCAAACGTCAGCAGCAGGAATACGGTCAGAAAGGAATAATAGCCGCAATGCCGCAATGCCCGCCGCAGCTGCAAGTCCGGCGATAGAAGGTGCGCCGCATAAACAAGCGGCATAGCGGCCGTCAAGATGGCAAGCGCTGTCGTATGGTTATCCAGAACGGCTCCCAGCCACAGCTCCGCGATGACGACAGCGGCCGCGAACCAAATCATACGTTCGGCCAGAACCGAGCCGAGGAAGAAGGCGAGCGCCGCAACGGCCAAATACACAAGCAGCAGAGGCATATAGTCTTGGAAGAGCGCAGCGCCTACTCCGATGCTCAGGCCGGTGGCCAGCAGCGTATAGCGGATAACCGGGTTCAACTTCCGGGCGACGACCATGGAGATCGAGGCGAGCAGACCGAATCCGTTCAGCACGTACTCCGGATTTTCAAAATCGAGCACGACAAGGATAAAGCCGATCAGCGTAATCGTACCGATGATCGTCCCGATCGCGATAACGGATACTGTAAGCGCCCTGATGACCATTTTACGAGCGGGGGCTGGGCGTGTGCGCTTATTCGCGATTTCGTTCCGTTCATCCGCTTCGGGCTGCCCGTCCGCCGGTTCGTCCTGCTCCGGCGGCGAGAGAGATTTGACGTATTGAATCCAACTGGCCCCGCCCCATATGAACAAGGCGACGAATACGAGGCCGGTGACGAAAAACGATTCGCCGATTTCGAAGCGCACCATCAGCTCGATATATTTCAGGACGAGAAAGGCCGAGACCAGCAGCCCGTTCCAGAGCAAGTAAGTCTGATTGGCGGCGCGGATATACAAAAAAGTAGTGCCTGCCAGAAGAGCGACCACGACGATATTGAACAGCCAGTACGTCTGCTCGAAAAAAAACGAAACCGACAAAACGATTCCGATCACCTGCATGATCGAATAGGAAAGGAATTGCAGCAGCGGCGAAACGAGCTTTCTCGCAAGCGTCAATGCATATACGATTCCGTTCAATAGCGCCAGTGCGGCCAGAATTCCGGTAATGCCCCCTTCTTCATAGTCCGAGAAGCCGACGCTCGGGAAAAAATAAAACCAATACGTCAAATGGGCCAGTGCGTAAGCGAGCGCATAGAACGGCTGCCAGCGGATCAGCAGCGCGAAGGCCGTTGCCGCCACGAGCCAGATCGCGAATAACGCATAGTTGTCGGCGTGGGAGTTATAGGTTTGACCGATGACCGCCAGTCCGATCCCGAACGCGATGTTGCAGCACAGCAAGGAGAGACGGCTCAAAAACCGCCGGTTCGTCCTCGTTTTCAAATAGGCGTACAAACCGAACAATGCGGCTGATAGCAGGAGCATCGGCCATACTTTTTGCCACCGCTCCAGAACGCCCCAGTTGGATGCGAAAAAATAGACGAGGGAAGCAAGAATCGTCCCGCTGGCGATCGTATACCCCGCATTGAAGCCTAACCGTTTCGTTTTCATGGGCTCCTCCCCGCGAAACCTGAAAAGTGTCGGAGTTCAGGTTCTTATACTCTTTATTGTACGCGTTCCGCGGTTTGAACCAAAGTACTAACTTTTTGTAGTACCCGGACGGGGGATGGAATATTGGCGGAAATTCATGTGGAATCAAATTTGGGCTCTGCCGATAGGGGGGTGCTCAGTCGGATTTTCTCGGCCTTCATACAATATCGTGATTGAAGTTCATAGGTTAGGGAGTGTCCGTATGGGTGCAGGCAAACCGATAAAAGCGAAAAGAAGTGCAAGACAAACGCATGTTCATGAATTTACGGCCAGCACCAAGCTGGCCGAGCAAGGAAACGATCGGCATAACCATCGTTTCGCGGGCGTTACCGGACAGGTGATACCCGTAGGGAACAGCCATGTCCACGAAATCAAACTCGTGAATACGGATTTTCTGAACCATCATCACAGAGTCAGAAAAATAAGGACCGGTCCTGCCATTCCGGTAGGCAACGGCAAACATGTGCATTTCGTTCAAGGGATGACCACATTAAACGACGGTCATGTTCATCAATTCAATTTCGCAACATTGATTCAAAAGCCTTTGGTGTAGACCGGGAACGGAATCATAGCAATACAAACGGGCAGTCGCCATTTCCAGGCGGACTGCCCGTTTGCGTTGCTATACATTCATACTCAGCGGCTTACCCTTCCAGCCAGCTTCTTACGGTGCCTATCAACGCATCCTTCGAGCGGAAGCCGACCGCCTTGTTCACGGGCTCTCCGCCGCGAAACAAAACGAAGGTCGGCACGCCCATAATGCCAAGCTTGCCAGCGAGGCCGGGGTGATCGTCCACGTTCATCTTCGCTACGGTCACGCGGTCCCCCAAATCGCGCTCCAGTTGTTCAAGAGCCGGCTCCGCGGCTCTGCAAGGACCGCAGTAAGGGCTGGTGAAATCGATCAGCACCGTCTCCTGTTCCTTGACGATTTGCGTCCAATTGTCATCCGTCATCGCGATCGCTGTCATTCCTTTTGTCTCCTTTCATTCGTACCGGCGACGACTGTCCCCGCTCCTCCATAATCGCCCGGACCCGGTCCTCCAAATTCGATTTGATCCGGGCCAGCAGCCGGATCTGGTCGTCGAGCTCGGCGATCTTCGTTTCGTAGACCGGCAGTACGTCCCGGCAGAACGCTTCTTTGTTTTGCAGCACGCATTGCAAAAAACCGGCGATCTGCTCTGTCGTGAAGCCCAGGTTCAAGTAAAACCGGATCGTCTCCACCTGCTCGACCGCAAACGGGCTGTACTCCCGATACCCGTTGTCGGTCCGCATGGGCGCAAGCAGCTTCTGTTGTTCGTAATATCGCAGCGAGCGCAAGCTTGCGCCGGTTTGGCGGGACAGCTCTCCGATTTTCATCCGCGACGCCTCCGATTGTTCGTTTTCCGTGCCGCACATCCACTATAAACCTTGACATTGGTGTCAAGGTCAAGAAACTTTTTTACTTAATTGTAGCGGAAGCCGGCCCGTGTGTGTAGTCCTTTATCTGCTTACGGCGGCCTGCGGCCTTGACGGAGAGATCCAGCGGATATATAATCAGGGTAACTTTGTACTGGGAGAGATTTTGATGTCGGTGTACGTTCTTAACTAAACCCAATTCCATAGCGAGGCTGCAGTTGCCTTCGGGAGCATTCCGCGTTAATCGGGGTGCTGGCTTTGTCGTTCCCGGCAGCGCACCTCCGGAAATTAGTTAAGAACAGCGGATATCATCCAATGCCAGGATAAGCTTATCCAAGCGCCGAATCCGTGCTGTTGTTCAGCACGTTTTTTTGTTTGTTTCGGTATGCCCGCATAAGCGATAAGGAAGGCAAAGAATGACGTTATGCTCATTCTTTGCCTTCCTTTTTTTGTTTTTTACTCAGGTTGACAAAAGGAGAGATCGAACGATGAACGAACGCAACATGCAACTGCTGGAGTATGGAAAAATCAAGCAAGCGGTGGAAGAGTACGCCGTGTCGTACTTGGGCAAGAGACACGCCATCGACATGAAACCGCTGACCGGGCTGAGGACGGCGCGGCATGCGCTGGATGAAACGGCCGAGGCGCTGGCGGTATTGAACAACGGGGCGAGCGTGCCGATCCCGTCGCTTGGCGGGATCGAGACCGTTCTCCAGCTGTCGGGGACCGGCTATGTGTTCGACGAGCGGGATTTTGCCAACATCCGCCTGTTCCTGCAAGGCTGCGGCCAGCTGGCTTCCTATATGGCCTCGAAGCTGGCGATCGCGCCGCGGGTAGCCGTATATGCCGATTCGCTGCATGAGCTGGCTTCGTTGAAGCGGGAAATCGACAGGTGCATAAGGAACGGGCAGGTGGACGACGGAGCAAGCCGCGAATTGACCAAGGCGCGGAGAAAAATTGCAGCCGTCGCCGAGAAGATCAAAAATAGGATGGACGCGCTTATGAGCAGGCATCGCCCGATCATGCAGGAAAATTTATACAGCCTGCGATCCGGCCGTTACGTGCTGCCGATCAAAAAAGAGCATCGGAAGCTCGTAAGCGGGAGCGTGCTGGATGAATCGTCCAGCGGCCAGACGGTGTATATCGAGCCGCAGGAAATCGCGCACTTGCAGCACGAGCTAGCCGAGCTGCGGGCAGAGGAGGCGAGGGAAGAGACGAAGGTGCTCGCCTACTTGACGGGGATCGTGGAGGAATCGGACCGGGAGCTGCGGGTTAACGTCGAGACGATCGGGGCTTATGATTTCCTGTTCGCGAAGGCGAAATATGCGCTGACCGTCGGAGGCCGGAACGTGGAGCTGAACGACAGGGGTTTTATCCGGTTGCGCGGCGGGAGGCATCCGCTGTTGGGTCCGTCTACCGTCCCGCTCGATTTTACGATCGGCAAATCGTATTCGACGCTTATTATTACCGGGCCGAATACGGGAGGCAAGACGATCGCCCTGAAGACGGTAGGACTGCTGACGTTAATGGCGCAATCGGGCATGCCCGTGCCGGTCGGCGAAGGCAGCGAGCTCGCCGTCTTCACGAATGTGACCGCCGATATCGGCGACGGTCAAAGCATCGAGCAATCGCTCAGCACGTTCTCCGCCCATATCCGCAACATGGTCGACATTTTGAAGATCGCCGACCGGTCCACGCTCGTCCTCTTGGACGAAATGGCGTCCGGCACCGATCCGGGCGAAGGAGTCGGGCTGTCCATCGCCATATTGGAGGCGCTGCACGAACGGGGGGCTACCGTCGTGGCGACGACCCATTTTAACGAAATCAAACATTTCGCCGCCGACACCCGCGGATTTCAGAACGCCCGCATGGAGTTCGATGCGGAGACGCTGCATCCGCTCTACCGGCTGCGCATCGGGGAAGCCGGACAAAGCTACGCTTTCCATATCGCCAGTAAATTGGGCATTCCTCCGGACATTATCAGCAGGTCGCAGGAATGGACGGCCAATAGGGGAATCGAGCGAAGCGAGGCTATCGCGGCAAAGACTCTGCCGCCGGAGGAAGAAGAGGGACCGGAAGCCCCTGAGCCTACGCAGCCTGCTGCCGGGGAGAAGGAGGAGGGCGCGAATCCGGTGCCGAAGCGATTCGAGGTAGGCGACAGCGTACTCATCTCGTATTTGGGCAAGACCGGCATCGTGTACGAGGAAGAGGACGGTCGCGGCAATGTAGGGGTCATGATCCAGAAGCAAAAATGCAAAATCAACAAGAAAAGACTGGTCCTGCATATCGCCAAAAAGGAGCTGTACCCGGACGATTACGATTTCGATATCGTATTCGAAACGAAGGAAAACCGGAAAAAGAAAAAGCTGATGAGCCGCAAGCACGTGGAAGGCGTCATGATCACGAAGAAATCGGACGAGTGATGCATTTTTCCTCGTAAAGACGCTTCTTCCAGTTCCGTGTGCATACGTCAAAAGGCCGGGAATTCTGCATCGTCGATGCGGGTTCCCGGCCTTTAATGTAACGGAGGGCGTAATGGCGGAGGCATGTATACCGTATAAATCGTGCGGCTGTCGGCAATTTGAACGATCAGGAATAGCGCCAAAGCTTGAGGGTGAATCCGCGCTGACGCGGTCTCAACGAAGCAGCTCGGCCGTTTTCTGGGCCCATTCCTCGACATAATGGTCGGTTGCCCACTGCGCCATGACGACGGTTTCCTTCGTCTTGAGCTTGATCGACAAGGCCGGCTCGCCGGACAGCTGACTCGGACTTCCGAAGACGAGCAGCAAGCCGTCGGTCGCGACGACCGTCATATCTTTGGACGGCGAGGAAAACGTGTCTTTCGCATCCGGAAAACGGGTGCCGAGATCGGTCCAGGTGCAGCAAGGCTCGTCATGGTTGATGACCGATTTGGGCAGCTGGACGCCGACCTGCCGGAAATCGTAAACAATGTCGCCTTTGGCGGTTTTCATCGAAGCCGATTCGGCCGCCATGGCGACCCAGCGGCCTTGACTGCGGGCGACGAACCATTGGTCGGTCGTATACTCGACCGGCGCAAGCTTTGTCTGAAGCACTTCGTTCAGCGTCACCGGATTGCGCTTCGACGCCAAGCCCGGAATCGTCGTCGTCCAAGCCCGGCTGATCGAGCTGGAATCGTTTCCGGCGATTACTTCGTTCATTTGACCGATCGAGACGTATTCATTGGCGGCGAACAATATTTTCTCCGTATGAATCACTTTCTCGTCCGGATTATCCTTGAACAAGCCCGGTCCGACCTTTCTCCCCTCGGCGGTCCGTTCGGCTGCAGGGTGCGATACGAAAAACTCGTAACGGTCCGTTACAGTCTCATAATGAAGCGGTTCGATTTTCCAGAAATCCCGCTTGTAGGGGACGAGAATGCCGCTCCCTTGGGCAACGATGGCGGGACGCTCCTTCCTCGGAGCGATATACAGCGTCCGGTAAGACGTTTCCTTATCGTCGGTTCGCAGACCGATCAGCAGCCCGGAGGTGAACGATTGCTGCTCGGCGTAATCGCCGTAGGCCAAAGGCTCCAGAACCTGCTTCATCGTGACCGCATTCTCCTCCGGCATCGCCGTCTTCTCGGCGTTGTCTTCGAACAGGAAGAAGGCGGCGAAAGCCGCGGCAACGACAAATACGGACAATAGAGAGCCGGCAAGTGGAAAACGGGACCGGGAGCACTTCGTTTTCTCGTCTACGCGTTCTTCGATGCGCTTTCGCAGTTCGTTCGTAAACCCTTTGCGCCGCAATGGGGCGGATAACAGTTCGCGTTCCAGTTCGGTTTCGAAATCGGCGTCAATCCGTTTCATCGTTCCCGCGCTCCTTCGCCTTCAAGATGTTGAGCCGCGCATGGTGCAGTCTCGATTTGACCGTACCGACGCTGATACCCAGCACGTCCGCAATCTCCTTCATCGACAGCTGATGATGAGCAAACAAGATGAGGACTTCTCTATATTTTGGCGGAAGCTGCAGCACTTGCGTCCAAATGCTGCTTACCGTCAAGTTTTCCAGCGCTTCGTTCTCCGCCGAACGGTGCGAGCCGTGCGGCGAGATCATATCCATCAAAGTCACTCTGCGCCAGAACGCCGACCGTTTGTAATCGAGTGCCGTATTGCGGGTTATCGTCAGCAGCCACGTCTTGACGGAGGACTCTCCGCGAAAAGACGTAAGTCTGCGGTACACTTTCAAAAATACGTCCTGCGTAATGTCGTCGGCCAAATCGGTTTTGCGGCATATGCTGAACGCGTAGTTCCAAACGTCGTCTCCGTAGGCGGTCATCAGTTCGCGCAATATCGCTTTCTGATCGGTCGTCTCGGATATGTATCTCAAATAGTCGAATTTTTCGCTGGCGCCGGTTTCCACTTGTTTCACCTCTTTCATTAGACGGTGCCTCCCCTTCGCCGGTTCAAATCCGACCTCTTCCATTTTTAAACACTTTTATTATTATAACAGGGGAGCGTCCGGGGCGCATCGGAAATTGTTGGTTCGGCTCGATTTTTGGGAGATCGCGACCGTCGGTTTGCCGCGTTAAAGCTTCCCAGCAGCCTATTGCGCAACTCGCGCGAATATTCTATAATCTCATTCATACACGCAAGACGATGACGGAGAAAAGTAAGCGAAAGCCGGCCGCAACAGGGACGGAGCGCCGATAGACTGAGAGCGCCCGACGGTACGTTTCGCTGAAGTTCGCTCCCGAGTCGGGCCTTGAAAGGGACGGACGCAGCATCGGTCCGCCAGCCGAGTAGAGAAGCCCCGGGCGCACGCCGTTAATGTGCTTCGAGCGAGAACGACGAGCGGCTAGCCGGCAGCTGACGTTTTTCTAATAAGGGTGGTACCGCGGTTCCCCGTCCCTTGAGGATGAGGGGCTTTTTGTGTTTTTACAAAACATTTCCGCCAAGGAGCGATTACTTATGGACAACAACCGGATACATGAACTGAGAGAGCGATTGGACGGCATAAACGGGGAATTGCTGAAGCTGCTGTCCGAACGGGCAAGCATCGGCATCGAAATAGGCGAAATCAAGAAAAGCGAAGGGCTGCCGTTTCACGACCCGGTCCGGGAGAACGAGATGTTGGACCGGCTCGCCGCACGCAACGAAGGACCTTTCGAGGACGCCGTCATCCGGCATCTGTTCAAGGAAATATTCAAGGCGACGCTCCAGCTGCAGCAGCCGGCGGGCAAGCCTCAACTGCTGGTAAGCCGGAAAAGCAAGACGGAGGATACCATAATCCGCATCAAAGGTACGGCGATAGGAGGATCCGATTCGGTGCTTGTTGCCGGACCGTGCTCTGTCGAAAGCGCGGAGCAGGTCATGGAGGTCGCGGCTTCGTTGAAGCGGGCAGGCGTCCCGGTTATCCGCGGCGGCGCGTTCAAGCCGCGCACGTCGCCGTACGATTTTCAAGGACTCGGCTTCGAGGGGCTCGTCATGCTCAAGGAAGCGGCGGATGAATTCGGCCTGTTGACGATCAGCGAAATCGTCGATCCCCGTCATCTCGAGCGCGCGGCCGATTACGTGGATATTATCCAGATCGGTGCCCGCAACATGCATAATTTCGAGCTGCTGAAGGCGGCGGGCGACATGCGCAAGCCGGTGCTGCTGAAGCGCGGTTTGGCGGCGACGCTGGACGAATTTTTGCACGCGGCCGAATATATCGTATCGCGCGGCAACAGCGAGGTTATGCTGATCGAGCGCGGAATACGCACGTACGAGAAGTGGACGCGCAACACGCTGGACATATCGGCGGTGCCGATATTGAAGCAGCAAAGCCATTTGCCGGTGCTGGTCGACGTGAGCCATTCGACGGGGCGCAAAGAAATTATGGCGCCCTGCGCCAAAGCGGCGCTCGCGGCCGGAGCCGACGGGATTATGGTGGAGGTTCACCCGAATCCGCCTGCGGCGCTGTCCGATGCGGATCAGCAGCTCGATATCGGCGAGTTCGAGCAATTCGTCCGGGAGGTGAAAGCTTCGGGGCTGTACCGGCAAAGCGTACCGGTATCGTGACGCGGCCTTCGAGGCCGGACGATCCGGCGGATTACAGAACAAGCATTTCCTCTATTCATTTGGAAGGGAACAAATAGTTCCTTTAACGCAGGCAACGCAACGGGCACATAAGTGGACTCGAGAGGGACGGAAATTTCCTCTATTCGCGGAAAAGAAGGCTGAAACGGCCTCCCGGCGGGCGCTAAAGGAACTCATCATTCCTCTTTACCCCATTTTCACAGCTTCGGCGGGTTAAGAAGGCGGTTGACTCACTCCAAGCAAAGCGACCGAATGACATCAACGGAAGCTGGTCCCCCACGCATAAATGTAAATTATGCAGTTATATTTAGGAAATTAGCAATATTTGCCGAAATAATTGGAAAATATACATTTAAATCGCCACCAGGCCGTAAAATGGGCGTAATCAAACGAAAACAACTGTATATTTTCCAGTTCACTACGGCAGCGAGGCAAGTATTTATCGAAATAGCTGTATGTTTTACAGCTCGTCTGAGTTTTTCACGGGTCTTGTAAAGGAACTATCCGTTCCTCTCGCCATGCCCGAACGCGGGATTCGTGAGCCGCAGCGAAAAGGCATTCCCTTCTCACAAGGTGACGCGGTCCTTGGAGAAAAAGGCGGAGATGGCGTGATGAGCGGCACCAAGGACGGCCGAGTGGGTGTCCAGCGAGGCAAATCGGATTTGCGCCTGCTGCCGGCTGTACGGCAGTGAGCGGTGGGCGACGGCTCTCTCGATCGGATTGCGGATCCACTGCTCCGCGCGGGTCATTTGATTGCCGATCAGGATCAGCTCGGGGTTGAACGTATTGACGATGTTGGCGATCCCGATGCCCAGACTTTCGCCGACCTCGTGGAACAGACGAACGGCTTCGGGAGACTCGCGCCGCGCAAGCGCAATCAGCTCGTCGAATTTCCCGATGCCGAGCGTCCTGGCCTTCTCCATAACGGAGCTCTCCGATGCATACTGCTCCCAGCAGCCTTTGTTGCCGCAGCGGCATTTTTTGCCGTTCGTCTCGATCGTCGTATGGCCGATTTCTCCGGAGAATCCGCCGGAGCCCTTCATGAGCTGTCTGCCGATAACGATACCCGCCCCGATGCCGGTGCCGACGCTCAAATAGACGATATCGGATGCTTCACGTGCCGCTCCGTACTGCAATTCGCCCAAAGCCCCGGCATTCGCTTCGTTGTCGATCGCAACGGGAAAGCCCAGCTTCTCCTGTAGCAGACGCTGCAGCTCGACGTTCTCCCATCCCAGATTCGGCGCCAGCAGGACTATTCCATTGTCATCCACGATGCCCGCTACGCCAATACCCGCACCGACGATGCCGTATGGACTCGGCGGCGCGCCCGCCTTCAGGGAATGTACGGCCTCCTCCACAAGCTTGAGTACGCCTTCCGGCTCGCCGCCCTCCAGATCGAGCTGCAGCTCCCCGACGATCCGCCCTTCCAGATCGGTCAGCACCGCGAGGATATAACGGACGCCGAGATCGACGCCGACGGCGTACCCGGCCGTTTTGTGGAATACGAGCATGACCGGCTTTCGTCCGCCGCTCGAACGGCCGAGGCCGATCTCGTATACGAGCTTCTCGTCGATCAGCTCGTTCACGAGCGTAGAGACGGTTCCTTTATGGAGCCCGGTCATGTCGGACAATTGCGCGCGCGATAGCGGACTATGCTTGATGATCGTGTCCAGCACGATCGTTTTGTTTATTTTTTTGACAAGATGCTGGTCTCCGGTCGTCTGCAAATGGAATCCCTCGTTTGTATAGTCATTGTACGAATAGTATCAGTTTATTTTACTGAATTAAAAAGTTCAATCCGTATTTTTCGGATTCGAACAAGTCCCATTCCGATTCCTCACAAAAACTTTGTATAATGGATATACAAAGTGTCCGGCATTTGCTATTATGAACCTATCATTAGGATAACCATCAAACTGCGGAGGGAACCTCATGTCCTATTTTTCCAACGTTCCGGAAATCGGATACGAAGGCGCAAGCTCGACAAATGAGTTTGCGTTCAAGCATTACAACCCCGACGAAGTCGTGGCCGGCAAAACGATGAAGGATCATTTGCGTTTCGCGGTCGCCTACTGGCACAGTTTGACGGCCAACGGGGCAGATCCTTTCGGAGCGGGCACTGCCGTACGAAGCTGGGACCGTTTAACCGGCATGGACCTGGCAAAGGCGCGGGTGGAGGCGGCATTCGAGCTGATCGTCAAGCTCAAGGCGCCTTATTTTTGCTTCCATGACCGCGACATCGCACCCGAAGGCGATACGCTGCGCGAAACGAACCGCAATCTCGACACGATCGTATCGATGATCAAGGAGCATATGAAGACAACCGGAGTGAAGCTGCTGTGGAACACGGCCAACATGTTCACGCATCCGAGGTTCGTCCATGGGGCGGGGACGACGAGCAATGCGGATGTATACGCATATGCGGCTGCCCAAGTGAAGAAAGGTCTCGAGGTCGGCCTTGAGCTGGGCGCGGAAAACTACGTGTTCTGGGGAGGGCGGGAAGGCTACGAGTCGCTGTTGCACACGGACATGCAGCTGGAGCTGGACAATTTGGCCCGGTTATACCGGATGGCCGCCGATTACGCCGACGAGATCGGCTTCGATGCCCAGTTTCTGATCGAGCCGAAGCCGAAGGAGCCGACGAAGCACCAGTACGATTTCGACGCGGCGACGACGATAGCTTTTTTGCAGCATTACGGGCTGAAGGACCGGTTCAAGCTGAATTTGGAGGCGAACCATGCGACACTGGCGGGACATACGTTCGAGCACGAGCTTCGGGTGGCCAGAATGCACGGTCTGCTCGGCTCGCTGGACGCGAATCAGGGAGATTTGCTGCTCGGCTGGGATACCGACGAATTCCCGACCGATCTGTACGCGACGACGCTGACGATGTACGAGGTTTTGCAAAACGGAGGGATCGGACGCGGCGGCATCAACTTCGACGCGAAGGTGCGCCGAGGCTCGTTCGAGGCGGAGGATTTGTTCTTCGCCCACATTGCCGGCATGGACGCTTACGCGAAAGGGTTGAAGGTGGCGGCCAAGCTGATCCGGGATCGCGTCTTCGAGCAGGCGGTCGATCGCCGTTATGCCAGCTTCAAGGAAGGGATCGGCCTTGATATCGTTTCGGGCAAAGCGACGCTTGCCGGTCTGGAGCGGCACGCGCTGCAAAACGCCCCGATCCGCAACGCATCGGGCCGACAGGAGCAACTGAAAGCGATACTCAACCAATATTTGCTGTCCGAGTAAACGTCCATGGAGGCTGGTAACTTTGTCGAAGGAGCTGCTGCCGATGAAATACGTCATCGGTGTCGATTTGGGAACGAGCGCCGTGAAAGCGCTGCTCGTCAACCGGGAAGGCCGCGTATGCGGCGAAGCGTCCCGGGATTATCCGCTAATTCAGGAGAGGTCCGGCTATAACGAGCAGGACCCCGAGCTGTGGGTGAAAGCGACTGTGGAAGCGCTTCGCGGGCTCGTAAGCGACACCGGCATCGACGGAAACGACGTGGAGGGCATGAGCTTTTCCGGGCAAATGCATGGGCTCGTGCTGCTGGACGGCGAGGGGAACGCGCTTCGCAACGCGATTCTTTGGAACGATACGCGTACGTCCGAGCAGTGTCGGGAGATCGAGGCGAAGCTGGGGAAGCGCTTGCTCGGGATCGCCAAAAACAGGGCGCTGGAAGGCTTCACTCTGCCGAAGCTGCTGTGGGTAAAGCGGCATGAGCCGGAGTTGTTCGCCAAGGCCGCCGCATTCGTGCTGCCCAAGGACTATTTGCGCTACCGGCTGACCGGCCATTTAGCGGCCGAATATTCCGATGCCGCAGGAACTCTGCTGCTGGACGTGGCCAATCGGCGGTGGAGCGAAGAGATCGCCGGGGCGTTCGGAATCCCGCTTTCGATGTGCCCGCCGTTGGTCGGGTCGGAGGCGAAGGTCGGCACGCTGCTGCCCGCTATCGCAGGGCAGACCGGCCTGCCGGAATTCATGGGTGTGTTCGCCGGCGGAGCGGACAATGCTTGCGGCGCTATCGGGGCCGGTATTTTGTCCGAAGGAGAGACGTTGTGCAGCATCGGGACGTCCGGCGTCGTGCTTTCTTATCGGGATAGCGGGGACAACGATTACGCGGGCAAGCTGCATTTCTTCAACCATGGCAAGAAGGATTCGTTCTACGCCATGGGCGTGACGCTTGCGGCCGGGTATAGTCTGAGCTGGTTCAAGGAAACGTTTGCACCCGAGGCTTCGTTCGACGATTTGCTGAAAGGATTGGAGCAAACGACTGCCGGCGCGAACGGACTGTTGTTTACGCCTTATCTCGTGGGAGAGCGGACTCCTCATGCGGATGCCGCCACTCGCGCGAGCTTCGTCGGCATGGACGCTTCTCACGGACTGCCGCATTTCACTCGTGCGGTCGTAGAAGGGATCACGTTCTCGCTCAAAGAGTCGCTGGAGCTGCTGCGCGATGCCGGGCACGACATCCGTTCGCTCGTCTCGATCGGCGGCGGGGCGAAAAACGAAACGTGGCTGCAAATGCAGGCCGACATTTTCGGCGTCGATATTCATCGTCTCGAAAGCGAGCAGGGACCGGCGCTCGGCGCGGCGATGCTGGCCGCCTGCGGCTGCGGCTGGTTCGAGTCGCTGGAACGATGCGCGACGATGTTTATCAAACGGAGCAAGACGTTCCGTCCCAATGCCCGGCAAGCCGAGCGGTACGCGGACTTGTTCCGGATTTACGGGCAAGTATATGAGAACACCCGGCAATTGAACGAGGAACTGTCCGCATTCCGTACATCATGATCCGTTATCAGAACGATTCCCAATTCCCGGTTAGGAGATGAACCGACGATGAATCAAGTCCGAGTCGGCATGATCGGTTACAAGTTTATGGGAAAGGCGCACAGCCACGCTTATCGGGATATCCCGATGTTTTTTCCGAATACGCCGCGGCCCGTCATGAAAGCAATTTGCGGACGCAATGAAGAGGCCGTGCGGCAGGCTGCCGGGCAGTTCGGCTGGGAGGAGGCGGCGACGGATTGGCGGGAGCTTGTCAGCCGAGACGATATCGACCTTATCGATATCAACGCCCCGAGCGACGCGCATAAGGAAATCGCCATAGCGGCGGCGGGAGCCGGCAAGCATCTATTTTGCGAGAAGCCGCTTGCACTGACGCTCGCCGATGCGAGAGAAATGCTTGCGGCCGCGGAAACGGCCGGCGTCAAGCATATGGTCGGCTTCAACTACCGATTCGCCCCCGCGGTTCAGCTGGCGAGGAAGCTGATCGGAGAAGGGCGCCTCGGGCGAATTTATCATTTCCGCGCCACGTTTTTGCAGGATTGGATCGTCGATCCCGAATTTCCGCTTGTGTGGCGGTTGGACAAAACGATTGCAGGCTCCGGCGCTCACGGGGATCTCGGCGCGCATCTGATCGACATGGCCCGGTTTCTCGTCGGGGAAATGACGGAGGTCGTAGGGATGAGCGAGACATTCGTCAAGGAACGTCCGCTTCCCGGCTCGATGACCGGTCTGAGCGCTACGGGCAGCGGGTCCGGCTCGAAAGGTCCGGTTACCGTCGACGATGCGACGCTTTTCCTGTGCCGCTTCGCGAACGGGGCGCTGGGCAGCTTCGAAGCAACCCGCTTTGCCGCCGGACACCGCTGCACGAATTCGTTCGAGATCAACGGGAGTCTCGGCAGCGTCAAGTTCGACTTTGAGCGGATGAACGAGCTGCAGGTTTACTTTACCGGCGATCCGGCCGACGTCCAAGGCTTCCGCCGGGTGCTCGCGACCGATCCCGCCCATGCTTATTCGGAGGCTTGGTGGCCACCGGGACATACGATCGGCTATGAGCATACTTTTATCCACGAAATGGTAGAATGTTTGAAGGCGTTGCAGGAAAACCGACAGCCGGTGCCGAATTTCCACGACGGTGTGCTTTGTCAGGCGGTGCTGGAAGCGGTGGAGCGCTCGATCGCGGAGAAGCGTTGGGTACAAATCGGCGAAATGTGAGGGAGGCGTCAGGCGAATGAGCAAACGCGCTTTAATCGTATGGGGCGGATGGCTGGGCCATGAGCCCGAGCAAGTGGCGGCCCTGTTCCGGGCCGTGCTGGAGGACGACGGCTTCGAGGTCGAAGTGTCCGATACGCTGGAATCGTTCGCCGATGCGGGCAAGCTCGCGGCTCTCGATTTGATCGTGCCGGTATGGACGATGGGAGAAATCGAGAAGGGTTGGGCCGGCAACGTCTCGGCAGCCGTTCAGAGCGGAGTCGGCATTGCCGGCTGCCACGGCGGCATGTGCGATTCGTTCCGCATGAACGTGGACTGGCAGTTTATGACCGGTGGACAATGGGTCGCCCATCCTGGCAACGACGGCGTCGAGTATACGGTCAACATCAAGCGTGGCGCCGGTCCGATCTTGGACGGGATCGAGGATTTCGTCGTAAAATCCGAGCAATATTACTTGCATGTCGATCCTGCCGTCGAGGTGCTGGCCACGACCCGCTTTCCCGTTGCGCCGGGCCCGCATTCGCTTAACAAGCCGGTCGATATGCCGGTCGTCTGGACGAAGCGATGGGGCGTAGGCCGCGTCTATTACTGCTCGCTCGGCCATAAGGCCGACATCGTCGACATGCCGCAAGTGAAGCTCATGATGCGTCGAGGCTTCCAGTGGGCCGCGGAAGGCAAACGGTTGGCCCGGGAGGCCGCCGCACGGTCCGGAACTGCCGACAAAAATTCGTACACCGGCATGGCGGATAGCCAACAATAAGGGTGGAGGGGACCTATTTCTTATGGATAAGGTCAAAGTAGGCATTATCGGCTGCGGCAACATTAGCGCCATTTATTTCAAAAACTGCAAGCTGTACCGGGGGCTCGAGGTTGTCGCCTGCGCGGATCTGGACGTGGCCAGAGCGCAAGCCCGCGCGGAAGAGTTCGGCGTACCGAAAGGGTGCTCCGTCGATGAATTGCTCGCCGATCCGCAGATCGATCTCGTCATCAATTTGACGATTCCGGCCGCCCATGCGGAAATATGCCAGAGGGCGCTGCTCGCCGGCAAGCATGTGTACGTGGAGAAGCCGCTCGCCGTTACTCGCGAGGACGGGCGGAAAACGCTGGAGCTGGCGAAGGAGAAAGGATTGCGCGTCGGCTGCGCCCCGGATACGTTCCTCGGAGGCGGCATCCAGACGTGTATCAAGCTGATCCGCGACGGCTGGATCGGCGAACCGCTGGCCGCAACCGCCTTCATGATGGCGCGCGGACCCGAGGGCTGGCATCCGGACCCGGTGTTTTTCTACAAAACCGGCGGCGGACCGATGTTTGATATGGGGCCATACTATTTAACCGCGCTTGTTGCCATGCTCGGACCGATCAACCGGGTTGCCGGGATGACGAAAACGAGCTTTCCCGAGAGACGCATTACGAGCGAACCGAAATATGGACAAATGATCCAAGTCGATATCCCTACGCACATTGCCGGTATGCTCGAATTCGATTCGGGAGCCATCGGAACGATCATTACAAGCTTCGATATTATGGGCGGGGCGAATTTGCCGCGCATTGAAATATACGGAAGCGCCGGAACGCTCAGCGTGCCCGATCCGAACACGTTCGGCGGGCCGATCCAGTTTCGCCGCAAGGGAGCCAAGGAATGGGCTCCGATCCCGCTTACGCACGGCTTCGCCGAGAACAGCCGCAGTGTCGGCGCGCTCGACATGGCTTTGGCGATCGCCGAGAACCGGCCGCACCGTGCCAGCGGCGATCTCGCTTATCACGTGCTCGAAGCGATGCACGGCTTCCACGACGCTTCCAACCAAGGAAGCCACTACGAGATGAAGAGCAAATGCGCGTCTCCGGAGCCGATGCCGATGGATGCCGACAGCCTTTGGCTGTAATGTACGTTATTGTTCCCCCGTTGCCGATTGCGGCAGCGGGGGTTTTGCCGATGCGTCCGGAATTCGGCAAGGGAGTGGATGAGACTGGAGGGGGCGCGTCAGGCCGTACCGAACCGAATTATTCTAGTTTCGCCTGCGGCTTAGCCTAATCCATAGTGGCGGGATCATGCATCCAGCTACTGCTTATCAGTCTCCCGGCCAGCCTTTCGCCGGTTTTGAGAAGCTTTTATTTCGACGTCGGCACATGACTAACGGAATCATCCCGATGCGATGCGAAAATAAAGGAACTATATCCCGTTAAAGTCGCGGATTGTGTACTTTCCGAAAAATAACGGAACAAATTTCCGTTAATCTGACTTTTGGTGGAGAAAAGGGATGCAAACGTTGAAATAACGGAGAATCGTTCCACTATTGTACGGTTGACGTCCGGTTTCCGAAAAATAAAGGAAGAGACTTCCTCTATTCCTTTCACCCGTGTCGGGCTTTTGACGGAGTTTGACTTTCTTGTACAGCTCAACGGCAGACAAGGGCATAAGGTCGGAGGAATGGCGTAAGTCGGGTGACGGTGAACCGAATCACAAAAAATGCTTTATTAATATTACATATTATATATAATATAATTATTCCACTATGACGAGGAACAAATGCGGCGAGAAGCAGCCCTTCCGCAAATGCTTGCACGGAGAATCATAAAACGGGACGACGGACGGTGAGATGACCATGACTTTGTACCGCAATACGTTGCGCAGAGGGCTGCTTGATTTCCACATCGGGGAAGCGGTGCCGGAGATCGAATTCGATATACCTCGTTATATGCGCGAAATGGCGGAAGCCGGCATGCAGACACTGACCTTTATGACCAAGGACGCATTCGGGACGTCTTATTACAACACCCGCGTCGGGCACAAAAATGCGAAGCTCCGCACGGACATGCTCGAAGAGGCGGTGCGCGAGGCCCGGAAGTATGGCATCAAGCTGATTGCCTATTATAACGTCGGGCTGAACAGCTTCGTCGCGAATGCGAACCCGGATTACCGGCAGCGGGACAAGGAAGGGACGCCGGTTACGAACGCGTTCGGTTACTACGATTTGCTATGCCTGAATTCCCCCTATCGCGATTACGTGGCGGCACAGCTGACGGAGATCGCGGAAGGCTATGAGGTCGACGGTTTTTTCTTCGATATTACTTATGTATGGCCCTCCTCGTGCCATTGCGAATATTGCCGCAAATGGTATGTGGAGAAGTACGGACAAACGCCGCCTGCGTCGCCTCAGCCGGGCTCTGCGGAGCTGCGGCGGTGGCAGCAGTTTCAGAAGGATATCCGCGCGGATTTCCTGCGCTTCATAACGGGACGGCTCAAAGCTGTCGGACCCGGACTGCAGATCGGCTGGAATCACGCGGGAGACTTGGCGTTTGCCCATGTGGAGCCGGATACGCATGCGGACTACTTGACTTCCGAGTTTCACCCGCCGATATACTTGTACGGCAGCCTGCTGGCGAAATGGAAGCGGACGACGGGCAAGCCGTTCGAGCTGATGATGCCGAGCGAGATGGGCAGCTGGGGGGAATGGACGCTCGCTCCCGCGGCAACCTTGAAGACGGCGGCGGCGATTGCGGTGGCGGGAGGCGGGTCGATCAGCTTCGGACATGTGCCGATCCCGTCCGGAGCGCTTAAGGGAGCGCTGCCGGCGCCGGTAGTGGAGGCGATCAAGGAAGCGAACGACTTCGTGCGTGAGCGGGAAGAATGGCTGCTGCATGCGGAAAGTATTCCCGACGTAGCCGTGCTGTACGGCGTGGAGAATAGGAGGATGATCGAATCGACGTCGCTGCCGAACCATGTCGACGACGGGATGGGCGGCGCGAACCGGATGCTGATCGAAGGGAATATCCACTTTGACGTGCTGTCCGGTCAAAACTTGCCCAAGCTGCTCGGAGGCTATTCGATGCTCGTTCTGCCGGATCAAGCCTACGTAACGCCGGCCGTCGAAGAAGCCGTGCGAGAGTATGTACGGAAGGGCGGTTTGCTAATCGCCAGCCACCGGACGTCCTTGTACGGGGAGGACGGGATTAGAAGAGCGAACTTCGGACTGGCCGACGTATTCGGCGTCGATTTCGACGATACGTCCCGGTATGGCGTCGCTTACTTGGCCGATTTCGCCGCCGATCATTTTGCCGACGTTCCCGGCATGCCTGTCCTGCTCAAAGGGGTGAACGCCCCGGTGCTGCGCGTTCGTCCTGCCGCGCCGACGCGAGTATTGTCTGTCTTCATGGAGCCGGCCATGGAATCGAAGACGTACCGGCACGTATATCATCAGCACGCCCATCCGGCGATCCGCACGAACGATCCGGCTGTTACCGTGCATCCTTTCGGCCAAGGCGCATGCGTCTACATAGCCGCTCCGATCGAAGCGTCGTACTGGAAGACGGGCTCTCCGTGGCTGCGCCGCATTTATTTGGATTGCCTCAAGCTGCTTCGACCGAAGCCGCTGCTCGAAGTGGAGGCGCCGCTCGGAGTCGAGGTCAACTTGATGCGCCAAGGCTCGAGATGGATCGTTCACCTTGTCCAAGTGCGCGAGGAAAAAGCAGCGGGCTCGAAGACGTTTATCGAAGAAATATGGCCGCTGTACAACATCAAGGTGAAAATCCGCAAAAAGCCGGAGCGGTTGTATTTGGCTCCGCAGCTGCAGCCGCTCCCTTTCGACGAAGAAGAGGACGGCATCTCGTTTACCGTTCCCGAGGTAGAGTTGCATGCGATGGTTGTGCTCGAAGGCTGTTGACGGCATGCGAACCGATAACAAAAAGCGCCAAGCCCGACTTCCGCCTGTTGGCGGTGCCCGGTTTGGCGCTTTTCCTTGCCCGGCCGCTACATGGCGCCTTTCATGGCAAAGACCACCATGCCGATCACATAGGAAATGCCCGTCGCGCTTACAAACTCATTTACATAAAAGGCAATACGCGGAGGCAGCCCGAATTGCTTCTCTTTCCCCATCGATTTCAGCTTCTCCATATATTGCTCTTTGCGGCCTTTGTACGTACGCAGCATAAAGGCGCAGAACACGATGCCCCATAACAGCGCGGCGACGAATACCATCGACCAGGCCGCATTGAAATAACCGACGAGTATGCCGGCCACGATATGAATTTTCACGCGATTGCGCCCCCCGAAACTTGGTTGTCTTCATTATAGCATGTTTTATAGGCGTTCGCGGGTTCGAGTCCCGCCATGTCCGTCATACAATGATCAATGAGCAGCATATCCGACCGTAAAGCGCGGGTGACGATCATGGTCATGGCAAAGGATCCGGTGTGGGACGGTTTCCCCGGCACGTCTTTTCAAAACGCAACCGAACGGAACATGTCGATCGAAGAGGTGTTCCGCAAGGTCGGCAAATTCATGAGCCAGAAACCGCAAGCCGAATACAGGCTTATCGTAGGAACGGATTGCCAGTCTTATGCGCGGGCGACGACGTTCGTAACCGGCATTGTCATACAGCGCGTCGGCAACGGAGCATGGGCATGCTACCGCAAGCTGAGCGTACCCCGGACGTTTCGCTCGGTCGGGCAAAAGCTTTCCTTCGAGACGCTGTTGTCCGAGCAAGTGGCGGAGCTTGTGGGGCAGCGGTACAAGAGCGGACTGGAGGACATCGTACTGCCGTACGTCTATCAAGGAGCTTCCTTCCAGCTGTACGTCGACATCGATGCGGGATGCGATGCGGAAGTGAATAAAACGGCGCCGTTCGTAGCGGAAATGGTTCAGCGGGTCGAAGCATTGGGTTTTACGGCACGGGTCAAGCCGGACGCGGTCATTGCCTCGGGATACGCCAACCGGTATACGAAGCATACGAGGCGGCCGAAAGCCGCTTATTAGCACTTTCTTATTAGCCCTTTCTTAAGAAACTTTCCTCCTTTTTTTTCGTCTAATGGAGAGATTAGATTCGTTAGAGAAAGGTGGAGAACGTATTGCACAAAGGTTTGAAGCGATCGCGTCACCGTCTGCGCAAGCTGCTTCCCGCTTCTTTGCTGCTGGCGGCGTCATGGGCTTCGGCCATTCCCGCTTCGGCCGAGGCGGAGAGCGGATCGCCCTGGGCTGAAGCATCCTACCCGTCGGCCTTTCCCGAAGCCGGCGAGGCTAATGTTGTATTCGAAAGCATTGGCGTAAAGCTTCCGCGTCCGCCAAAGCTTGTCGAGGGAAGCATGATGGTGCCGGCCCGCGCATTGCTGGAAGGCTTCGGTTACCGGATCGAGTGGAATCCGCTGCAAAATGAGCTGACCGCTTCAAGGCCGGACGCCGCCGCTCTGACATACCGGGCCGGGTCCGCTGCAATAACCGCCGGAGATGGGCAAACGCATCCTCTACCGGTCGCTCCTTATATCGATGCGGACATGCTGTGGGTTCCGCTGCGTGCCTCGGCCGAGGCGAGAGGGTTCGAAGTGCTTTGGAATACTTTTGACGGCTCGGCGTCCGTGCGCGATCCGAATGCGGTACTCCGTTTCAGCGTCGGCACCCGTGCGGACAACGGAGTAACGGGAGCGCCCGAGCAGCTGGCGGCATACATGAAGGCGGAATGGAAAGCGGATATCCGCTTCCATTTATTCGCTCCCGAGCAGTATAACGATAGAGTGAACGTGATGATCGCGGCCGGAGACCCGACCGACCTTATGCTGCTCGGCAATCCTCACCGGTACCCGGACGGGCTGTTCCAAAGCATCGCCACCGATCTGACGGTGCTGCTGGAGCGGTTTCCTCGGTTGAAGGCTCTGGCCGTGGGAGATTCGCCTTCGATACGCAAGACGGGCGGTCGTCTGTACGGAATTCCGCGTCCGGGCGATCCGCACGACGCTCCATTCCCCGCCATCCGTCAAGATTGGCTGGACCGGCTCGGACTTGCGACGCCGAAGACGATGGACGAGCTGTACGAGGTGCTGGTCCGGTTTGCCAAATACGATCCGGATGCCGACGGCAAGCCTAATACGACCGGGCTGACGGGGAAAGCGGACGGCGCGGGACTCGGCACGCTTCAATGGGTCGAGCAGGCGTTTACCGGGTATCCGGACCGGTTTGCCTTGCTGGATGGCCGGGTTATCGATACGGCGGTTGGCGAAGGGGAACGGAAAGCTCTCCAGTGGCTGGCGAGAGCGTACTCGGACGGATTGATCGACAAAGAGTTTGCCGTTCAAGACGATAAGGCGGTGAATGAAAAGCTGCGTCAGGGCAAATCCGGATTGGCGGCGCTCACGCTCGAGCAAGCGGCCCGTATGACCGTCGAAGGAGAAGCGTCCGAGGTCGGCTCGAAGCCTTGGTTCGTTCCGTTGGCCGGGCTGTCCAAGGACGGATTTTCCGCTCCGATCGCGCCATGGAGCAAAGAGGGCGCAGGACTGTATATCATCCCGCGAACCGTCCCGACCGATAAAGCATTGAAGGCGCTGGAATGGCTGGAACGGGGGCTTGCGATGAGCGAAGCGGATCAATGGAAGAGCGTGCCCGGCTTGAACACCGCGGATCGCGCGGCGATCGGCAGCTTGTTCGGGCATGAATTGCTGCCAGACGGCATCGAATCGCACGACTTGCTCCCCGAGCGCGTGCGTTCGAAGTACAAGGAAGCCGCTGTCGCTTGGAACCGGGTCTCTTATGCCGGACAACGGTCCGACCAAGCCCAATCCGTATTTGCTTCGGGCGACTATTCCGAGATGAACAGGAAGCTGGAGCAGCTCAAAATCAAAGTCATCATGGGCGGAGCGACGTTGGAGGAGTGGGACCGGTACACGAAAGATATGCAAGCCTCCGAGCAATACCGCGCTATGATGTCGGAGCTGAACACGACGCAGTCTCCGTAGCCGGAGCGGCGGTTCCGAACCGCATCATGCGATTCGGCATCGTCCGATAAGCGGGGTCGCAAGAAGCGTCGCCATTAAAAAAAATTAATAATTGTAAAAAAGAATGCACCCGGCAGGGATTCAACAATTTTTGTCAAAATGTTTTCCCATACACTACAATTTTCCGAACCATAAGAGGGATGACAAGCGAATGGCAAAATTATCAGGTCATGTTGGAACCGTATACGAACAATTGATGAAGTCGTTTATGACCCATTCGAGCGACGGTATTGTAGTAGTGGATCTGGAAGGCAAAGTGCTGGAAGTAAACCAGGCTTTCGAAAAGCTGCACGGATGGAAGAAGGAGGAGGTCGTCGGCACGGTGCTGCCGATGACGCCGCCCCATTTGCTCGAGGAGGCGAGAGAGCTTCACGAGCAAGTGTTGGCCGGGAGAACTGTAAACGGTTACGAGACATACAAGCTGAAAAAGGACGGGACCCTGTTCCACGCAAGCGTCTCCATTTCCCCGATTTTGGACGCGGAGGGCCGCATCACGGCTTTTGCGGGCGTAGAAAGAGACATTACCGAACAGAAGCTGGCGGAGAAAAAGCTTGTCGAAAGCGAGGAGCGGTACCGGCAATTGGTGGAGTTCTCGCCGGAGCCGATTATTGCGCTCGACGATTATTGCGTGTTCTATGCGAATCCGGCGGCTGTGCATCTCGTCGGGGGAGAACGTGTCGAGGATATAAGCGGCAAATGCTTCCTGGAGTTTATCCCCCCCGAGCTTTCGGCCGGGCTGGCCTTGCTGATCGATCAATCTCTCGGCCGGCAGCAGCCATCCGACATCATAACGCTCAAGCTGGTACGGCTCGACCGGCAGACGATCGAGGTGGAACTGAAAATCGTGCCGATCCTTTCCCCGGGCAATACGTCCCTCCAATTGCTGTTCCGGGATGTTTCGAAGCGCAAGACGGCGGAGCAATCTTTGGAGGAAACGGAAAAGCTGTACGAATGCCTCGTGGAAAACGCCTTGGCGGGAGTCTATTTATACCAGGACGAGAAGATGGTTTACGTCAATCCGTACTTATCCGTCTTGTTCGGGTATTCCCGGGACGAAGTGATGAAGATCAAGCTGGAGACGTTCATTCACTCGGAAGATTGGGCTGCTTTCCGGTCAATCATGACGCAAACGCTGGATGGACGGATTTCCACATTTCCGTTCACGGCGAGAGGCAAGAAGAAGGACGGGAGCATCGTCTACTTGGAAGGGCTCGTCACCTTGACCAAATATAAAGGCAAGCCTTCGCTGCTCGGTACGTTTCAGGACGTTACCTATAAGAACGAAGTGGAGGAAGCGCTACGCGAGAGCGCCCAGCGGTACCAGCGGCTGATCAAATTTCTCCCCGAGCCGATCGTCATAAGCGATGCGGGGATGCTCATATATGCCAATAAGTCGGCGATGAAGCTGTTTCGGACGACGGTGGAAAGCGAGCTGATCGGCAAAAGCCTCTTTCATTTCGTTCATCCCGAGCACCAGCAGGAAACGATGCGAATCGAGCGGAACGTTATGCGGACGGACAATCCTTCCCAGTTCAAGGAAATCAAAATGATTTGCTGCGACGGGCAAACGATCGAGGCGGAGTTTTCCAGCATCCGCATCCATCACTATATGGGGAAAACGGTTATGTTGACCGTTCTACGGGATATTACGGACCGGAAGCAGGCCGAGGAGATGATGATCCGCTCGGAGAAGCTGTCGATCATCGGACAGTTGGCCGCCGGTCTCGCCCACGAAATCCGCAATCCGCTCACTTCGCTGAAAGGCTTTACGCAGCTGCTGAAATCGAGAAGCAAGGACGACTCGTTTTATTTCGATACGATGCTGACCGAGCTCGAGCGGATCAATTTGATCGTCAACGACTTTATGACGTTGGCGAAGCCCCAGCTGTCGCATTTCGGCTACGGCAACGTGCACGGCATGCTCGAGCATGTGATCTCCGTATTGAGCCATCAGGCGATTCTGATGAACGTCGATTTGATTTCGAGAGTAAGTACGGAGCTGCCCGATATTTATTGCGACGAGAATCAATTGAAGCAGGTGTTTATCAACCTGATCAAAAATGCGATCGAGGCTATGCCGCAGGGCGGCAACGTAGTCATTACGGCGGAGCGCCTTAATCCCGACACGATTTGCGTCAAAATCAAAGACCAGGGGGAAGGCATTCCCGATACGATCGTACATAAGCTCGGAGAGCCGTTCCTGACGACGAAGACGAACGGTACGGGACTGGGACTCATGATCAGCTACCGCATTATGGAGCACCATCGCGGGTCTTTAAAAATATGCAGCAAGGAGAAGCTGGGCACGACGGTCAAGCTGCTGCTGCCGGTGCCGGAAGGGCGGTCGAGCGAAACGGGGGCCGCGCGGTCTTGCTGAGACTTGAGCTTGTCAATCATACGCCTTACATATCGAGAAGCCGTTTTCGGGCGCCCACGGGCCGTCGAGGCGGCTTCTTTCCTCTGCGTCTATCGTGACTGAAAATAAATGCATATTTGATTAAATTGTTGTATCGTTTTATTCCGTACTTCCGCTATATACTGTAAAGGGAATGTTAAATAAATGCATATTCAACACGATGGGAGAGGGAGAGAATGGTAGGCAGTCATACGGATTTCGATGTTATCGTTGCGGGTGGCGGACCGGGCGGCATCGCCGCGGCGATCGCATCCGCGCGGGAGGGAGCCAAGACGCTTCTTGTCGAGCGATACGGGTTTCTGGGCGGCGCGGGGACGGCCATGATGGTCAACCCGTGGATGTCGTACAGAGCGGGAGACGGCGGAGAGCAAATCATTTTCGGCGTGCTTCAGGAATTGATCGACGGTATGAGCGAGCTGGGCATGTACGGGCACCCGAAAGCGAGAAACGCCTTCGATCCGGAGGCGCTTAAGGTCGTCGCGGAACGCCTTTGTATCGATGCCGGCGTTACGCTGCTTTATCATACGTTTCTTGCGGGCGTGAATATGGGGTCCGGGGGGAACATCCAGTCGATCCGGCTCGCGAACAAATCGGGGCTCGTCGACTTGAGCGCACGGATGTATGTAGACGCTACGGGCGATGCCGACTTGGCGGCGCTTGCGGGTGCCGTGGTGGAGAAAGGGCGGGAAGTGGATAGCCACTGCCAGCCGATGACGCTCAACTTCCGGATGGCCGACGTCGATATTCAGCGCATGCCGGACAAGAATGAAATTACCCGTCTGTTCCTGGAAGCCAAGGAACGGGGAGAGCTGGACTGCCCGCGCGAGGATGTGCTATGGTTTTACGCGAACCAACCGGACGTCATCCATTTCAATACGACGAGGGTCATCCTGAAAGATGCGACCGACCCGTGGCAGCTGACCGAAGCGGAGATCGAAGGAAGACGCCAAGTGCAGCAGCTGGTCGCCTTTTTGAAAAAAGATGTCGCCGGGTATGAAAACGCTTACCTGCAAACGACGGCTCCGCAAATCGGCGTCCGCGAATCACGCCGGGTCATGGGCGAGCACGTCTTGACGGCCGAGGAGCTGCTCTCGGCGTGCAAGTTTGACGATTGCATCGCACGCGGCGCCTATCCGGTCGACATCCACAACCCGACCGGCAGCGGTACGATTATACAGAAGCTAAAGCCCGGAGAATGGTACGATATACCGCTTCGTTCCTTGATTCCGTTGAAGCTGGAAAACCTGCTCGTCGGCGGACGTCCGATATCGGCTACGCATGAAGCGCATTCGGCGATTCGCGTCCAGCCGATAGCGATCGCGATCGGACAAGCGGCGGGTACGGCGGCGGCCCTTTGCGTGAAAGACAACGTCAGCCCTAGAGAGATTCAGGTGGGCAAAGTGCAGCAATCGTTGCAAAACCAGGGTGCCCGTTTACAATAATGCTGGGGATCGTACAAAATGAAAAATTAGAGAGGGTGGATCAAACATGATGCAAAGGGGTCGCAAGTTGTTTGGGGTGATCGTTACGATGGGTATCGTCGCATTGGTGGCGTCGGCATGCGGCAATACGGGAAAATCCGCGGATAAGAGCAAGGAGGAAGCCTCGGGGGCTTCCCCCGCCCCGGTCACGCTCAACTTTTTTACACACGGCAATTCGATCGTGCTGGCCGAGACGCTCGAGTCGCTCGTTCATAAGAAGTTTCCGCATATTACGCTGAAAACGACGAAGGATGCCAAGGGCTCTACCGTATTCGACGTCCTGAACGCGGGACAAACGCCCGACCTGATCTCCTACTCGCTCGGCAGTCTGCAGGATTTGAGAACGCTGCGCCTGCTCGGCGATTTGACGCCGCTTATCAAGAAGCACGGATTCGAGATGAACCGTCTCGTCCCCGGAGCGGAAGCAGCGGCCAGGGCGTTGTCCGGCAACGGAGAACTGGCGCTTATGCCGTTCGAGCTGAACAATAACGCGATTTACTACAACAAAACCATTTTCGATAAATTCGGAGTCCCTTATCCGAAGGACGGCATGACGTGGGAAGAGCTGCTGGACGTCGCCAAGAAGGTGACGAGAACCGACGGCGGGGTTCAATACAAAGGATTCCAATACAACGCGCTGAACGTCGTATACAAGGACCAGCTGGCGCTTGGCTTCGTCGACCCGAATACGAACAAGGCGGCGATCAATACGGATTCGTGGAAGCGCTGGCTGGATGTCATGACCTCCTTTTACAAAATCGACGGCAACGCGCAGGCCGGGGACGAGAAAGTCAATTTCTTGAAAAACCAGACGGTGGCCATGCGTACCGGACCGAACTATTTGACCGATTTGCCCGCGGCGATGGATGCCGGCTTGAACGTCGATTTCGTATCGCTGCCGAAATTTTCCGGGATGAGCGCCTCGAGCTCGCAGATGAACGCGCCGTTCTATGTCATTCCGCCTACGACGCCGCATAAGGATGCCGCTTTCCAGGTAATCGCTTACCTGATGTCCGACGAGGTGCAGACGATTATGGCGCGTCAGGGCCGGATTCCGATCATCAATCAGGAGAGCGTCAAGAAAGAGTATGCGAAAGATTTGAAAGGGTTGGAGGGCAAAAATCTCGCCGCCTTTTTCCAGGATGCGATCGCCAAGCCGGTGCCCTCGACGGCTTATGACGGGCAAGCCAAGACGATTTTCACCAATGCCGCTCTCGTTCCGGTCTATCAGGGCAAGAAAGATATCAATACGGCGCTTCGCGAAGCGGAGGAGCAAATCAACAAGCATATCGAATCGGAACTGAAAAAGTAGCGGTCAAATCCGGAGCCCGAGCCCATGCGAGCCCGTGCGCGGGAAAGCGGTTAATCGCGGCGGCTCGATGCCGGACCGGCCGGAATCGAAATTGCCAAGGAGGCATAGAGCGATGAGCGGATACCCGACAGACGAGGAACGGCGGGAAAATCACGAAGAGGGCACGGACATTTGGTCCAGACGAAAGTTTTTGACCTATACGCTCGGAGGCTCGGGTGCCGTGCTCGCGGCCGGAATGCTCGGAGCCGCCCCTTTCGCGAAGGACGCGATGACGGTTAACGCAGCCACGTACGGCGGAGGGAACGGCGGGCCGGGCTCCGAATGCTCCCCTTTTACGACTAAGCAGTTCAGTTCGGTCGCGAGCATGAAAGCCGCTTCCTGTCCGGAAGGAATCGTGGTGCGGACTTCGTCCTATTACGAGATCGCGAACGGTGCGGCCGAGTCCCCGCGGGGAGGAACGATTTATCGGATTGTCGCCCGGAGCGAATACGATGCGCTTCGAGGCAATGCGCTGGGTCCGACAGACGCTCGCAACGGCAGCGGTTGTATCGATCATTTGCTGGCAAGCGGCAATGTGGCGGTCATGTTTCGCGACGGGGCGGTCGATCTGGCTGCAGTCGGATTAAGGGAGCAAAGCGATGCATACGCGGCCGGTAATTCGGCCGCCTTCCAAGCCGCCCTTGCGTACCCTCTGCCGGTGCTGATCGCGTATGGAACATATGCTTTCGGCAGCGAAAGCATCGCCGATCTCGGGCAGAACGGGGAACTGGACATATCGGGAGAATGCAGGTTCCGGCTTGCCGCAGGCAAGATCGTCAATACCGATACGAATTACGGCAATCATACGGCGATCCTCCGCGTGCAGGGCGGGAAACGGTTCAGCATTCGCGGCGTCGCCTTTGACGGCAACCGGGACGGTCAAACGTATCCGGCGACAAGAAATAGCTTCGGCAGAGGTACGGTTCCGAGAAGAACGAACGGAGTTCTCGAAGTATGCCCGTCGGGAAGCGCCTATCGGACCCAGTTGGCAATAGTCGAACGGTGCACTTTTGAGAACGCTTACCTTAGCGGGGCGATGTTCATCCAGAGCGACAACGTCATCATCCGGAACAATTATTCTTCCGACAATACGATCAACGGCTTCGGCGGCGCCGGGTTCGGCTCGCTTCTATTCGAGGGGAATATAAGCAGACGGGACGGATGGAGCGACATTTATACGTCCGACCGGTACGAAGGGGACAGGGCGCAACTGCAAATCCGGGAATGGCCGAAGGACTATACGGCTGCGACGGAAGGGATACCGGTCATCGCGATAGCCGAGTCCGAACGGAACAAGCAGATCGTCGTTCGTGGCAATACGTGCGATCAAGCCGGCGTAATCGGCATTTTCGTCCGCTCCTGCGAGCAATGTCTCGTAACGGATAACACCATTCGCAACACAGGCTACAAGCGCCGAAGCGGCAGCTATTCCCCGACCGCCATTTGGGGCGACTTCGGCAAGTTTACGATAAGCGGCAACGATGTCATAACGCAAGCCGTGCAGCCCGGGGACATGCTGCCTGACGGAATACGCGTCGTCGGCTTCACGGGCAATGGCATCGACCGGACCGGGGGACCTTGGATCTCGATGCGCGGACGCTATTATTCTATCGTCTCCGATAACCGGATTGCGTGCGGCCAGACGTTCGGAACCGGCGCGTTCGACGACAACGCCAGCAAGCGGCTGCTGAACAATAAAGGCGTTATTATTACGAGCCAGTGTCTGGTGCGCGGCAATGTTATTGAAGGCTGCGCCAACATTCCGATCGAGGCGATCAACGACGACAATTTCAGCAACGAAGCTTTGCGGGATATCGGGATTTGCGGCAATGAAATATTCAACACGACGGGAAGCAGCGTCATCAATCTGAGAAGCTACGGCTCTCCGGCGGGAAATCCCCGCAACTTCGATATTAGCGGCAACAAGGTGTACGACGTGCGTTCGGCAACCGCCGGCTCGGACGCCAGACAAATGGTCCAATTTTCTCCGGCTTGGGTGACGGTCGAAGTTCAAGACGTCACGGTCGCGGATAACCGCTTCTATTGCCTGAACACGGGGGATGCCACCAAAAACTACGGCGGCGTCCGGTTTCGCGGAAGCTCGGGAAGCCGGGGCATCGTCATTCGCGACAATCAATTTTTCGATACGCTGAACGCGGTACGCACCGAATCTTTTGCCGAGCTTGGCATAAGGGGCAACACGGTGCGGAACGGATTGCGGCTTCTGTATGCGGATATTTCCACGGGTGGAGATGCCGGGAAACTGTCAATCGACGGGAACAACTGCTCGGGAATTACTTCGCAATGCGTCAATCTTAATGCCGGCGCGAGCGGTAAAATATTGTCCGAGTTTACGGCGATCGGCAATTCGTGGAGCGGGAGCGGCAGTACGTATTCCGGCGTGACTCCCGGAGTTTCGCCGGCCGCGTACAATATGGATCGGAATATCGATACGATGACGACGCGCATCGTGCCGAGACGGACTTTCTCCGGCGTTCCCGCATTTAACGCCCAGCATTTGGGAGAGATCGTAAGGAGCGCGGACGGCCCGGCGGATTACATCGCCGTTCAGGTCGGAACGGGTGCCGGGGATTGGAGAATATTGTAATTTGGCAGCGCTATTGATGAGGGGACGAAACTAGGGTACCATGGATGAAAGCTCAGCATATGAAACGGAGAATCCGGCGATGCTCATCCATCCGATTCGTTTGATCAGCAACAGCTATTGGAAAGAAAAGCCGGCCTTCGTGCAGCATGTGGAGCAGGAGCGATGCTGGATCATGATCGCGGTCGAGGCCGGACGCTTCCGGTTCGAAATCGACGGGGTGTCCGGAGAGGCAGCGTCCGGGGATATCGTCCTCTGTCCGCCGTACAAAGATTTTCACCGCGAAATGATGATGCCTCTCTCCTTTTTCTATATCAAATTTTACTATGCGGGTTCGGAGGAGGGCGGTGAGGAGCAAGTAACCGGGCAATTGCGCCGCTTGTTCGATTACAAGTTCACTCCGTCGGAGCGTGACCGGCTGTTCAACGATTTTCGTCATTTGCTGAGGGCGAGCCGGATGAGCCGCAACGATAATTTGCGATGGTCGTCCCATTTCGTCTACGATCTGTGGCTGTTGTTCTGCATGGAGGCCGAAGCGCTATCCCAGTATGGCAACGCCGTCCAAGATCCGCTGATGAAAGAAGCGAAGGAGCTGATTGAGCGTCACGCGTTTCGCGACGTGCAGATGAAGGACATCGTGGAATTTATCGGTATCCATCCGGTGCAGTTTACGAGACGCTTTCAAGCGGCGTATGCGATGCCGCCTTCCAAATATTTGTATTCGATCCGCATGGAAAAGGCGAAATCGCTGCTCGTGCAGACGAACTATCCGATCGATCGGATCGCTCGGCTGTGCGGCTACGAGAACGGTCTGTATTTCAGCCGGATGTTCACGAAATATTTCAAAATGAACCCTTCGAAGTACCGCAAGCTCCATTCGTTCCCTTCACCGTAATCCGACTCCAACCATACGAGAAAATCGAAGCGCTGCCGCCCTTGTACGAATCGGGCTGCAGCGCTTTTTGCGCGAATCGAAGCAAGGTCGGATGGATCTCGTTGCGGACTTTACCTGCAGAAATGCATGTGATATCGGTGGCCAAGCGATCTTTCGCCCCATCTGCATGCAAAAGTGCATGCAGATTGCTACATTTCAGTCGATTTCGATCGTTTGGGGCTATATTACCTGCACTTTTGCATGTAGAAACCAAAAAACAACTCAAATTAAGCAAACTGCATGTATTTTTGCAGGTAGATAGAGATCGATGACCATATATGGACGGATGAATGCCCCGGATTGATGTACAGGAACTCGTCAAGGCGAAAAGAGGTCATTCTTCACTTTTTGGGGTGAGGGAGGCGGTCGCTCATCTCCGAGGTTTCGTCGATGGTCGTTTTTCTTATCGTTAAATAAAGTTTAACTTCGCTAAAATATTAGAGCGGAGTACGACTTTCTGTACCAAGAAAGGCTACCTCTAAAGCACGAATGCACGTCATCGAATAGGCATCGATCGGAAGCCTTTCTTATCGTTAAAGAATGGCTATTTTCGCCTGCGCGTCAAGGCGAAAGGAGGACATTGTTTACCAAGAAAAACTTCCGGCATTGCGGGGTCCCCGAAAAGTACCCGATATAAGCTTCGAAGAATGGACGTCACTTTTTGGGGAGAAAGAGGCGGTCGCTCATCTCCGAGGTTTCGTCGATGGTCGTTTTTCTTATCGTTACATAAAGTTTAACTTCGCTAAAATCTTAGAGCGGAGTACGACTTTCTGTACCAAGAAAGGCAACCTCTAAAGCACGAATGCACGTCATCGAGTAGGCATCGATCGGAAGCCTTTCTTATCGTTAAAGAATGGCTATTTTCGCCTGCGCGTCAAGGCGAAAGGAGGGCATTGATTACCAAGAAAAACTTCCGCTTAATCGCGGTCGCTCATCTCCGAGGTTTCGTCGATGGTCGTTTTTCTTATATTTTTCCGATAATTTGGGAATATTACTCAAGTCAAAGCTATTCGAGCTATCGTGATTAAGGGGGACTCATGATTCCAACCGTCGAGCAATTGGAGCAACAAGCGCGTGAGCTTGCTCTTACTCATCTTCCCGGTCAAGCCGCTTATTTTACCGCCGTATCGATGCGGCGAACGTTTCGCCGCAACGTGGAATCGTTGCGGAATTACGCGGCCGAGCTGAAGCGGGTCGAACCGTCCGCGCTTCAGCCGGCCGAGCAATGGCTGTTAGATCATGCGGATTTCATCGAAGCGGAAGCTATAACCGTCCGAACGTCGCTGACGAACCGGCTGTGCCGGAGACTGGTTCGTCTACTGCCGGGAACGGAGCCGCGCGTGTTGGCGTTATGCGCGGAATATGCCGCGCTGACGGACGGTGCGGTCGAGATGGAGGCGCTCGTGCGATATGTAAATGCCTACCAGGAAATTTCCGTGCTGAAAATCGCTGAAGCAGGAGCCATTCCTTCAATATTGCGCATGGCGTTGATCGGCAAGCTGGTCGAATTGATGAACGGCGTCAGGGAGCGGAGACTCGCCTTCGCCGAAGTCGACAAGCTGCTGGAGCCATTCGAGGAAGGCCGCGCCAAGCCGGATGCCGCGAAAATCAAAGAAGCGCTGGAGGCGGCCGGACAATCGATCCCGCTGTCCGCGCCGGTAGTCGTCCACTTGGTGAGCCGATTGAACGAATGGGCCGAGGAAACGGGGGAAGTTCGCAACTGGCTGTTGTGCAAATTGGATAACGGCGCGGAAAGCTTGAACCGTTTGACCTTATACGAGCACCAGCTGCAGGCGTCGCACGAATGGATGGCCGGCAATCTGATCGGGTCGCTGCGCGTCGTGTCCCGCTCCAGATGGGACAGCTTGTTCGAACGGATGAGCATTGTGGAACGAACGTTAAGGGAGGAGAAGGCCGGAACATACTCCCTGATGGACGCAACGAGCCGTGGGACGCTGAGACGCCAAGTCGAGCGGTTGTCCGGGAAGTACGTCATGCCGGAAAACGTCGTTGCCGAGCAAGCGGTCGCTTTGGCCGGGCGAGTTTTCGCCGAGTCGGCATATCCGGTTACCGAACAGCCGGAATCCGGATATGCCGACGCGCAATCGGTCCCACTGCCTCCGCGTCAAGCCTATGCCGCATATTACTTGCTGGAGCCGGAAGGGAACTGGCTGCTGCTCGGTTCGCTTCGTGAATGCGGCGAGCCGAAGCGAACCGCCCGCTCTCCTCTCATGCGTGCCGAGACCAGATCTTACTTGGCCGTCACGACCGTCTTGTTCGCGGCGTTGCTCGCTTTATCCGTATGGGCCGCCTATGCCTCTAACGGGATGGAATTGAGCGTCGGCGCCATTATAGCCGCCATCGTCGTGCTGGCGATCCCCGCCAGCGAATGGGCGATAGCGGCCGTGCACGGGATAATCGGACGCTTGTTCACGGGCTACCCGCTGCTTCGCTACGACTATTCGGGCGGCATCGCCGCAGAAGCGGCTACGATTACGGTCATTCCGGTCATTTGGTCGGATCCGCGCGAAGTCGAGCAAATGGCGGACAGGCTCGAGCTTCACTATTTATCCAGCATGGACCCGAACATCGGTTTTGCCCTGCTCGGCGATTTCGGAGACGCTTCTTCCGAGCATGACGAGGCGGATGAACGGATTATCGAGGCGGCGAGCAGACGCATCGAAGAGCTGAACCGGACATACGGCGATCCCGTTTCCGGCAAAGGCCCGTTCTATTTGTTCCAGCGCAGCCGCAAATGGAACGAGGCGGAGCGGGCATGGATGGGCTGGGAGCGCAAACGCGGCAAGCTTGTCGAGTTCGTCGAGCTTCTGAGGGGGCGTGAGGACACCGGTTATTCGTGCAAGGTCGGCGATTGCGGGTCGATATCCCGGTTCCGCTATGTCATTACGCTGGACGCGGATACGGAGCTGCCGATCGGAGCGGCCCGGCGGATGGTCGGGACGATGCATCTACCCTATAACCGGGTGCGCTTGAATGCGGACGGCACGCGGGTTGTCGAAGGGTATGGAGTATTGCAGCCGCGCGTCGGCATCAGCTACGAGTCCGTTGCCGCCTCCAGATTGGCCAAGCTATGGTCGGGGAAGCCGGGCATCGATCCGTATTCGTTCGCGATATCGGATCCTTATCAGGATGCGTTCGGACAAGGCATTTTTACGGGAAAAGGGATATTTGACATTGACGCTTTCCAGCAAGTGCTGAACGACCGGATCCCGGATAACCGCGTGCTCAGCCACGATTTGCTCGAGGGCGGCTTTTTGCGAGGGGGGCTGTTGTCGGACATCGAGGTGGTGGACGGTCATCCGGCTACTTTTTTGTCGTATCAGAGACGTCTGCACCGCTGGGTAAGGGGAGATTGGCAGCTTCTATGCTGGCTTGCTCCCCGCGTGTCCGACCGCTGCGGCAGCTCTAAGCCGGTCGATCTCTCGCTGCTGACCCGGTGGCAAATCGTCGACAATATGAGGCGAAGCCTCGTACAGCCGGCGGTTTTTCTGCTGTTGTTCGCAAGCCTCCTCGTCTCCGGCGGGGCCGGGTACGCGCTGATGGCGATCGGCCTGCTGACGCTCGGTTTGACGGTAATCCGGTCCTTGTGCGCTCCGGTCCGGCTGCTGCGCAATCCGGGCGCGCTTCTGATGGCATTCGGGCAAGCGCTCGTTCAGCTGATCATGCTGCCTTATCAATCGGCGGTCATGGTAGACGCGATTTTCCGCACTTTGTTCAGGTTGACCGTAAGCAAACGAAAGCTGCTCGAATGGACCAGCTCGGCGGAGGTGGACCGGCGCAGCAGCAGCGCGTCGCGGTCGGCCGTAATGGGCACTTGGGGCGGCCGGCTGTCGACGATAATATTCGCGGCGGCGGCCGTCTATGCCTTCCCGTACGGGTTGCGGGCGGCGGGCTTGACGATTGCGGCGATATGGCTTCTCGCGCCCGCGGCGGTACGCTGGCTCAATGGTGCACCGACAGTCCGGCCGGCTGGACTTGCGGAGCCGGATCGGGATCAATTGCACGGGCTTGCCCGGCAAATATGGGCGTATTACGAGGATTTCGCCGTAGAAGACGACAATTGGCTGCCGCCGGACAACGTACAGCTTGAGCCGCCGGTCGGCGTCGCCCATCGAACGTCGCCGACGAATATCGGGCTCATGCTGGCTTGCACCATCACCGCTCGCGACTTCGGCTTTATCGACACGACGGGGATGCTGGACCGCATCGAGAGGACGATCGGTACGATCGAGAAAATGGAGAAATGGTCCGGACATCTGTATAACTGGTACGATACGCAGACGCTCGGTCCTTTGCCTCCGGCTTACGTATCGACCGTCGATTCCGGCAACTTCGTAGCGTATCTGGTTGCGCTCAAGCATGGTATGCTGGAGTGGGTCAAGCGGGACGCGCAGGAGGACGCGGCGATGAGTCAGCGGGCGAATGATTTGGCGGACCGGATTGAAGCGATCGTGAGGGGAACCGACTTTCGTCCGTTGTATGACGAAGGGGCCGAGCTGTTCAGTCTGGGCTATCACGCCGGACTTGACCGCAGGGAGGCGATTTTGTACGATTTGTTCGCTTCAGAGGCGAGGCAGGCCAGCTTTCTTGCGATCGCCTTCGGACAAGTTCCGGTATCGCATTGGTTCAAGCTCGGGAGGGCGATGGTCCGCTCGGTCCGTCGTCCGACGCTATTGTCGTGGTCGGGAACGATGTTCGAGTATTTGATGCCGTCCCTGCTGATGAGAACTTACCGGAATACGGTGTGGGAAGAGACTTACCGGGGGGTTGTCGGCCGGCAAATCGAGTATGGCAGGCAAAGAGGCGTTCCGTTCGGCATTTCCGAATCCGGCTACTACGCATTCGATTACCAGATGAACTACCAGTACCGTGCGTTCGGAGTTCCCGGGCTCGGATTTCAACGGGGGCTGGAGAACGATCTCGTTCTCGCCCCTTATGCCGCTATTATGGCGCTTCCGTTTCAACTGCGGGATTCTCTCGATTCGCTGAAGCGGATGGAACAGATGGGAGCCATGGGCAAGTACGGCTACTACGAAGCTATAGACTGCACCGCCAGCCGGATGCCGGCGGATCAGAGCCATGTCGTCATCCGCAGCTTTATGGCCCACCATTTGGGGATGAGCCTGCTGACGATCGGCAATATGCTGCTGCCCCGCACGATGATCGACCGGTTCCATGCGGACAAGCGCGTCCAAGCGGCCGAGCTGCTGCTGCAGGAACGCGTTCCCGAACGGCCGGCGATCGTCAAGGATTCGGCCGCTCCCGCAATGGAGAGAACGAGAGAGCCTCTTTTGGGGACCCGCATCCCGCTTCGGGAGTTCACGAAGCCTTCGGAGGTGCCCGAGGTGTGCGTGCTGTCCAACGGGTCTCTCACGACGGTCGTATCCGACAGCGGAGGGGGCTTCAGCCGATGCGAAGGGATAGCGGTGTCGCGCTGGCACGAGGATCCGGTCGCGGAGGCGCCTGGAAGCTGCATCTATATTCGAGACGTCGCGACGGAAGCCGTATGGTCGCCTTCTTACGAACCTTGCCGGTCCGGTGCGGCGGAGACGAGAGTGCAGTTCGCACTGGATAAGGCGTCCTTCAAGCGACGGGACGGAGAAATCGATACGGAGCTGGACATATGCGTGCCCCCGGACCGGAACGCGGAGCTTCGGCGGCTCACCCTCACGAATAGGGGAGCGGACACCCGCGTAATCGAGGTGACCTCCTATATGGAGATCGCGCTCGCGCAACCGGCTGCGGACGAAGCGCATCCCGCATTCAGCAAGCTGTTCGTCCAGACCGAATATGACGAAGGGAAGGAATGTCTGCTTGCCTACAGACGCCCCCGTGACGAGAAAGAACGGACGAAATGGGCGATGCACAGCTTGTCGATCGGCTGTCATACGCTCGGACCGGTCGAATACGAAACGGACCGGGCCTGTTTTATCGGCCGCGGCCATACGCTCGCCAAACCGGCGGGGCTGGAATGCCGCCTCTCGGGTACGGTCGGGGCCGTGCTCGATCCCGCATTCGTCATGCGGCGGCGCATCTCGATCGGACCGGGAGAGGCTGTGAAGCTGTTCGCGGTTACCGGGGTGGGCGACAGCCGCGAGGAAGCGGCCGAGGCGGCCGCCTTATGCGGCGAGCAACAGGCGGAGCGCGCCTTTCAGCTCGCCTGGACGCATAGCCGGATCGACCTGCGCCATCAGCATATTAGCGCCATGGAAGCGGCCGATTTTCACCGGATGGCCGGTCGGCTGCTCTATCAGACGCCGCTGCGCAAAGAGCGCGAGCAAGCGATCGTCGCGAACCGTGCCGGCCAATCCGGCTTATGGCCGATGGGCATATCCGGCGATTTGCCGATAGCTCTGGTGAGAATGCAGGATAAGAGCCAAATGCCATTTGCGCTCAAGGCAATGACGGGTTATTCATATTTGCGCAAAAAAGGGATCGGCTTCGATCTCGTCTACTTGATCGAATCGGCCGGGGGGTATTACCAGGAAGTGCAGGACGCGCTGCGGCGCGCCGCCGAGCATGTTTCGGACGGAACCGCTGCCCCGGGGGGCATCTACCCGGTTATGGCCGACCGCCTTACGTCCGAACAGACGGATTTGCTGTCCGCGGTCGCCCGCTTGACGCTCCGCGCGGACGGGCCCAGCTTCAAGTCGCAGCTTGCGGTTCGCTCGCTGCGCCGCAGAAGATCGGGCTCCAGAGACGGGACGCCAGCATCGGAGGAGCATCCGACCATCGAAGGGCTCCCGCCGGAATATAGACTTCTTCCGGAGCAAGCGGTTGAGGCCGGCTCGGGCAAAAGCGAGGAGCCGGGTTCGGTCACTTCTCCCGATTCGCTCCTCCTCCATAACGGATGGGGCGGATTCGCCGAGGACGGCCGCGAATACCGCATCGCGATGCGCGGGGGCAAATATTTGCCCGCCCCATGGAGCAATGTAATGGCGAATCCGCAGTTCGGCTGCCTCGTGACCGAGCTCGGAACAGGCTATACTTGGTGGCGCAACAGCCGGGAGTTCAAGCTGACGCCTTGGTCGAACGATCCGGTGCTCGATCCGCCCGGCGAAGCATGCTACATCCGCGACGAGACGACCGGCGACATCTGGTCCGGCGCTCCGGCCCCGGAGCTGGGCAAAGGTACGTTTGAAACGGCACACGGCTTCGGGTATTCGCGGTTCACCCGCCGAACAAGAGGAATCCGCCAAACCATGACGGTATTCGTGAACAAAGAAGATCCCGTGAAGTACGTCGCTCTCGAGCTGGAAAATTTGGGCGACGAGCCCCGCAGCCTTTCCGTCGCTTATTATTGCAATTGGGTGCTGGGAGTGAGAAGGCAGGCAAATGCGCCTTACGTCGTCTCCGAATGGGACGCGGGCACCGGCTCGCTCCTTGCCCGGAACGTCTACCAGGAGACGTTCCGGGATTCGGTGGCTTTTCTTCATATGCATGCCGGGCAGGAGGAGCCGCTGACGGAACAAGTTACGTATACCGCGGACCGGGCGGAGTTTATCGGCCGCACCGGCTCGCTTGCCTCTCCCGCGGGGATGCGGCAGCCCAAGCTGTCGGGATCCGACGGGGCGTTCGCGGACAGCTGCGGGGCAATCCGGATGAAGCTTACGATTCCTCCGCATACGTCCGGCAAGGTGTACGTTTTGATCGGTGCGGGCGACAGCAAGGAAGCCGCGCTCGAGCTGGTGAGACGCTACGATTCGGAGGAAAGCTGCGAGAAGGCGCTCTCGGACGTTACGCAGTTCTGGAGCGGGACGCTCGGCCAGATCGAGGTGGCAACGCCGAGCCGCGAGCTGAATTTGATGCTGAACGGCTGGCTGCTGTACCAAGCGCTGTCGTGCCGGATGTGGGCACGTACCGCCTTCTATCAAGCCGGAGGCGCATACGGCTTCCGCGATCAGCTGCAGGATTCGCTCGCGATGCTGCATACGGCGCCGGAATTGACCAGGCGGCAAATTTTGCTGCATGCCGCGCATCAATACGAGGAGGGCGACGTTCAGCATTGGTGGCACGAGGAAACGGAGCGGGGCATCCGCACCCGTTACTCGGACGACTTGCTATGGCTGCCGTATGCGGTGTCCCGCTACATCGTCCATACGGACGACTCCGGCATTTTGGACGAGATTGCCCCGTTCCTGACGAGCGAGGAGCTGCGCGGCGAAGAGCATGAACGGTACGAGCCTACCGTCATTTCGACGGAGTCGGCATCGATTTACGAGCATTGCATCCGCGCCATCGAGCGGGCTTCCCGTTACGGCCAACATGGCATACCGCTTATGGGAATTGGAGATTGGAACGACGGGATGAACTCGGTCGGCGACGAAGGCAAAGGCGAGAGCGTTTGGCTCGGTTGGTTTTTATGCGAAGTGTTGCGCACGTTCGCCGAAACTTGCGAACGGAAAGGCGATAGCGAACGGGCTATGCTGTATCGGACCCGCACGGAGTCGATCTCGGACGCGCTGAACGAGAACGCGTGGGACGGCGAATGGTATCGGCGCGCTTTTACCGACGAAGGAGCATGGCTCGGCACGGTGACCAACGAGGAATGCCGCATCGACTCGATCGCCCAGTCATGGTCCGTTATTTCCGGCGCGGCTCCAAGGGAGAGGGCGCGTCAAGCGATGCAATCGTTCGACCGCGAGCTCGTCGATCGGGCCATCTCCGTAGCGCGTCTGCTCACTCCGCCGTTCGACCGGACGGAACCGACCCCGGGCTACATTCAAGGCTATCCGCCGGGCATTCGCGAGAATGGAGCCCAATATACGCATGGCGTCATTTGGAGCATTATTGCCTGGTGCAAGCTCGGCGAAGGGGATAAAGCGTTCGAGCTGTTCCATATGCTCAACCCGCTCACCCATGCCCAAAGCCCGTCGGAGGTCCGCAAATATGCCGGGGAGCCATACGTGATGGCGGCCGACGTGTACACAAGAGATCCGGTGAAAGGCAGAGCCGGCTGGACGTGGTACACCGGAGCCTCGGGCTGGATGTATCAGGCGGGGATCGAATGGATACTCGGGCTGCGCCGCGAAGGAGAGAAGCTGTACGTAAGACCGAGCATTCCCGACGACTGGCCTTCTTTCCAAGTGCGCTACCGGTACGGAGACGCCATGTACCGGATTGCCGTACATACGGCGCGCAGCGGTACGGCAGACGATAAAGGCGATCAAAGCGTAACGGTCGACGGTCTTCCGGTTGAACAAGGGAATTCGGGGGGCACGTACATTCCGCTCGTCGACGACGGTCGGGAGCACGAGGTGATCGTCGGCATCCCGCAGGTCGGCTCCGGTGCCGAGAGTATAAAAGCATAGCAGATGGCGAGAGGGAGCGCGTTTATTGCGCTCCCTCAGTTCGTTGAGAAAGTGTACAAAAAGAGGATGCTATGATGCCAAGGGGTAGAGGAAAGCACTCCACTTCCGTTAAAATCGAGTTATCTTGATGATGATTAGCGGCTATAACCCGATTTTAAAGTCAGACGCTCCGCTTTACGTACATTTCCCCAACCCCTTTCAGACGGTACTGTTTCTTTTTGACTTTCCCAACAACCAACTGGAGTGCGCTATCGCCGCTCCTTTTTTAGTGCGCAATCATATGTATCCGGTTACAGCAAAAATCGAATCAGCCCCAGTATCGCAAAGCCGAACAGAACCGTACCGGCGCCGATGCCCGTTATGGCGCTATTGGCAACGCGCAGTTTTTTGGCCGCGAATAATGAAAGTACCGCTACCCCGATGAGCAGTATCGCCAAAATGTATAAACTGGGGTCTTGAAATATGCTTTTTAGCCAGAAGAAGTGAATGCCCACAATAAAAGCAATCCATGGTGCGATATATTCGTTGCGTTTTAATTTGATCAATAGGAAAGCGCCTGCGGCTGCCAAGAAAAATTCAATGTATACGAAAATCAAGTAAGCCTTGAATACGCTCGTATCGGACAGAGCGGTGCTGTCGTGCCAATGCGTTATACTTAAGTAGATACCGACTAACCCTACTAAAAGCGGAGCGGCGGAAGCAATGCCGATATATTTGCGCCAGCTTTTCCTGGGATTTTCCTGCGCCCAGCCGAACCAGCTGAAACTGAAAATGCCGAAAATGGCCGCATACATCGCGTAATCCCTCACATAGTCCACGTCCAATCCTCCCCTGTGCAATGTATTCCTTTTTCCATCCTAACATGTATTGAGCTTGCCTGCTTGAACCGGACAAAGACGCGCGCTTCGGCGGCGGGATCGATGAAATGGCTGGAAATGCACCCGGATCAGGCGTATAACCGCGAAATTTGCTATAATAAATGTACCGAATTAGACAGGAGTCGACAATGGGGATGGGGATCAAGGAGCAGCTGCTGGCCTATTTGCAAACGTACAACAAAGCGACACTGTGGCTGGAGCAGCTGGAACGGTTGTTCGAGCATTCGTCGGTACAGTATCGCGAATTTGCCGGAGCGGTGGCGGAGCTGGAGTCGGAAGGTTTGTTGGCGGCCGTACGCTCGGCGGGACGGAATGGCAAGCAGCCGTCTTTGGCTTACCGGTATCGGGTGGATGCTCCGGGGCTGCGACGCGATCAGAGGCAACGGCTCCAGCAACTCAGGCTGACGCTGCATCCGGCGATCGGACTGGATGCTTATTTCGCGTTAAGCGAAGACGTCTTCGCTGCGGACTGGCCATGGATCGAGCGTATCGGCCGCCGACTCGACTCGCACGGGTTGCCGGCGGAGCCGGCCCCGGCGCCGGAGCGGAGCTTCGAGCTGGTCGGGGACGAGAAGTGGCTCGCTGAAGGCGGCAAGTCGCTGCTCGAACGGATCGGACTATGGGACAAGCTGCTCGTGCAGCCCGTACACGACCCGCTGATGATGGCGGTCAATCCGCGCATGCTTGAACGGACGCCCGATTCCGATTCCGGCGAGTCCGACGGCGAGCCATGCCTGCATTTGATCGTGGAAAACAAGACGACGTTTCACGCCCTTCTGCCTATTTTGGACGAGACGTCGTTCCATACGCTGATCTACGGCTGCGGCAACAAAATCGTCGGCAATATGGAGATGTTCCATTTGCAATATCCGGTGAAGGCGAGGACGCACTTTTTTTACTATTTCGGCGATATCGACCATACCGGCATTCAAATATGGCACGAGGTAGAGGCGCAGTGCGGGGCGGTCCTCGCCATGCCTTTTTACGAAGGCTGTCTCGGCAAGCCGCCGGCCCGCGGGAAAACGAATCAGCGCCGGCACGAAAACGCGGTTCAATCGTTTCTTGCTTATTTTCGGGAAGAGGAACGGAAGCGTCTCGCCATCTGCTTGCAGGAGGGCGGCTATTATCCGCAAGAAACGTTATCGACGCAAGAGCTTAGAAGCATCTGGAGGAGCGGCATATGGAAAGCTTTGAAGCCTTTGAACTGAAGCATGTGTTGTCCGGCTTTCAGGAGCGGATGACGAAAATCGCCTTGTTCGACCCTTTGTTCGAGCTGCAGCGCAAAAAACAGACGGACCGCGGCGGAGCCGAAATCGACATGATGGAGCTCGGCCTGCTGTCCCTGCTGTTTTTTTTCGAGCAGAAGCTGATGCGCAATACGAAGGCGGGAGTGAAGCAGTTGGCCCGCTTCCTGCACCAGGCGGTGGACGGACAAATGCAGCTGGAGCCGGACGACGCGGATGAGCTGGCCCGGAGCATCGTGCAGACGTTTCGCCCGGCATCGGGAAAGAAGCGTTCGTTCTCCTTCTATAACTGGGAGACGAGGCGGGAGGAAACGGTATTTACGTCGATTCTGAAGGCGAGCTCGTTCGACGCGAAGACGAACTCCCAATACTACGCGCTCGATGAGGACGGGCTCGAGCTCGTGTTCGCCACGAAGGAATTTTATATGGAGTTCCAACTGTCGATTCATCAGCTGCTGTTGCGCAAGCAGCTGGAGAAAGGGGAGTTCCAGGGAGCGCTGCGTCAAATCAACGAGATGAGGGTCGACGTGGAGGCGTTGCAGGAACGCATGCTCAAGCTGGAGCACGAGATCAAGCGCAGCATCGTCTCGGAGGAAACTTTGAAGCGGTACGGCTCGCTGTTGGACGATATATACGTAAGGCTGCATCGGGAAAACGACGAATTCGAGGAGCTGCGGCAGTTCGTGAAGGAGACGCGGGAGCGTCTGCTGGCGGACTCTCTCAAGCCGACGCCCCATAATGCATACGAGTATATTTTGCGTATCGCCAATGAGCTCGAGAAGGTGCACGGCGAGCATACGGCACTGCTTCAGCGCAGCATGGAGCTGAAAAACCAGGCGCTGCACGCGGCCAAGGAATCGCTGTACTACACCGGAATGGCTTCGTTCAATTTCGAGCAGGACATCGCCAGCCTGCTGATCGGCTCCCCTCTGCCGCTGGAGGCGATGAAGGGAGTGCTTGCGCCTTTCGTCGGGTTGGAGCGCAGCCGTACGTGGTCGCCTCTTACCGTATTCGCGGAGCAAAACATATCCCGCGACGGCGAAGGGGAAGAACGGGAGGAAGCGTTCCCCGAACCGGCTGCCGGGGACGGGGCGGACGGCTTCGTGCGGAAGCGCGGGAAGCTGTTTCACACCTTGATGGCCGATCTGCTGGAACGGCTCGAACGCGCCGACGCCGTGGAGCTTGCGAACGTCGTGGAGGCATACGGCGGCGAATCGACCGCGCGTGTGCTGGACAGCCGATCCTTCTACGATTTCTGGCTTATTCTGCATCAGCGCAGTCCTGTCGGCTCCGCTACGATGGATCGTCAGGAAGACACGGGACCTTCCGGCATGGAGGAAGCGCTCCGGCTGCTCGGGGGAAGGAGCCTGATCGTGGAGGAGAAGGCGGACGTGATCCGGGTGGGAGACCGGTTCCACATTCAGAATATGACCGTCACATGGGGAGGAACGGACAATGGCATACGATAACGAGGTCGTTATGCGGGCATTCCGGCTGTACGCGGAGCTGTCGCTTTCCGGAGTCGCCGAAAAGGACCGGCTGCAGGAATATATGGCCGACGACGAGGTGCGGGGGCTTGTCGACCAGTTCGCGCGGGAGGTCGATTGCGTAACGCTTTCGGCCGGGGATCAGCTGTATATGATTCCCCTCGTAAGACTGTCCCCGTTTCACGTCTCGAACGACTATTTGAAAAAAACGTATTTGCGCGCACAAGCGGTCAACGCCGATTTGTACTTGTTGTATTTGACGATTATTACGTTCATCGGGGCGTTCTACGACAGCTACCAGAGCATGGAGCCGACGCGCAATTTCATTCCGCTGGACGAATGGACGGCGCTTGTCCACGAGCGGATCGAGACGTTGAAAGAGCACGACCCGGAGGAGCTGAAGGCGTACGAGCGCGAGTTTTCGTACAATTGGTCGGCGATTATCGAGAAGTGGGACTCGATGGACGATATTAAGGAGACGGCCAAAAGGCAAACCGGCAACACGATCAGCCGGCTGAGCTTCATGGACACGGCTCGCCGTTTTCTGCTCGATATGCAGCTGGCCGAGGAGGTCGGCGCCGGAGAGCTGACGCTGACCGACAAGGCGAGCATCGTCGTGCAGCGGTATTTTATGGAGCTGGAATATAATCGGGGCATCCTGCAGTTTCTGTACCGGTTCAACGACGAGAAGCGGGCGATTCGCGAGCGGAAGGAGGAGGAGGCGTATGCCGGCGATAAGTAAAATCCGTTTCACCCACGTGCTGTACGAAGGCGGCAACAAGCGCTACAATGACGAAACGTTTTGGTTCGACGGGCATAACGGCGCCATATTGCTCGAGAACGGCGGAGGCAAGACGGTGTTTATCCAAACCGCGATTCAGGCGGTGCTTCCCCATACGGACTTGGCGGGACGCAAGCTGAAGGATACGCTGCTGCTGGAAAACGGGCCGGCTCACATCGCCGTGGAATGGATACTGAACGACAAGCCGCGCCGCCGGTATGCGGTCACATGTATCAGTCTATTTCAGAGCGGACAAGGCGTGGACTCGTATCGGTATGCATACGAGTACGGGGAACGGGACGACCACGGGCTGGACCATATTCCGTTCGTCAAGCCGTTCATGGGCAAAAACCGTCCGGCCGACAAAGGCGAGATTCAGGAATATTATGCCTCCATGGCAAGCCGTTATCCGTTAAACGCGCGGTTGTTTCCCACGATCAAGGAGTATAAAGCCCATCTGGAAGAGCAGTATCAGATCATTCCTTCGGAATGGGAGGCGATCGTGAAGATCAACGATACGGAGGGCGGCATCGAGAAGTTTTTCGACGACTGCAAGACGACGTCGCAGCTGCTGGACCGGCTTCTTATCCCGACCGTCGAGCGGGCGATGGAAGGCTTCGAGGAAGGCTCGTTCGCCAAGCTGTTCGAAACGCATCGGGAAGGGTTCAAAAAATACCGGGAGCTGAAGGAGCAGATCGGCGAAAACCGGACCATTTTGCAGGAAATGGACAAGGTCGTACGCCTGTACGAGCGGCTGAACGAAGCGGAGGAGCGGTATGACGGTCTGCGGCGCGAAGCGAAGTCGTACTGGCGGCTCTCTCTCGATCAGCAGCGCGGCGAAGAGGAGGAGCGGGGCCGGGTCGCCGAACGGCTGCGGGATTGGGCGGAGCGGAACGGCAGGCTCGGCTGGAAAAGGAAATCGTTGCAGATCGCCAAGCAGCAGCGGGATAAAGCGGCGCTGGAAGCGAAGCTGCTGTCGGTTCAGGAGGAGCGGGACCGGGCCGAGGCGCAGCTGAAGCGGGCGGAGAAACAATATTATTCGCTTCAATTCGCCGATTACCGGGAGAAGCTGGAGACGGCAAAAGGCAGAATGAACGTGCTGACGCAAAGCCTCGAGCGGCTGGAGCGGTCGGACGAGGAGCATTTGCTGCAGGAGCGCTGGGAGCGCAACGGAGGCCAGCTGCGCAGCGTGTTCGAGCGTCAGGAGCGGGAGGACGAGCGTCGGCAGACGGAGTGCGCCAGGGAGCTCGCTCAGCTGGAGGAGCAGCAGCAGGCGGCCGAAGCGGGGATTCGCGCTCTGCAGCAAGAGCAGCAGGAATGGTCGCGATCGCTTCATACGAAGGAAGCGGAGAAGCGGACGAAGCTGGAGCAGCAAGCGAAAATAGCCCGCGGCATATTGGCCAACCCGCTTCTGGAAAAGGTCGAAGAGCAGTTTCCGCTATGGGCTCAGGAGCAGCAAAGCCTGGAAGACCGGCGCGTGGAATGGAAGCACCGGCTGAAACGGCTGGAGGACGAGCGGGAAAGCAAGCAGCAGAGGCGCAAGCAGTCGGAGGAGGAGCGCAGCCGGGCTGAGAAGGAGCAGGCGAGACTCGAGGAGCGCGAGCGGCAGCTCGGCCGCGAGCAGCAGGAGATGAAGCGGGCGCTGGCGTCGCTGCGTCCGGCTTGGGAGCGTATAGGCTCCGTCTATGAGAAGCAGGCGTCGCTTGCCGAGCAGCTCGGAGAAGGAGTAGAGCTGCGGCGGCAGCACAAGCAAAGACTGCTCGATCAGGAGCGGCTGGCGTACCGGTTCGTCGATGACCACGGCGGGCAGCCGACCTTCTATGCGGACCCGATGGTCGAGCGGATGGCCCGACAATGGGAGAGGCAGTTCTCGCTGCTGCAGCTGGGAACCGAGTACGTGGCCGGCCTGGGGAAAGAGGCGACGGATCGCGGGAGACGCGACGGATTATGGGCGGTGACGCTCGTTACGACCGAACAGGAGAAGCCGGCTCTGCAGCGCAAGCTGCGGACGGCGGGCAAGGAGTTCGCGTTTCCGATCCGCGTGCTGACGGTAACCGAAGCCGCCGAGGAGGTGACCGGAAAGCCTGATGCGGACAATGGCGACGACGCTTCTCTGTTCGATTCGGCCGCTATGACGGGCGGTTCCGGGGGCGAGCATTGGGTCGTACCCGAGCATTGGCTGGACAACGAGGAGCCGGCCGTCTTCGAGCTGTGGAAAACGGAGCTCAAGGAGAAAGCGGAGACGGTCAAATCCGAGCGCGAAGGCAAGGAGCGCGAGCTTGCGGACTGGCAAACCGTTCAGCGGAGGCTGGATGTTTATTTGCGGGACTATCCGCTTTCGGTTGCACAGACGATCGAGTCGGAGCTGAAGTCGGGCCGCGAGCTGCTGCTTGCGCTGAACGACGAGCGGAAGCGGTTGGAGCAGGAATTGAATGCGAACCGGCAAGAGGCGGACAAGCTGCGCATTTACCTCGAAGAAGCGGGAGAACGCATCGTCCAGCTCGGCATATGGCTGCGCGACGCCCAGGAATATATGGAGCTCGGTCGAGACGTCGGCAAGCTGGAGCATGAACTGGCGCCGATCCGGGACCAACTGGACAGTCTGCAGAGGAAGCAGCGGCGAGCCGAGGAGCAGGCGAAGCTGTTGACAGGCGAGGCGCAGGAAGTTCGGCAGACGCTGCAGGACGTGCGCATCTCCTTGCAGGTGCTGAAGCAGGACGGGCTGTACCGCGAGGTCCAGTCGTTCGCCTTCGTCGATCCGGAGGCGGCGGCCTCCGAGCTGAAGGAGGAGCGGAAGGCGCTGGAGCTGGAACGCCACCGGATCGGCAAGGAGCGGTCCGCGCTCGAGACGGAGCTGAAGGGCGAACGGGAACGGGCGAACGTATTTCTTCGCGAGATGGAGAAGCTGCGGCTGGAACGGCCCGATACGGAGGAGGATGCCCCGCTGCCGCCCGATCCGGAAGAGCGCAAGCGGGAATGGTGGGGGAAGATCCTCGCGTTTCGCGAAGAGGCTGCCGCGATTGCGGAGTTATTGAGCCGCGAGGACAAGGCATTGAGAGAAGCGGAAGGGATGCTGTCTCTGCTGGACAGGCAGTTCCGGGAGCACTATCCGGACGAGCCGCAAGCCCGTTTCGAGGAGCCGCTGCCGGAAGCGGAGCAAGCGCTGGACCGGGAGGAAGCGCAGCTGCGCCGGGAGCAGGAGGAGCTGCACCAGCGCCAGCAGCAAATAGAACGCCAATTGCGGGAGCTCGATTCGGTGCTGCAAACGTGGAACAAATATACGTTGACCTACCAGCTCGAGGATCCCCGAATCGAAGCTTCCGTGCTGTCCGCGGACGAGCAAAGCCAGTTTGCCTATAAACGCGTATCGCGGACGGAGGCGTCGGTCGGCGCGCTCCGTTCCCAATATGAGCGGGTCGAGAAAGAGAAGCAGGTCGTGATGCAAGGTAAACAGAGATTGAAGGAGTTTTGCCTGCAGCAGGTTCAGGATATGAAGCTCCGCCAAATGTTCGTCCAAGGGGTGGACGCGAAGGAAAGCTACGGCGACATTCTCGAGTTCCAGCAGACGATGGAGAACCGGATCCAGCGGGCGATCCATATCGCCGAGCAGACGATTCAGACGCACGATCAGGACCTTCAGCATTACATTCAGCACATCCACACCCATCTGAAGCAAATCGTGCAGGAGCTGAAGGAGCTGCCGAAAAAAACGCGCGTCCGTTCGGAGGACGGCTGGAAGGACATGTACGCGTTCGCGATTCCGGAATGGGACGAGCAGACCGGCAAGGATCGGATTCGCCAGCATATCGAGTGGATTTTGCGCCGACTGGAGCAGGACAAATATGCGGGGGAGCAAGGCCAGGAGCAACAAGCGGCGATGCGCAAAGATCTGGAAAAGTGGCTCGACTCCCGGCAGCTTATGCAGGTTGTCATGCAAAACGAAAGCATCGGCATAACGTGCCGCAAAGTGTCGAACGACCATCAGGTGACGAAAGCCGCTTACTCGTGGGAGCAGTCCAACCGCTGGTCGGGCGGGGAGAAGTGGAGCAAAAATATGACGCTGTTCCTAGGGCTGCTCAATTATGTGGCCGAGCGCAAGCAGTACATTCAAGGCGCGATGAAGCGCCACCGGACCGTCATTCTCGACAACCCGTTCGGCAAAGCGTCGAGCGAGCACGTGCTGAGTCCGGTGTTCTTCATTGCCGACCAGCTCGGCTTCCAGATGATCGCGCTCACCGCCCATGCCGAAGGAAAGTTTCTGCAGGACTACTTCCCGGTCGTCTACAGCTGCCGTCTGCGGCAAGCAGCCGATTCCGGCAAGCAGATCATGGAAGCGACGCAGCGCGTCCAGCATGCCTATTTCCGCGACAACGCACCGGAGACGCTGGAGCGTCTCGGGGCGCGGGTAAGCCAGATCGAGCTGTTTTAGAACCGGACGGCCGGAAGCGGCCTGTGTGAACGTACGCGCCGCGCCGGCCACGGCGCGGCGTTTCTTTATCGCTAGCCGGATGTGTCTCGCCGAAAGGCCGGCCGGAAGCTTTTCTTATCGAGATTTGTTTAGCCTAGCTAAAGCGATAGCGATGCTCCGATTTTCTGAAATCTCGTTTTTCCGATCCCGATAGTCGTCTGGTATTTCAGAAATAGCGGAACATACGTACGCTATTGGTCCTTTCCCCGCTGTTGACGGAACAATAGCGGAAATGCCTTCCGCTATTCCGCAATTTCGTGCTCTTTTCTTACTGATCATCGGAAATAGCGGAACGAGGTTCCGCTATTTTCTGAATGGTTGAAAATATCGGGACTATAACGGAAATCCGTTCCGTTACATGCCGGGAGGTATTGTTTGTTTGTTGGTTTGTTAGTTTGTTGTTTGTTTGTTGGTTTGTTAGTTTGTTCGTTTGTTTGTTGGTTTGTTAGTTTGTTGGTTTGTTAGTTTGTTGTTAGTTAGTTTGTTATATAAGATGAACTAAAGAACCAACTAAGAGTAGCCCAATGCAATGGAAGAAGGGAATTGCCTTGTGAGCGAGTTTTGGCTTTGAGTTTCAACCTTGCCGTAGGCCAATACAAACAAGGAAACTCAAAACAACCTGTCTGAAGCTGCAAGGCAATCCCTTCTGGAATGGAATGAACGTTAAAACCTTTAGTTCAACTTATATAGTTAGTTAGTTAGTTAGTTAGTTAGTTAGTTAGTTAGTTAGTTTGTTTGTTTGTTTGTTTGTTTGTTCGTTAGTTAGTTTGTTTGTTAGTTTGTTCGTTTGTTCGTTAGTTTACGGAGCATCCATTCGTTCTTTTTGGTCCGGTCGAACACGCGGCACGATCATACCCGATGCGTGCTGCGGTAGCGGGAAGGCGTCATGCCCATTTCCTTGGTGAAGACGCGGCTCAAATAAAACGAGTTCTGATAGCCGCTCAATTCGGCGATCGCTTCCAGCGATTCGTCGGTTTCCGCGAGCATTTGCCGCACTTTGTTCAAGCGGATTCCGGTCAAATATTTGACGGGAGACAGCCCCATTTCCTTTTGGAATTTGCGGGTGAACTGGGATTGGCTCAGACCGACCAGCTCGGCCAGCGACTGCATGGAGATCGGCTGGCAAGCTTGTTCGTTCAGAAGGCGCACCGCTTCGACGATCGCTTCGTTGCGCGGCCGCATTTCCTTGCGCCTTACGGCCCGTTCCCCGATATATTGGTACAGGATATCCGTTATCAGGTGCTCCGAATAACGCAGCGACACGTTGTCGCGCGATTCGCGCAGTGCGGCCAAGGTGGACAGAAATCGGGCCGTATCGCGGAATACAAGCTTGCCGAAATGCGGAAATTCGATCGGACCTTCCGACGAGAGAGCGCGCAGCCGGAATTGCAAATAATGAAAGTCCATCGTCTCCAGCATCTCGCGATGAAGCGCTATCCCGGGCGGACACAGCACCGCCTCCCCGACCTTCGCTTCTCCTTTCTCCTCGCCCACCGCATACCGGTACGCTCCTTTTTCGCTGGCAATAATCGCCCATCCCTCGTACGTTTCCTCCGGCATCCGAAAGCTCGTTCTGTCTTTGGAATAATGATGCGCGAGCAGCTTCGTTCCGAGAACAACCGGTTTCGCCGTCTGCAAGCTCGTTCCCTCCCTCTCGGACAATCTGCAAAAAAGTATAAGTGAAACAGCAATCCCCTGCATGTTCATTATACTCCTAAAGATATACGATACGGATAAGAAAGGGAACCAAAACATGAAGGAGCGATTGCGCAGATGAGCAAAACATTGACGTATGCCGAGCTGGAGGAATATAAGCGGAAGGGCTACCTCGTTATCCGAGGTGCCTTTACGAGAGAGGAGACGCAGCTGTGGAAGGCGGAGACGAACCGTCTGCTCAGTCTCGGAGAGCGGATCATCAACCCGCTGAACGCGCGGGTCGGCTTCCGCAAGCTCGATGATGCCGAGACGGTCGAAAAGTTCGATCCGCTGGTCGACATTTCCCCGGTATATGACGAATTGGCCAAGGACGAGCGGATTTTGACCCCGCTCCGCGATATTTATCTCGATGAGCCGCTGCTGTTCAAAGACAAGCTGATCTTCAAGCTGCCGGGCATGAGCGGGTATACGATGCATCAGGATGCCGCTTACTGGCAAGGATTTCCGATGGAAGGGCTGATCTCGGTCATGGTCGCGATCGACGGCGCTTCCAAGGAGAACGGAGGCCTGGAGCTGTTTCCCGGCTATCACGACCGGTTCCGCTCCACGCCGGGTGAGCTGCGCAACATGAATGCGGAGGAGATCGCGGAGATCGACCATAGCACCGGCGAGCTGGTGGAAACCGAGCCGGGCGACATTATCCTGTTCCACTCGTTCGCGCCGCACCGCAGCGGGCCGAATACGGCGAGCTACAGCCGGACGCAGCTGTATTTGACTTATTCCCCTTCCAAAAACGGGCAGCTGTACAAGGCGCATTACCAGCACTATCTCCGGTATCGGGGGAGGCACAAATCGGAAGAAACGGTCAGGGAAACCTACTTTCTGTAACCGCTGCGGCGACTGCTCGAGGAACTGCTTTGCCGGCAAGACGTAAGTACGGTTACGTGCAACCGGATCGATCGAACCTTAGGGACCTGCGCCTTGGCGCCGGTCCCTAAGGCGTTTGCCCGACTGTGCCCGCTGGACCCGAAGTTCCGCAAAAAAGTATATTTATATTGCGGTTTTTATGAATGTTCGGGAACGTTGCCGCAATTGTATGATGGTAAGGAATGGGCGCTCATTCGAATTGCTCAAAAGGGGAGGTTTTGCAATTGACATTAGCGGAGATCCGGAAAGCCTCGGGCGGGGGTAAAAGCCGAAGGTTGGCGATCGTTTGTTTGTTGCCGCTGCTGCTCGCCGCGTGCGGGGGAAAAGCCGGCGAAAGCGGAGGGAGCGGGGGGACGGAGAAAGCGGCAGCCGGCACCGAGAGCGTCAGCAAAGGACCGGTCAAGCTCGTGTTTTATTCGACGGCGGGCTGGACGCCGGAAGCGTTCAACGAACGGTTCGGGGACGCCATGCGGAAAAAATTCCCGCAGTACGAGATTGAATATATTCAATCCGGCAAAGATATGCAGCTGGCCGATTTGATGGTTGCGGGACAGCAGATCGACGTCTTCTGGCAGGCGGTCGACGTGACGATCCAGCAAATGCAGGAATACAAGCTGGAATACGATATGAGCCCGCTGATCCAGAAACACGGACTCGATTTGAGCACGCTGGAGAAATCGTCCATCGACGCCATCCGGGCTTTGTCCGACGGTAAAATGTATGCGCTTCCTTTGGTCATCAACACGGCGGCGCTATATTACAACAAAGACTTGTTCGACAAAATGGGGGTTCCGTATCCGAAAGATAATATGACCTGGGACCAGATCATCGAACTGGCGAAGCGGATGAACCGGACCGATGGAGGTCTCCAGTACTTCGGTCTCGGGACGTCGGTCAACCATAACTTCAGCCTGAACCCGCAATCGGTGCCTTACGTGGATCGCAAAACGGAAAAAGCGACGATCCTGACCGACCAGAAATGGAAAACGATCTACGAGATTATGGTGGAAGCGTATAAAACGACGGGAGGCACCGCCAAAGGCCCGACCCAGTTCGTGACAGACAAAAACGTGGCCATGACCGAGGGGTTGGCCAATCTGTTCCTGAATCAGGATATGACCGGTTTGAATTGGGACATGGTCACGTATCCGACGTACAGGGAAGCGCCGGGCCGGGCGCCGCAGCCTTACCCGACCTTGTTCGGCATTACGGCTACGAGCAAGTTCAAGGACGAGGCGTTCCAGGTGCTTCGGCACATGTTGTCCGAGCAGGAGCAGCTGAGCCTGTCCGAAAGGGCGATCATTCCGGTGCTGCAGAAAGATAGCGTGATGAAGGCGTTCGGCACGAAGAGCAAGTATCCGGACAAAAATTATCAATCCATACTGAACCGCAAGTTTTCGCCCATGCCGGACAAGACGAAATACGACTCCAAAGCCCAGTCGATCTACAACAAATACGTATCGCCGGTCGCCAAGGGAGAGTTGGATATGAACTCCGCCTTCCGTAAAATCGACGAAGAGATGAATGCGATGATCGCCGCGGAAAAAGGGAAATAATCGGGCACGGAATAATATAGGGGAGCGAAGACGCTGAAAAGGAAAGCGGTTTCCCGGTTTGGAGAAAGCGCTTTCCGAAACGTGCGAATCCCGATCGCGAATGGAGGCTTTGCATTACGACCGCCAGATCGGATCTAACTCGGCTCAAAGCAGGCTGTAATCGGTCCAACACCGAGTCGATCCCAAGCAAGCTTTGAGCCGGGCTAATAGCCGGTCCTAACCGGTCCCGCTAAGCCGGATCAAGCCAGCCTAAGACAGCCCGAAACAGCCCAA
>NZ_VDCQ01000002.1:0-205250 GCF_006265175.1 Paenibacillus hemerocallicola | reverse complement strand
AAACAGCCCAAAACAGCCCAAAACAGCCCAAAACAGCCCAAAACAGCCCAAAACAGCCCAAAACAGCCCAAAACAGCCCAAAACAGCCCAAGCCAGCCCAAGCCAGCCCAAAACAGCCCAAGCCAGCCCAAGGCAAGCCCAAGGCAGCCCAAGGCAGTCCAAGCCAGCCCAAGGCAGCCCAAGCCAGTCCAAGACAGCCCTAATCTGGCTCCAACTCGGGCGCTGACCCGGACGAAGCCGGTCCAGCATAGCCGATCGGCCGCGGCTACGCCATATTGCGCGGCGGCCCCGAATAGAAGGCTGCATGCGGTCAATCGCCGTCACGCAAACGCAGCGCCGCGCCGCTAGAAATAACGGAGTCTTTTTCCGCTATTTTCCTCGTACCAACGAATGCACAGGTAATAAAGGAACAAAATGCCGCTATTGGTGCTGAAGAGCGTCCAACTGGGACGAAATCTACTCAATAACGGAACGGAAGTTCGCTATTTTTGGAAAATTGCCGAGAAACTTGTGTTTAGCGGAAGATTATTCCTCTATTTTACGATATGACAAATATGCCGCATGACGGCATCACTGATGCATGAAATTGATAGGGTTAAGGATGGACGATGGAGGTCCGGAAGTGTTCCCGTAGTTTGCCCTATTCCCTCCGACCCGCAAAAGGTTCGGTTTTCACACGAAAGGACCGTCAGGGTGTAGTGATATTATCCCCTTTAAGTAGACAGTGTTAAGAATCGACACTAAAGTTCCCTGACGGTTATCTCATCATTAAAGTAAAACAATCGCTGAATCGCGGTCGCTCATCCTCGAAATACGTCGATAGACGTTTTTCTTACGATTGGCCCAGCCCGGTATAAATCAGAATCGCATCGCGGAGGAAGGCGGCAACGCCGGGCTGGTCCTTGTCGTAATAGGCGGTAAACCTTTCGTCGTCCACATACATCTGGGCTACGCCCGCATGGGCTTCCTTGGTGTAGCCGTCCCAGTAGAAGCTGAGCCACCTGCGGTGCAGATCGGCCGCCTTTTGAGCGAGCTCGCCGGCCGGGTTTCCGGCGGCAAATGCTTCGGCCAGCGTCGTGTGGATATCGTTCGCCAACTGCTCGATCTCGGCATACTGCTTCTCGGTCATATTTTTGATTTTGCCGTTCGCCTTGTCCACTTTCTCGTTTCCGTATTTGGCCCGAATTTCCTCGCCGTATTTTTGCTCGTTATCGTCGACCATTTTTTGTTTGAAGCCTTCGAATTTTTGTTTGTCGCTCATCGTTTTCGTCCCTTCCCGCTGAGCCAATGTCAGCTCGACATTGGCAATCAGCGCATCCAATTGTTCCCGTTTCTCCAGAAGCCTCTTGCGATGCTCCTTAAGCGCCAGGTCGGCATCGAAGGTCGGCGACGCGATCAGCTCTTTGATTTCCTCCAGGCTGACCCCGAGCTCCCGGTAAAACAAAATTTGCTGCAACCGGTCCACCTCCCGCTGCCCATAAATGCGATATCCCGAAGTGCTGATTCTCGCCGGCTTGAGAATCCCGATCTGGTCGTAATATCGCAGCGTCCGGGTGCTGATGCCCGCCAGGAGCCCCAGCTTTTGTACGGTATATTCCATTGTTCGTTCCTCCTGACAAATTCATCGTACACCTTTACGCAGCGTCAATGTCAAACGGTTTTTACAAACTTTTTCAAGCACAACAACGATATTTTCGACAGATTCGGCGTTGCTTATTTGCTTGACGGCATCTATTGGGACCGGCTGTATGAAGTTACCGGAAAACCGACCCGTCGGAACGGAGTGGCGACCTGCTTAGGCTTCGGCTGTTGTACGTGTCTGCCCAAGAAATTATGGATATGCCGGGGGATAATAATGTGCATGTTTTCCGCCATCGGCTTTATTTATGATAAGCGTGTAAGGGGAAGCGCTTTCCGGGCCTCCTCCGGACAAGAGACGGGAAGAGGCCGTTCCGCGAGAAAAGAAGCTATACCAAAGAGAGTACAAGGAAGGAGTCCGAAGAAATGTCGAAAATGCAGGTCGCTTTGGAAGGCGTATATCCGATTCTTGCCACTCCTTTTACCGAATCGGGTGAAGTGGATGAGCAGAGCCTGCGGGAGCTGGTCCGTTTCCAGCTGCAAGCGAAGGTGAACGGCATTGCCTTGTTCGGAAATGCCAGCGAGGCATACACTTTATTGGACCGGGAGCGGGAGAGAATCGCGGAAATCGTACAGGAGGAAGCGAAGGAACAGGTTCCGCTCGTATTCGGCAGCGGTCATACGGGACTCGAGGGAGCCGTGCAATTGAGCAAATGGGCGCAGCAGGCCGGGGCCGATGCCCTTATGGTCATGCCTCCGTATATGGTGAAGCCGGACGGCAAGCGTATGCTCGACTATTTCGCCGCCATCGCCAAAGCGGTCGACATTCCGATTATGCTCCAGGACGCGCCGGTTGCGAGCGGGGTCGCGATCCCCGTATCGGCTATGGCCAAGCTGGCCGAGGAATTCGACAATATTCGTTATGTGAAGGTGGAGGCCCCGCCGACGACAGTGAAAATAACGGAGGTGATCGAGCAGTCGGAAGGTCGCCTCACGGTATTCGGCGGTCTGAACGGCATGTATTATTACGAAGAGCTGTGCCGAGGAGCGGTCGGAACGATGCCCGCGTGCGAATTTCCGGACGTATGCGTGCGCATTTACCAATTGTGGAAGTCCGGGGAACGGGATTCGGCGAAAGCCTTGTTTTATCAATATTTGCCTTTCATCCGGATCGGAACGATTGCCGGCTTCGCGATGTCCGTTCATAAAGAGGTGTTGAAGGCGGGGGGCGTCATTCGATCGTCCCGAGTCCGAAATCCGAACGCCCCGATCGACGACGCTTTGCGCCGCGAAGTGTTCGAAACCTTGGAAGGTCTGGACCCGCTTGTGCTCCGCTGGAAACGGCGGGACGCCTAGACGATATCCACAGACTTTGATGGATGGGAGTTGCGGACCTTGTTGCTGACCGGAAGAAAGGCGCTGATTACGGGAGGGGCGGGCAAGCTCGGCGGGGCCATCGCCGAGCGGTTTGCGGCGGAAGGCTGCAGCGTGCGGCTGGCGGATGTTCATGCGGCGAACGCCGAGGCGGCGGCGGCGAAACTGAGACGGAACGGAGCGGACGCCGAGGCTTATCCGATGGACGTTACGGACGAGGCTGCGGTACGGCGCGTATTCGACGGGATGGACGGCTTGGATATTTTGGTCAACAATGCGGGCATGACGAGAGGTCGCTCGATTGAAGCGTCCACGCTCGAACAATGGAATGAGATTGTAAACGTGAATCTGACCTCCGTCTTTCTTTGTACGAAATATGCATGGCCCCTGCTTCGACAATCGAAGGCCCCTGCGATCGTCAATATGTCGTCGATTAATGCGCATCGAATGAATCCTGGGCTTCCCGCCTACTCGGCGGCCAAGAGCGGCATTATCGCTTTTACGCAGCAAACGGCTCTGGAGGGGGCGGCCCATCGCATTCGGGCGAACTGCATTTCTCCCGGACTTACGGTAAGCGAAGAGAGGCAAAAGGAGCTCGCGACTCACCCTCGATACGACATTGATGTGGACTGCTACCCGCTCGGCCGGCTCGGAAACCCGGAGGATGTCGCGAATGCCGCCTTGTTTCTGGCTTCCGATATGTCCTCCTTCGTAAACGGAATCGACTTGATCGTCGACGGGGGCATGTCACTGCAGGCAGTCAGCGGGCTGGTGCGCCCGGATTTGCGCCGGCGCTGGAAAACGGGGGTTTATAAGCTGGAGCTAGAGGAGGAGAGCCGACCGCATGATAATAACGAGCATTGATGTATATATCGTTAAAATTCCGCCGGCCCGTCCGGTTCAGAAGAATGGCAAACGTTTCCTTACGAACGACTATTTCGTCAGCGACAGCAACCGTCGGTCCTGCGTATATTCGATCAATGCGGAGACTGTATTCGTGAAGCTCGGGACCGACGAAGGCATCGAAGGCTGGGGGGAAATTTTGGCGCCAACCCATCCGGAGATTGTAGCCACGATTTTGAAAACGCATTTGGCTCCGATCGTCCTCGGGGAAAATCCGCTGCAAAATCAAGTTTTATGGGATAAAATGCTGGATACGTTGCGCGAGCGCGGTTACACCGGGGGCTATCTGGTCGATGCGATGTCCGGCCTGGATATCGCCCTCTGGGATCTGAAGGGGAAAGCGCTGGGGCTGCCGGTCTATATGCTGCTGGGGGGGAAATACCGCGACAAGCTGCGCTGCTATTGCTCCAGCGTACCGGGAGCGGATGTCGGAGAGAAGCTGGACAACATTGCCAAAATCAGGGAAGAAGGCTTCCATGCCGTGAAAATTCATACGTTCGGCAAAGGCAAGACGGCCGATCTGGAACTGCTTCAGGCGATTCGCAAAAAATATGACGCAAGTCAGCTCGATTTGATGTACGACGCCCACGGCAAATGCACCCATACGGAGGCGTACACGATCGGTAGGGCGCTAAGCGAGATGGATGCGTTGTTCTTCGAAGCACCGCTGACGTTCGAGGATCGGCCGGGCCACAGCAAGCTCGCGCAAGCGATCGATACCGCTGTCGCCGTCGGCGAGCCGCTGCGCACGATTTATGCGTTCAAGGAATGGATTTCCTCGGGAGCGGCGGAGGTAGTCCAGCCCGACATGGGGCGCAACGGCATTACGGAAATGATGCGGATCGGCCATCTGGCGGAAGCGTATCATGTCCCCTTCGCGCCGCATCTGAGCGCGCATCAGGGCGTCGGCCATGCCGCCTCCGTCCATGTGTCGGCGGCGCTGTCCAACTTCATGATTTATGAATACCAGCCCAATGCGCTCAGAGCCAGCGCCGATTATGCGAAAGTGTCCTTCCGTCTGGAGAACGGGCAGATCGTCGTACCGAACGAGCCGGGACTCGGCGTGGAGATGGATGAGCAGGCGATGGGCGGACTCGTCGCGGAGCATTTCCGGATCCAAGCTTAGCCGCAGCAATTCGTCGATGAGGCGACGATAAGGAAGCACCGGACGATCCAACCTTATATGGTTCGGTCTAAGCATTGCGATCTCAATCTGAGAAAACGCAATGCTTTTTTGTTGACAGAAACGTGTATGGGCTGACAGCAACGCGCAAAGTCGGGAGGCTGCCTCATGAAGGAGATTCGGGCCGCCGACAGATTGATTGCGGTCGCGGCGCAGGAATCGCACCGCTTTTTGTCGAAGTGAAACACGGACGAGCCAGAACATCGCAAGCATCCATGCGAACAAGATGCGGAGGATCTACATGCAGCAGCGCAAAGTGAAAATCGTCGGTACGGGCAAATATTTGCCTGCGACGACGGTCGCCGACCGGGAAATGGACCGCAGGCTGGGGCAGCCCGAAGGCTGGACGCTACGCAAAACCGACGTTGCCGTGCGGCATTACGCCGGAGGGGAAACCGCCTCGGAAATGGGCGGAAAGGCGGCTCGTGCGGCGTTGAACGATGCGGGTCTCGCCTTTGCGGATATCGATTGTCTCGTTTCGACGAGCGGTACGATGGAGCAGCCGATTCCTTGCACGGCGGCGCTGATTCAGCGGGCGATGGGTCAAGAGCATTCGGGGGTACCCTCTTTCGATATCAATTCAACTTGCCTGAGCTTTGTCGCCGGGCTGGACACCATGTCTTACCTGGTAGCGGCGGGCAGGTACAGACGCGTACTGCTGGTCTCGACCGAGATCGCTTCGGGCGGACTGGACTGGAATGACAAGGAAAGCGCCGCTCTGTTCGGGGACGGCGCCGCCGCCGTCGTCATCGAGCAAGCCGGCGAACGGGAAAAATCGCAAATCCTGTATGCTTCGATGAAAACATACAGCCAAGGCGCACACTTGTCCGAAATACGCGGCGGCGGAAGCAGGCTGCCCGCACGGCAATATCGGGCCGATATAGACAAGGAGTTTTTGTTCGACATGAAGGGACAAGCCATGTTCAAGCTGGCGTCCAAGCTGCTGCCGGCTTTCGTCGGCGAAATGCTCGAGGCGGCCGGAATCGGAATGACCGACATCCGGCTCGTCGTTCCGCACCAGGGCAGCGCGCTGGCGATGAGGCTGCTGCAGCGGAAGCTCGGCATTGCCGAGTCGCAGCTGATGTACATTAGCCGGGATCACGGCAATACGATCGCCGCTTCGATCCCGATGGGACTGCACGAGGCGATCGTTCAAGGACGGATCGTGCGCGGCGACCGCGTGCTGCTGTTGGGTACATCGGCCGGATTTTCCATCGGAGGAATTGTTCTTGAATACTAAGGCCGACGATCCTCGCGGCGAAGGGAGACCGCTGACGTTTCTGCTCACAGGCGGAAGGGCTCCCGTCACGCTGGAGCTGGCGCGTTTGCTGGCCGGTACGGGAGCGGGTCATCGCGTCTTCATAGCCGAGAGTCTGGAACGACATCTGTGCCGCGTATCCCGTGCCGTTGCGGGCAGCTTCGTCGTTCCCCCTCCCCGGGAAAATGTCGAAGCGTATGTGGAGGCGTTAACCGGAATCGTGCGAAAATACGACGTAGATATGCTCATTCCGACCTGCGAGGAAGTAATGTATGTCTCGCAAGGGGCAGAGGCGCTGAGCGAATATTGCACCGTGTTTGCCGATTCGTTCGCCAAGCTGAAGCGGCTGCACAGCAAATGGGCGTTCATCCGGCGTGCGGAGGAGCTCGGTTTCCGAGTGCCGGCTACGAGGCTGATTGCATCGGCTGATGAGTGGCTCGCCGCTGCCGAGCATGCGCCGGCGCCAGATGGGCTGGTGCTGAAGCCGGTATTTTCGCGGTTTGCCGCGAAGGTCGTCGTCATCGAGCCGAAGAAAGCGGGAGAACGGCCATGGTGCGGAGCGGCTCCCGAAGTAACGGCTGCTTGTCCGTGGATCGCCCAGCAATATATATCCGGAAGACAGCTGTGCACATACACGATTGTTCACGACGGCACGGTAGTCGCCCATACAGCCTATGAAGCCCGGTATACGGCCGGGCGCGGAGCGTGCATTCAATTTCAGCCGCTCGAACATCCGGTCGCTGCCGAATGGGTGAATCGCTTTGTCCGATTGGAACGGTTTACCGGACAAATCGCTTTCGATTTCATCGAAACGACGGACGGAACGCTGTATCCGCTTGAATGCAATCCGCGGGCAACGAGCGGACTGCATCTGCTCCGGGATACGCCGGGAGTGGATCTGGCGTTCGCGGCGCCGGACAAGCTGGGAGGAAAAATGTTGGTTGCGGCGGCAGAGGCGAAGGCGATGGTTGCGCCGGCGATGCTCCTATATGGAATGAGGGGTGTTCGTTCGTGGAGCGGTTGGAAGGCATGGGTGCAAGCTTTCGCATCGAGCCGCGACGTCGTCTTCCACCAGTCGGACTGGCGTCCCGCGATAGAGCAGCTGCGCTTGCTCCGGCTGCTGCACGGGATCGGCAAACAGAGGAAGATTACGCTTATGGAAGCGTCGACTTACGATATCGAATGGAACGGGGAACAACGATGAAGGCGCTTGTAACCGGCGCAACCGGTTTTCTCGGAGGTCGGCTCGCCGCCCGACTCGTCGGCCTTGGCTGGAGCGTTACGGCCGTCGGACGGAACGAAACGGCGGGGGCAGCACTGACTCGGCAAGGAGTCTGTTTCGTCCGCGCCGATTTGTCGGACGAAACGGCTGTTTTGTCGGCATGCCGAGGGCAGGATGCCGTATTCCATTGCGGCGCGTTATCGTCGCCGTGGGGCCGTTACCGCGAATTTTATGACAGCAACGTCCTCGGAACACGGCATGTCATCGCCGGCTGCTTGCGGCATGACGTCGGGCGGATGATCCATGTCAGCACGCCGACCGTTTATTTCGATTACACGCACCGTCTGCAAATTCCCGAATCGGGCCCGCTGCCGGACCGACCCGCCAATGCGTATGCTGCGACCAAAAGGCTCGCCGAACAGGAAGTGGAACGGGCTGCGGCGGCGGGGCTGCCTGTCGTCACGGTACGTCCCCGCGCTTTGTTCGGCCCCGGCGATACTGCGATCCTGCCCCGGCTGATCCGGGCCAACGCTGCGCGCGGCATCCCGCTTATCGGCGGGGGACGCATCGAAGTCGACTTTACTTATATCGACAACGCGGTCGATGCCTTGCTGCTGTGCGCGGCTGCGCCATCCGCCGCGATCGGCCGGACGTACAATATTACGAACGGCGAGCCCGCTCGGCTTGTCGAAGTGCTGCAGCAGCTGTTCGACAAGCTGGGCGTGCCGATGCGGGGAAAGCCGGTTCCCTACTCGCTCGTCTATGGGGCGGCCGGATTGCTGGAGCTGATTGCGCGCCTCGTTCCCGGCAGCCGGGAGCCGCTGCTTACCCGCTATACCGTCGGCGTGCTCGGGCGCAGCCAGACGCTGGACATAACGGCCGCCAGGCGCGAGCTCGGGTATGCTCCCCGCGTCAAGCTCGAGGAAGGGCTGGACGCATTCGCGGCATGGTGGAACGAACATGGAGGCGGGAACGGATGATAAATACTTTACCGAATACGAGCGTCAAAGTGCGCTTGCGCCTGTACGCAGCCGGCTATTGCTTGCACCCCGAATGGGTGACGATTCGGGGCGGCTCGCTGCGGGCATGCCGGTTCCCGGCCGGCTTTGCCCTTATCGAGCATCCTGTTCGCGGTCCCGTTTTGTTCGATACGGGATATGCGTCGCGTTTTTTTGCCGGGACGGCCCGGTTGCCGATGTCCGTCTACCGCTGGCTGACGCCGGTTGCGTATCGCGAAGAGGAGAGCGCGGCCAATCAGCTGCGCCGCGATGGAATCGAGCCCGAACGGGTGCGGTACGTCATCGTCTCCCATTTTCATGCCGACCATATCGGCGGGCTGGGCGATTTCCCGAGTGCACGGTTCGTTTATTTGCCGGAGGCTTACGAAGAGGTACGTCATTGCCATGGCTTCGCTGCCCTGCGCAAAGGCTTCGTGCGGGAGCTTGTGCCGGACGATTTCGTGGATCGCGCGCTGCCGCTGGATCGCGCGCATACGGTACCGTTCCCGCCGGAATGCCCGTTTCCGCAAGGGATCGACGTATTCGGCGACGGGAGCCTGTATGCGGTCGACGTTCCGGGCCATGCCGCCGGACAGATCGGACTTTTTCTCTCGACCGAACGTCACGATTATTTTTTGTGCGCCGATACGGTCTGGGCGAGCCGGGCCTTTCGGGAGAGCAGGCTTCCGCATCCGCTGGCCGGTCTGATCATGTCCAGCCGGCACCGGTACCGGGAAAGCTTCGAGCGGCTGCACGAGCTGCACAAGCGGTGTCCGCAGCTGCGGATTGTGCCGTCGCACTGCCGGGAAGCATTGGAGCGATGGGGGACGGAAGGTGCTCCGCTATGAAACCGAGCAAGCTGACGCTCCTCCGCTACTACGCGTTGACGCGCCATCGGAGCTGGAGGAGCCGCGAGTCGCTGGAACGGTGGCAGGAGGCGCGTATCGTGCGGCACTTGTCGCGCGTTCGGCTTGCTTCCGCGTTCTATCGAGACCACTGGGGGGAGAGGGCCGTTACCGACTGGAGGACATTTCCGCCTATCGACAAAAAGCTGATGATGGAGCGCTTCGACGAGCTCAATACAGCGGGCATACGCAAGGAGCGGGCGCTCGAAACGGCACTCGCGGCCGAACGGACGCGGAATTTCCAGCCGATGCTGGGCGATATTACGGTCGGGCTTTCCTCCGGAACGTCCGGCAGCCGCGGTCTGTTTCTCGTCGGACCGCACGAGCGGATGGCCTGGGCCGGAGCGGTTCTCGCCAAGGTGCTGCCGCGTTCCCTGCTGCACGGGGAGCGGATCGCCTTCTTCCTCAGAGCCGACAGCAATCTGTACGGCACCGTTCGCGGAGGGAGATTGCAATTTCAGTTCCATGATCTGCTTGAGCCGATGGATCGTCATATCGCCAGACTGGAGAAGGACAAGCCGACGATGCTGGTCGCGCCGCCCTCGGTGCTGCGGATGCTCGCCGAAGTCGCCTTGAACGGCTGTTTGCGAATCCTTCCGCGCCGGATCGTTTCGGTGGCCGAAGTGCTCGATCCGCTTGACCGTCTCTATATCGAGCGTGCATTCGGACAAATGGTGCATCAGATCTATCAGTGTACGGAAGGATTTCTTGCGGCGACTTGTCCGCACGGAACGTTGCACCTGAACGAAGACATCGTCTGCATTCAGAAGGAATACATCGACGCCGGGCAGCGCACGTTCGTGCCGATTATTACCGATTTCTCCAGGTTCACGCAGCCGATCGTACGTTACCGGCTGAACGATCTGCTGACGGAACGATCCGAGCCGTGCTCCTGCGGCTCGCCCATGACCGCCATCGAAGCGGTCGAGGGCCGCTGCGACGATCTGTTCGAGCTGCCGTCGATGCGCGACGCGGGAGCGACGGTGCCGGTTTTTCCCGATTTGCTGTCCCGTGCCGTCATCTGCGCATCGCCGTATATCGAAGAATACAAGCTGATCCAAGTCGGCCCCGACCGCCTCGAGCTGGCGCTGCGCATCGCGGGTCATGCCGTGCGGGAGACGGTTGAGACGTCGGCGATCCGGTCGCTGGCCGATTTGTGCGGCAAGCTGGGATGCCGGATGCCCTTCGTCGCGCTCGTGCCTTATGCGCATGAGCCCGATAGCCGCAAGCTGCGCAGGGTGGAGAGGAGATGGGGACGCTGACGGATTGTTCGATTGCTCTATACGATCGGGAGTCGATCGGCACGTTCGCCTGGCCGCAGACGGAAGACGGCCTATATGCCCGATCCTACCTGCTGCCCTTGCTGGAGCGTCATTCCGAGACGTTTGTCGCCAATGTCCGTACGCGACTGTATGTATTGGCCGTCGACGATCTCGTGCTTCCCGTGACGGTGAACGAACGGGAATACGACAACTCTTACGTATGCTCGCCATACACGCATTATGTCAGCTATGCCAAGGAGGAGCTCGTCCTGCTGCGCAGTCGGCCGATCCGGAAGCTGCTCGCCGGAATGCTGGACGGCATCGGCCTGCTGCTGCGCGGCGGACAGATCAATCGGGCCGTGCAGGTCAACAATTGGCTGCTTTCCACCAATCTGTATCCGCGTCTCGAGTCACGTCAGTTGGAAGCAATCGTGTCGTTTTTGCGGGGGCGATTTCCGCAGCACGCCGTCCTGTTCCGCTCTCTTGACGGGGCGACCAATGCGCCGCTGCTAGAGACGCTTAGCGGAATGGGAGGCACGATGGTGCCGAGCCGTCAAATATACGTTTTAGAACCGGATCGAATGAATGCCAAAGCCCGTTGGCTAGTCAAAAGGGACTTTGCACTGCTGGGCAAGCACGGCTACGAGATTGTCGGACCGGACGGGCTGACGGAACACGACGCGCCGCGAATCGTGGAGCTGTATAACGCGCTTTATTTGGAAAAATATTCGCTGCACAATCCCCACTTCAGCGTTGAGCTGATCCGGCTGGCGCTGCTGGAAGGAATGCTGCAGCTCCACGCCTTGCGCCGCGAAGGACGCATCGACGCGGTACTCGGCTATTACCGCCGCGGCGGCATAATGACGACACCGCTGTTCGGCTACGACACGACGCTGCCCCAGGAAACCGGGCTGTACCGGATGCTATCGGCTGTTCTGATCGGAATTGCCGCACGGAACGGGCTTCTGCTTCACGAAAGCTCGGGTGCGGCACGGTTCAAGCGAAACCGCGGAGCGGTGGCCGATATCGAATATATGGCCGTATTCGACAAACATTTGCCCGCGCGTCGACGCTGGGGATGGAACGTGCTGGCTTCGGTGCTGCGCCGCATCGGCATCCCGATTATGAGAAAGTACAAGCTGTGAAAATCGGACGAATGTACGGCGGTTGCGGGCTTCAGTCAAATTCCCATTAGCGGCTTACAAGGAAAGGCATTGCGATCTCGATATTCGAGCATACGCGATGCCTTTTCTGTTTCAGTCGCGTTTTGTGGTTTTTATGTAAATATTGATTTCTAATTCTGGTTTTTTTATAATCGTTGACACTCTTTGCGATTGGATGGTATAAGGGAAAAGAAGGTTGATTTTTCGAGTTTTGGGCGTAGAAATGTTGGTTTTTATGAATGAAATAAAAATCAGAAAAGAGTGATCTATGGGAACGGATCTGATAAAATAAAAACCAATAACGAATGTATTATTGGGGTGTCGATCGATGAAGGGCAGAACGACTAACGAACAGTTTTACATGCAATTGACGGAAATGGTTCAAACGCTGCGAAATGAGATTATCGAAGGCAAGTACCCGATCGGCGAATATTTGCCATCCGAGAAAGCGTTGGCTTCCAGATTCGCGCTCGGCAATATTTCGGTGCGCAAAGGCTTGGAATTTCTTGTGGAGGACGGGCTGATCGAGAAAATTCCGAGAGTCGGAAACCGCGTGAAGTCCAACCACTCCCGACGGGTTACGATCAAGTTCGCCTGCACGTCTACGATGAGGCGGAATACAGATCTCGGAAGGCTGCTGGACGACTTCCATCGACTGTATCCGTGGATAACGGTAGAGACGCAGGAAGATACGACCCCGCTCCGAAGAGGCTATGAAATGGATGCCGACGTGTTCATTTTAGGGGAATTGCAATTTAAGGAGCTGGTCGAAAACGGGCTGGTTCATCGTTTGAAGCCGCTTCCTTCACATGAGGATATGCAGCCGTTTTTAACGAAGCATTTTATGTACCAGGATCGGACGTATATGCATCCTGTCATCTTCTCTCCCGTCGTCCTGCTGTACAACAAAGCGCATTTCCGCGAGCTCGGGCTGCCCGTTCCGGACGGAAGCTGGACATGGGACGACCTGATTCGCCACGGGGAGCTATTGTCGGAGGTAGAAGGCCGGTACGGATTTTGCTTCCACGTTCCCGATCAGAACCGGTGGCCGGTCTTCCTGCTGCAGAGCGGGGAATCGTTCGAATGGGATGGGCCGCGGCTAAAAACGATCAAAGAATCGGGCCTGCTTGACAGCATCAAGCTGCTTAAACGAATACTGCTTAACCGCAAGCTGTTTCCGGTATATTTTTCGGATGGAAATCAGGATATCGGCAAATCGTTCATCGACGGCAAGCTTTCCATGATCATGAACAGCTATATGGGCTTGAACGAGCTGAAAAACTCGAAGGTGGAGTACGATATCGCTCCTCTCCCGTTCATTCGGGAACCGCGGTCGCTGGTCATTTCCTTGGGCGTCGGGATCAGCTCGACCACCTCGCGCCAGGAGGAGTCAGCCTTATTCGTCGAATATTTGACCTCCCGTCAGGCACAAGGCTTGATCCAGAACTATACGACGAGCATTCCGAGCCTGCGCTCGATGCCGGAGATCGATGCCGCGGAGGATGCCGTTCGACGGCCGGGACGTTACGGTCTGTACCGCGAAATCATGTTCTCCTACTGCTCGCACGGCGATTTGAATTTGCCTTTCGAGGCGTTCGCCAAGCTGTTCAATGAAATGAAAAAGTATTGGGCCGGGATGATGGGCGAGGACGAACTATGCGATCAGATCGCTCTCGCGTTATCTGAAGGATGAGTCGATCCGACTTGTCCCGAAACAAATGAAAGCGCAATCAATGTTTATATGTATATGGAGACGGAGGCTTGGAGCTTATGAAAAAAGGGTTGCTTTATTTGACGGCGTCAATCGGGATGGCAGGATTGTTGGCCGGCTGTTCCTCGGGTTCCACGAATTCAACGGGTTCTTCGGACGCCAAAGCGCCGGCGGAAACGGCGCCTGCCGGTCCGATCGAGATCAACCTGGTGACGCCTGACGCTACCGTTACCAAAGAATTTCTGGAGGAATTGAGCAAGAAATTTCCGAATTACACGATCAAGCATATCGATCAGAGCGCCAAAGGAAGCACGATCGAGGATTTGCTCACGGTCGGCACGCCGATCGATATCGTAGGCAGAGCGGGAACAGGCTTCGAGAACGATGTGATCAAGACGAAGCTGGAATTCGATATGACCGCCTTGATCAAGGAAAATAAAATCAATTTGGCGGAATATGAACCGCAGCTGATCAACTATATCCAATCGATTTCGAACGGAGGCATGTACGGCATTCCCGGCGGCTCCGCAATCAATCATGTGCTGTTCATGAATAAGTCCATATTCGATCAGTTCGGCGTCCCGTATTTGAAGGACGGCATGCAGTGGACCGAGGTGATGGACATTGCCGCGAAGCTGACCCGGTCCGACGGAGGAAAGCAATACTACGGTTTCACCGGCCATACCGGGGTTATGACGTCGACGAATCAGCTCGGAATTCCGCTTGTCGATAAAGCTACGAACAAACCGGCGATTAATAAGGACGAACGGTGGCGTTCCTATTTTCAGATCGTATACGGAAACCAAGTGCTGAACGATGCTTACAGCCAAAATAATCGCGCCTTCAGCGGAAGCACGTCAAGGCTGGTCGACGGCAGCACGGCCATCCTGTTGTTCAATGCCGGCATATCGCTCGTTACGAAAGAGCTGCAGGAAGAGAAGATCAACTGGGATATGGTCGCGCTGCCGTCCTTCAAGGAGGCGCCCAACACGGGCAGCCCAATGAACTCCACGATCTGGGGACTGACGAAGCAAACGCGGAATAAAAAAGCGGCGATGGAGGTGCTGCGCTTCCTCGTTTCCAGCGAAAACTTGACCAAGGTTTCGAAGAAAGGGTACCTTACGCCGATGATTACCGATGAGGTCGTCAAAAACTTCGCGGTGGAAGCGAAGCCTGCCAACAAAAACTGGAAGGCCATCGTGTACAACAAATATGCCGCATTCGGCGACAAGCATCCCGGCGACGCAGAGATTGCCGCGATCCACACCAAATACATCGAGCAAATCGTCAAAGGGACGACCGACATGAATACCGCCATGCGTCAGGGGGAAGAAGAAGCGTTGAAGGTGGTTGAGAAGTACGCCAAGCAGTAAGCGCGAGATCAAGTCGAGCGGCGGCTAGACCGTCCATAGCCATAGCCATGTCATCCTATACGGATCGCTCTTGCCTGGGCAAGGGGGTCCGTATATTTGTAGGGGTAACGTTGCAACGACTTGATTCTACTGCCGCATTCTTTTTGAAACATGCCGCCGTACAGGCACAGATAGGCCGCCGCCCACATACAATGTAACGATCCTTGAATTCGTCAGTGCGATCGTCTTAAGCTAAGCGGGAGGTGACCGGTCGGTGCCTGGTTTATTTGCAGCCGTCGCTTTATTTATCAAGCAATTGATGCTGCTCGTGTCGTATGTGAAGAACAATGCGTTTCCTCAGCCGCTAACCGAAGAGGAGGAGGAGAAGCATCTCCGACTTATGGCCGGAGGAAACCAGCATTCGCGCAATGTGCTGATTGAACATAACTTGAGGCTCGTCGCCCACATCGTCAAAAAGTTCGACAATACGGGCGAGGATCTTGAAGATTTGATTTCGATCGGAACGATCGGGTTGATCAAGGCGATCGAATCGTTTTCGCCCGACAAAGGGACCAAGCTCGCGACGTTCGCCGCGAGATGCATCGAGAACGAAATACTTATGCATTTGCGATCCTTGAAGAAAACGCGCAAGGACGTTTCCCTGCACGACCCGATCGGTACGGACAAAGAGGGCAACGAAATTACGTTGATCGACATCCTGGGCACGGAAGCCGACGACGTCGTGGACAAAGTGCAGCTGAAAATCGAGAAATCGAAAATTTACAAAAACCTGGATATTCTCGACGAACGGGAAAAAGAAGTCGTCGTAGGCCGGTTCGGCCTCGAGCATGGCGGGGAGGAGCGGACGCAGCGGGAAATCGCCAAGGAGCTCGGCATCTCGCGCTCGTACGTGTCGCGGATCGAGAAGCGGGCGCTTATGAAACTGTATCACGAGTTTTACAAGGCGAAGCGGTAGAGTCAAGCACAATCCGAGCTTCCGTTTGTGCGATTGATGCGTATTCATGCCTATAAGAAGTTGGCGGGTCTGTCGGAATTGGCAGGCCCATTTTACTATTTATCCCGGCTTCTGCGGGCTGGTCCATTGCCGATCAAGTGCCGACCGCGAAAGGCTTGCTCGCTTTTTCGAACGATAATCTTTAGTCCCGCGCTTGCCATTTCAGCCGATAGCGGCGAAACTAGGAATAGTGAAAAAAATGATAGCGATAACGGCGGAGGAGAGCGCGCACATGAAGAAAAAAGCGGTGTTTTTGGCGGAGAAGGACAATCGGCATATCGATCGGGTATTCGATGACGGCGTGCGAGAGTGGATGAAGGGGAATATCGACGTATTGCCGGAGTACATCGGCCACCACAATGCCGGGTTGCATAGATCGGAGCTGCAGGAGGCGGAAATCGCTTTTGCTACATGGGGAATTCCCCGGTTTACCGAAGAGGAGCTGCAGAACTACTTTCCGAATTTGCGGGTAGTTTTTTATGCGGCAGGCTCGGTGCAAGCTTTCGCGCGTCCGTTCATGTCCCGGGGCATTACCGTCGTAAGCGGCTGGGCGGCGAATGCGGTTCCCGTGGCGGAGTATACCGTATCCCAAATCGTATTGGCGAACAAAGGCTTCTATCGGGCGTCCAGGCTGTATAAGCAAAACTATTCGGATTCGAAGCGGACCACGGGCGTCTATCCCGGGAATTATGGGGCAAAGGTAGGCATTCTGGGAGCAGGGATGATCGGCCGCAAAGTGATCGAACGACTCCGCGAATACGAGCTGGAGCTCTTCGTATTCGATCCGTTCATGCCCGAGGAACGCGCGAAGGAAATGGGCGTTGCAAAGTCCGGGCTGCCCGAGCTGTTTTCGAGCTGCGACACGATCTCGAATCATTTGGCGAACTTGCCCGCCACGGTCGGCATGCTGAACAAGGAGCATTTCGATCGGATGCTGCCGCACGCTACCTTTATCAATACGGGACGCGGAGCGCAAGTGGTGGAGGACGATTTGATCCGTGCGCTTCGAGAGGTGCCGACCCGGACGGCGGTACTTGACGTGACGTACCCGGAACCGGTGCAACAGGACAGCGAGCTGCTGCGGCTGGACAATGTAGTCCTCACGCCGCATATTGCCGGCAGCATGGGCGGGGAGGTAGCGCGGATGGGTGTGTATATGGCGGACGAGTGCGGCCGTTACTTGAAAGGCGAGCCGCTTCTGTTCAAAGTGACTGCCGAAATGCTGGAAACGATGGCCTGACGCCATGTCGCGACGCAAGCTGACTTTATTGATCACGCTATTCATATGCTTGCTTACCGGTTTGCGTTTGGTATGGATGACCGTTCAGGCGACCCCGGACCATCCTCACGCATCGCGGGGCGTGCTCGATTTGCGCGAATGGGACTTCAAGGGCAAGCACTCCATTACGCTGGACGGCGAATGGGAGTTTTATCCGGGAATGTTCGTCCGGGACGTAGAGGAAGGGCCGCCGTCCGGGGCGCAACCGGCGTTCATTCAGGTTCCGGGCGACTGGCGGAATGCTATGCCGGGACAATCCCCCTATGGACACGGCACCTACCGGCTGCGCATTTTAGTCGACGGGAGTCTGGAGCAGCCGTACGGCTTTAGGATTCAAAAAATTTTGGCCTCGTCGGTTATATACATGAACGGGCAAAGAATGTCCAGCTTCGGCCTGCCGGCGGAAGACGAGGAGCATTACAAGCCGAGAGCGAATTCCTACATCGCCACTTATGCGGCGGATGGTCGCCGGGAAATCGAGTTGATCGTTCATGCCGCCAACTTCGACGATCCGAGGGAGGGCGGTATCGTCAACTCGATCCGTTTCGGCTCCCAGGCTGCCATCGACAGCGAATGGATGTACTCGATCGGCTTTCAGTTCATCACGATCGTCATTCTTCTGCTGCATGCCTTATATGCGGGCATCGTATTATTGATCAGCCGGAGGCAGAAAGCAATCGTCATCTTGATTGCGCTGCTTCTCTTCTCGGCCTTGTCGGTCGCGGCGGACGACGATACGCTGCTGTTGATCTGGTTCCCGCTCTCTTTTGCCTGGTCGATCAAGCTGATGATGCTCTCCTATGTGGGGATGACGTTTTTTATGCTGCTGCTCACCAAGCAGTTGTTTCCCAAATACGGCGGCGACGTGAATAAATGGCGAGGGTACTATTGGTTCGTCGCCCTGTACTCGGGCTTTCTCTTGCTCGCGCCTCACGAGTGGATACTGCTCAGCACCCAGTTGTTTTTGTTCGCGGTCGTATTCCCGGCCGTCATGATCAACCTCGTAATCGGCAAAATGCTGATCCGCCATTACAAGGATGCCTTCTTTCTGCTAATGGCCGCCGCGAGCGTCCTGTCCAGTATCGTCTGGGGAATATTGAACTACGTGGTTTCCAACGACAGGCCGTATTATCCGCTCGACACTGTGGCGGCGGTAGTCGGCTTCTCCGCATTTTGGTTCAAGCAATATTACCGCAATGCCGAGCAAAATGCCGCGCTGTCGGAGCGTCTGCGGAAGGAGGACAAGCTGAAGGACGAATTTCTGGCCAAAACGTCCCACGAGCTGCGAACGCCGCTGCACGGCATTATGAATATTGCGCAAACCGTGGCGTCGGACGAGCGGGGGACGATGAAGGAGAAAAATCGGAAAGATTTGGAGCTGCTCGTCACGATCAGCCGCCGGATGTCCTACATGCTTAACGATTTGCTCGACTTGTCGCAGCTGAAGGAGAACCGGATTCTTCTTCACACGGAGCATTTGCGCGTACAGTCCGTCGGTACCGGCGTTATCGATATGGTCGGATATTTGACCGAGGGGAAGCCGATCCGGCTCAGCATGGATATCGCCCCGTCGTTTCCCCGCGTCGTAGCCGACGAGAAAAGGCTTGTGCAAATTTTGTTCAATCTGCTCCATAATGCGATCAAATTCACGAATGAAGGTACGATAACCGTGTCCGCCAAAATCGAGGAAGGAAGGGCGGCCATCCGCGTATCGGATACGGGAATCGGGATGGACGAGGAGACGCAAGCCCGCGTGTTCCTGCCGTACGAGCAAGGAGCTCCGGGTATCGGGGCCGGCGGCGGCATCGGACTCGGCCTGAACATATGCAGGCAGCTGGTGGAGCTGCATGGAGGAACGCTGACGGTATATTCGACCCCGGGCCAAGGCTCGGTTTTCACCTTTACGCTTCCTTTGTCCGATATTCCTAATAACGCTGCGGATACGGAACTGCCCGACCCGTATTCCGTCCCCGGCGAACCGTTGGTCATTGACGCGGAGACGGTGTCGCCGTTACCGGACTCGCTGCGCGATTCGCGGGAAGCACCCGCTTCCGGCAACCCGAAAATATTGGCGGTCGACGACGATCCGGTTAATTTGAAAGTATTGAGCAATATCCTGTCCGCAGAGAGGTACGACATCACTACGGCGACTTCCGGCAAAGAAGCCGTGGCGCTGCTGGACGCCGCTCAATGGGACCTGCTCATCGCCGACGTCATGATGTCCCAAATGTCCGGGTATGAATTGACGCGAATCGTCCGGGGGCGGTTCTCGATATCCGAGCTGCCGATATTGCTGCTGACGGCGCGCAACCAGCCCGAAGACGTATATTCCGGATTTTTGTCCGGAGCGAACGACTACGTGACGAAGCCGGCTGACGCCATGGAATTGAAATACCGGGTGCGGGCATTGACCAGCCTGAAGCAGTCTGTCGGCGAACGGCTGAGGATGGAGGCGGCTTATTTGCAGGCCCAAATCCAGCCGCACTTTTTGTTCAACACGCTGAATTCGATCATGGCTCTGGGCGATATCGATACGGCCAAAATGAACGAGCTGGTCGAAGCGTTCAGCACTTATTTGCGGATCAGCTTCGATTTCTGGAACTCCGAACGGCTGGTCCCGCTCGAGCACGAGCTAACGCTGGTCCGTTCTTACCTGTACATCGAAAAGGAGCGGTTCGAGGAAAGGCTGAACGTCGTCTGGGAATTAGAGCCGAACCATGGGCTGCAGCTGCCCCCGCTCACCATACAGCCGCTGGTGGAGAATGCCGTCAAGCACGGCATACTGAGCAAATTCGAAGGAGGGACCGTGCGGATTCGTATTGCCGATGACGGCGACTATTCGACCGTGACGATCTCGGATGACGGGGCCGGCATAGAGGAGGAGCAGGTGCGCGGGTTGCTGGACGGCGAACGGCGGAGCGGCCGGGGAATCGGACTGCTCAACACGCATCGGAGACTGAAGCAGCAGTACGGCGACGGCTTGTCCGTCCATAGCGAGCCGGGCGCCGGGACTTCGATTTCATTTCGCATTCCGAAACCGAAAGCGAGGAAGGCGGCACTTAGCTGATGCTGATGTTAACGCTTTTCCAAAAGAATCGTTGATGGCGGGAATAGGGGATGTAAACCGCTCATATCCGAAGACGTCTTGCTTGTATCTCAGGCACTCTATTTTACGGAACGCAGCACCCGACCTCCGCGCCCGGCTCCTGCCAGGTGATGTTCCGATATTGCTGAACCGCTTGCGGTTCAGCTTTTTCTTTTCTACGACCGCACACTCCGCAAACAATCTGGAGGCGTTTTGGCGGGCGCGAGCAACCCGTTGTCTGTAAATAGCGGCATAGGCTTCCGCTATTGTCTCGAATTTCGTTACACTCCTGAATATAGCGGCACAAGCTTCCGTTATTTCGATCTCACGGGGTGAAAACGGGTGGTGATCCGCGTAATAGAGGAATGGTTTTCCGTTAGTTTACTGTCGACACCGCTTTTCGGATAAATAACATACGCCAGTTCCGCTATTTTGATTCGCAGTCTCGCGAGCGCCGGCAAAGGCGGCCAACCTTTATCGATCATGCGATGCATGCACACAGCATGCTCACTGCATGCACACAGCATGCACACAGCATGCACACAGCATGCTCACAGCATGCTCACTGCATGCTCACTGCATGCACACAGCATGCACACAGCATGCTCACAGCATGCTCACTGCATGCTCACTGCATGCGCAGCTGCATGCGAATTATGTAGTTATTTTTGCAAAAAAATAGGGTTGCGGTCGGAGGTTCGAATCAGGCTGGCTGTCACTCTTCCGCTTCGCTATTCCGCTTTGCTAAACGCTTCAACGGAAAAACGCTCCAAGCGAAGATGCCGAATTAAAGAATTGAAATAAAATTTCTTAAAAATTATTGCATTTCGACATTTTATTCAATATACTGACTATTAAGAAATTGTAAATCCATATAAAGGAGCATGATGAGATGAAGAGAAGCAAGTTAATTGCGGGGTCGATGCTGGCTTTGACGATGGCGATTGTCAGTGCGTGCGGAAATGGAAGCGCTACCAATGGGGGTGACGCCAAAACCGGCGGAAGCGGCGATGTCGCGAAGCCGAAGGGTGATCCTGTGAAGCTCGTGATGTACAGCTGGAGGCCGGAAGACAAAGACGGCTACGCCAAAATAATCGCGGAGTTCGAGAAGGACAATCCGGATATCAAGATCGAATTCAAGCCGTTCAAATCGACGGAGTACAACACGATCGTGACGAACGCGCTCCAATCGGGCACGGGCGTCGACATCGTGCAGCTGCGGCCTTACGACGGCGCCAAAGCGCTTGCGGATGCCAATTACTTGACCCCTGTCGACAAGGCAAAGGGCATCGAGAATATTCCGGCGGGTTATTTGGACGCGGCGCGGGGCGGGGACGGCAAAGTATACGGCATTCCTTTCATGTTGAACAACGCGGTCATTTTTTATAACAAGAAGCTGTTGGAGGATAACGGTCTGCAGGTTCCCGAAACATGGGACGAGTTCGTGAAAACGGGCGAAGCGCTGAAGGCGAAAAACATTACGCCGATCGCCCAATCCGGCAAAGCCGCCTATTTGCTGTCCATGACCCATACGGTTATCGGTGCAAGCGCTTACGGGGGCAACGACTACGTACAATCGCTGCTCAAAGGGTCCGCCACCTTCAAGGATGCCAAATTCGTCGATTCGATCAACCGGATGAAGCAGCTCGAAGCTTTCTTCCCGAAAGACTTCATCGCGATCGAGGACAAAGACGCGCAGGCGTTGTTCTATACGGGCAAGGCGGCCATGTACATAAACGGAAGCCATAGGCTGGAGACGTTCGAAGCGAACAAAGTCGCCTTCCCGATCGACTTTATCCCGGGCTTTGCGGCCAAAAAAGGCGAGCCTGCGCAAATTACGACATGGGTAGACGGCTCCTACGGCATTGCCAAAAGCTCGAAGCACCAAGAGCAAGCCGTCAAGTTTATCGAGTTTGTCGCATCGAAGAAGTTCGGCCAGCTGTTCAGCGACACGCTCACCCGGGTAAGCCCGATCAAAGGGGTCGAGCCGCAGCATCCGCTGCTCAAGAAGATGGCTGCGCTTAGCGAGAAAAACAGTACCCCCTACTTGCTGCTGACCAATTTCAGCCAAGGCACGCCGACGACGAAGACGACGTTCGAGGACTCGCTGCAGGGGATGTACATCGGCAAGCTGACAGTCGAGAAAGTGGCGGAGGATACTCAGGCTTCGGCGAACAAATGGTTCAAGCCGCAAGCCAAGTAAGCCGTCTTAACTAACGGAGGAGACTGCAGGATGGAAATTCGCGACATAGAGGTCAGGCGCCAGGCGATCCCTCTGATCAAGCCGTTCAAAACGGCGCTGCGTACCGTGTACGAGGCGGAAGCGGTTTTGGTCAGGATCGAGCTGGCCGACGGGAGAGCGGGGTGGGGGGAAGCCCCTCCCACGCTCGTCATTACCGGAGAGAGCTTGGAAAGTATCGAGGCCGCGATTGCCCGTACGTTCGCCCCGCTCTTGATCGGACAAAACGTGCTGGCCTACGAGCGGCTGCTGCAAGCCGTCCATCAATCGATCGTTGGAGCAAGCAGCGCCAAAGCGGCCGTCGATATGGCGATTTACGATTTGGTGAGCCAAATCGGCGGTTTGCCGCTGTATCGGTTTCTCGGAGGGTATCGGGACAAGCTCGAGACGGATTTTACGGTTAGCGTCAATTCGCCCGAGGAGATGGGGGAGGATGCGTCCTCCTATGCGAATGCGGGATTTACGGTGTTGAAAATAAAGGCGGGCAAAGATTCGATCGAGACGGATATCGAGAGAATCCGGGAAGTTCGCAGGCGCGTTGGGAACGACATCAAAATCCGGGTCGATGCGAATCAAGGCTGGCAGCCCAAGGAAGCAATCCGTTCGATTCGCCGGATGGAGGATATGGGGCTCGACATCGAGCTGGTGGAGCAGCCGGTAAAAGCGTTTGACATCGACGGCCTGAAACGGGTGACCGACGCGGTGGACACGCCGATCATGGCCGACGAGAGCATGTTCTCTCCGCTTCAGGCATTCGAAATTATCCGGCGCCGTGCGGCCGACATGCTGAATATCAAGCTGATGAAGTCGGGCGGCATCTATAAAGCTCAAGCGATCAACCAGATGGCCGAGGAGTTCGGCATCGCCTGCATGGTGGGCAGCATGATCGAATCCCGCGTGGCGGTCACGGCGGCGGCGCACTTTGCGGCAAGCAAAAAGAACATTACGCGTGTGGATCTCGATGCTCCGCTGATGCTGCTTCATGATACCGTCTTGGGCGGGGTCCGGTACGACGGGCCGGTTATGACGTTTCCGCAAGCGCCGGGATTGGGGATCCTCGACGTAACGCCGTATCGCATGGAGGCCGGACGATGAGCGTGCTCGCCAGGATGCAGATTTCGGTGGCGGTAGGCTGCGTGTGGACGTCGCCGGAGTCGCCAAGAGCGCTGGATGAAGCGGCTTTGCGCAATCCGGCGGACATCGGCGGCTGGCTTGGAGGGTTGACCGTTCCGGACAAGCTGAATTTATCGGACGACAATCGATTGCAAACCCAGGCGCTGTTCGGTACGGAAGTGCTCGTAACGGAAGAATGGGGCGATTGGGCGCACATTTGCATTCCCGAGCAAACGACGTCGAAAAATGGTCTTGGCTATCCCGGCTGGATTCCGAGGCGTCAGCTTGCCGAGCTGCAAGTCGGGACCGCCCGAGCGGAACGGGCGGAGGCGGAGATAACGGCAAAACGGGCAACGTTGACCGTAGGGAGGACGAAGCTTACGCTCGGCTATTTAACCCGACTCCGGGTGTCGGAAGTGACGGCCGATTCGATACGGGTGGATACGCCGCTCGGAGCGGGAGTGTTGGACCGGAATGAGGCGAGAATCAAGTCCTTCGCGAACGACGATCCGGTTCCGGTCCATGAGGGGAGAAGCATAGCGGAGCAGGCAGCCCGGTTTGACGGACTTCCGTATTTGTGGGGAGGGCTATCCTCCTTCGGCTTCGACTGCTCCGGATTCGCTTACATGATGCACAGGTCGCGAGGCATTCCGATTCCCAGGGACGCTTCCGACCAAGCGCTGGAGGGGGAGACAATCGCCCGGGAACGTCTGGAGCCCGGGGATCTGCTCTTCTTTGCAGCCGAGGAGGGAGAGGGGCGCGTTCACCACGTGGGCATTTATGCGGGGGACAATCGGATGATTCATTCCCCGGATTCCGGAAGCGTCGTGACGACGGTTCGGCTATACGAAGGGAAGCTGGCGAACGAATTTTGCCTGGCGAAGAGATATTGGGGGAGAGGAGCTGCCTATGCCGGCTAAAACAATGGAACGTGTCGAGGATGTCACCCCGGTCAAGCCGTCCGTCAAGAAAAACAAACGGTTCGCGAAGCATATGGTCCACCTGTTCTTGCTTCCGGCGTTGCTGTTTTATGTAGGATTTATGATTTATCCGATTTTCCAAGCATTGCTGAACAGCTTTTTTTCGTGGAAAGGTCTTACCAGAGACGAATTTATCGGCTTGCAAAATTTTATCCGCTTGTTTACGGAGTCTCCCTTCAAGGAGACGTTCGTCCGGGCGCTCGGACATAATGTCGTGTTTTTTATAGGCGCCATGCTGACCAAGCTCGTCGTCGCCTTCGGGCTGGCGATGCTGGTCAACAGCAAGATCCGCGGGAAAGAGCTGTTCAAGACGCTGTTTTTCGTTCCCAAGCTTCTTTCGGTCATCGTGGTCGGATTTTTGTTCAGCCTCATTCTGAATCCGAGCTACGGCGCGCTGAATTCGTTTCTCCGGATTATCGGGCTCGAGTCGATTGCCAAGCCATGGCTCGGAGATCCGGATACGGCGCTGTACACGATCATCCTCGTCAACAGCTGGTACGGCTTCGGCTTCGCCGTCTTGATCTTCCTCGTCGGCTTGCAGGCGATTTCGCCCGAAATTTACGAAGCGGCGAGAATAGACGGGGCTTCGGGTTTGACGATGACCGGCAAAATCACGATCCCTTTGGCGATGCCGTCCATCATGATCATGTCGATCTTGACGTTTATCGGCGCTTTCGAAACGTTCGAGCTCATCTTCGCGATGCAGGGCTCGTCCGGCGGACCTTATTACTCAACGGATGTGCTGGGCCTTTATTTCTACCGTTTGGCGTTCGGCTCCGTCGGGGGAGGGGAATCGATCGGTCTCGGCTCCGCGCTGGCCGTCATTTTGCTGCTCCTGATCTCCGGGGCGACCGCGATCTCGATGTTCTTCTTCAAGCGCAAGGAAGTCGAGCATTAAAACGGCAATCCGCAACTGGCTGCACCAATTCTAGCTGATCGGAGGGAACCCATGGCGCTGCGGCTGCAACAAACGGGAAAATATGTCGTATTGTCCTTTTTCGCTTTCGTCTCGATATACCCGATCTTTCTGATGATCGCTTCTTCCTTTAAAACGAAGCAGGAAATTACTACGCATCCGTTAGGGCTGCCAAGCCGTTTTTCGTTGGAAAACTACATATCGGTTTGGCAAAAGGTCCATTTTGCCGATTATTTTGTAAATAGCTTGACGATCAGTGCGGTGTCCGTGCTGCTCATCTTGCTCGTATCGTCGATGGCGGCGTTTTATGTCGCCCGATATTCGTTCCGCTGGAACGGGTTTCTGCTGTTTTTCTTCATGCTCGGGCTCATGCTTCCGATGAAGCTGGCGATCTCGCCGCTGTATATGATGATGCTGAAGCTGAAGCTGCTGGATACGCACGCCTCTTTGATCATCGTTTATGTGGCGGGCCATATCTCGTTTGCCGTATTCGTATTTTACGGGTTTTTCCGGACGCTGCCGAAGGATCTGGATCAGAGCGCGAGGATCGACGGCTGCAACGATTTCCAGGTGTATTACAAAATCGTGCTGCCCTTGATGAGGCCGGCGATAGCCACGGTGAGCATCGTCGATCTGATCGGCATTTGGAACGACTTTTTCTACCCGCTCATCTTCATTAAAAGCACCGAGCTGGGCACGATTCCGCTCGGCATGCTGACCTTGTTCGGCGAATACGACACGGATTGGAACTTGCTGTTCTGCGGGTTGACGCTGTCCTCGCTGCCGATGATACTGGCGTTCCTGTTCGCTTCCAGACAGTTTATCGAAGGCATGACGACGGGGGCGGTCAAATGACGAGGAAATGGATTACGTTGGATCTCGACGGCACTCTGATGCAGAATCCGTTCGGAAAATGGGTGCTGCCCGAGATCGAGGAGCTTGTCTCGAACCGACTGAAGCGAGAAGTCCGGGCACGGGAAGCCTTGATGCGCGAGCATGAAGAGCGCATGCGGCAAAACCGCACCGTAGATGCGTACGACTGGGATGACATGGTGCGGCAGCTGCTGAGGGAGCACCTGATCGAGCTTGAAATCGACGTGGAGCGGCTTGTGCTGAAGCATGCCGCGGCTCCCAAAATTTATTTGCTGGAGCAGACGGTCATCCCCGTCTTGGAGCGATTGAAGCGGAGCGGCTATTCGCTCGCGACCGTTACGAACGGATTTTACAAATACCAGTACCCGGTCATGGAGCAGTTGGGTTTAAGCGGCTTGTTCGATGCGATTATTACTCCCGAAATAATGGGCTGCGGTAAACCGGACGTCCGTATATTGCGCAGTCTTTTGGAAAGCGGGCAGCTGGTAGCCCACGTGGGCGACAGATTGGACCACGACGTATACTTGGCCAATGAAGCGGGTGCCGCCTCCGTTTGGATTTATCGCGATTTGCCCGAGGAGATGCGGGAATTGCAGCCGGAGAAACGTTCGGCAAGCGCCCATTTTGCACATGTATGCGAACAAAAGCTGAAGGAGGAACATCCGCGGGTCGATACGGTGCCGTACTCCCCCGCCTATATACCGACTCATATTCTGTTTCAAATCGCGGAGCTGCCGGAAATGATCGAACGACTCGAAGGGAGGACGTCGCATGGCGAAGGCGAAGGCTGAACTATCGGTTACGGAGCGGAGAAACGAGAAGTCGCGGCATCTGGATAAAATGTCCGTACGGGAGATCGTCGGGCTGATGAATGAGGAGGACCGGACGGTCGCGAATTCGGTGCAGGCCGCTCTTCCTCAAATATCCGCTGCGATCGAAGCGGTAGCGCAAGCCGTCAAGCAAGGGGGGAGCATCTATTATGTCGGTGCGGGAACAAGCGGCAGATTGGGCGTGCTGGACGCTTCGGAGTGCCCTCCTACGTTCGGCGCCGACCCCGGACTCGTCGTAGGCTTGATCGCCGGCGGAGAAAAGGCCGTAACCCGGTCCATCGAAAATGCGGAGGACGATCACGAGGCGGGAAAACGGGAAGTGGCTGCGCAAGTAACGGACAAAGACGTCGTAGTCGGCATTGCGGCCAGCGGCTCGACGCGTTACGTCATCGGCGCGCTCCGGGAGGCGGGAAGGATCGGCGCTTTGACGGTTGCCCTCAGCTGCAATATCGGTTCGCCGATCAGCGCCGAAGCCCGCTACCCGATCGAGGTTCCCGTCGGTCCCGAAGTGATCGCCGGCTCTACCCGGCTCAAGGCGGGAACCGCGACTAAAATGGTGCTGAATATGATTTCGACTGTCGTCATGGTCCGGCTTGGCAAAGTGTACGGGAATTTGATGGTCAACGTACAAGCAACCAATGCCAAGCTGAAGGAGCGGGTAGTCCGGATCGTCATGGATGCCACTTCGGCGGATGAAAGGACGGCGGCGAGCGCGGCCGAACGGGCGAACGGGGATGCCAGAGCCGCTATTTTAATGGTAACGTACCAGATCGGCTACGAGGAAGCGATCCGTCGTTTGGACGAAGCGGGCGGCCACTTCGGCGATGCTTTCGCGAGCTTGGCCCGCAAGTAGCCGGTTGGCACGAAAGCGCGAATCGGTTTGGACGCCGCCATGGAGCGCCATAAGGTGCCGGGAGCCGCATATGTGAAATGTTCGGAGCGGCGAACCGGCCCCGATAACCCGATCCCCACCCCCCGATGCCGACTCGAGAGCATGGGGGGAAGTTGCGTTGAACGGCAGTTGACCCGGATTGGCGAAATCAGGTTCACAAACAGTAAAATCGGATTCGCTAATTCTCTCCAGAACGTTGGCGTCATCCTCGTACCGCTTCATGCCCCTCATCCGGGTCGGTCCCTTTCGTTTCTTTCCCGAACAACAGAATGGCCAGCGCTCCGATCACGATCGCCGCGAAGAAGAGCAGGAAAATGGAAGTGATCGCCGATCCGCCCGCAACCAGCAATCCTACCGTATACGGACCGATGACGCCCCCGATCCGTCCGAAGGAGGCGGCAAGCCCGACGCCGGTGGACCGGACGGCGGTCGGATACAGCTCCGGCGTATAAGCGTACATCGCCCCCCACGCGCCCAGGTTGAAAAAGGAAAGGCACATGCCCGCCGCAATCAGCGCTCCCTCCGAAACGGCGTTCCCGAACCATACGGCGCTTGCCGCCGTCATCAGCAAATAGGCGACCAGTACGAATTTGCGGCCGAATTTCTCGATCAAGTAAGCGGCCGTAAAATAACCGGGAAGCTGCGCCAGCGTAATAATCAGGACGTATTGAAAGCTTTTTACGAGATTGAAGCCTTTCAGCACCATGACAGTCGGCAGCCACAAGAACATGCCGTAGTAGGAGAAAACGACGGTAAACCATAATATCCACAGCGTTACGGTCGATTTGCGGTAGGCGGGCGACCATACGGAAGCGACGCGCCAACCGAATGACAGCTTGCTGTCCTTATGCTCGATATATCTGGGCGGGTCCTGAACACCCCGTCTTAAATAGAGCGCATACAAAGCAGGCAGGGCGCCAATGACGAATGCCGTCCTCCATCCGTATGCCGGTATGACATAATAGGCGATCAAGGCCGACACGATCCAGCCCGCCGCCCAGAAGCTTTCCAGCAGCACGACCGCCCGTCCCCGATCCTCCGGGGCGACGGACTCGGATACGAGCGTGGAAGCGACCGGCAGTTCCCCGCCCAAGCCGAAGCCTGCGACGAACCGAAGCGCGCATAGAATGGCGAAGCTTGTCGCCAGGGCGGACAGGCCGCTCGCGGCCGAGAAGATCAGCAGCGTCCAGATCAGTACGGCCCGACGTCCGTACCGGTCGGCGAGAGAGCCGGCCGCCGCCGCTCCTGCTGCCATCCCTATGGAGTTGATGGCCGTCAGCAAGCCGATCTGCTGCGGTCCGAGCTTCCAATCGACCGCCAACGCGGCGACGATAAACGAGATCATCCCGACGTCCATGGCGTCGAACAGCCAGCTGATTCCGGTGCTCACCAGCAATTTCCTTTGTTTCGGTTCATGAAGCAGCGCTGATTTATTCATCGGACCGTAACATCTCCATTTATAAGTTGGGGTTATATGTATCTACTATTTGCAAAAAATATCCTTTTTATGTGAAAACGCGCATCGTTCCAATCGGTCTGGCGTAATCGGTTCGTCATCGAAATATCAGTTCACACGTAAAGGGAGGATATGGTACGATTGTCATAGAAATGCCATTATCAGGAATCGGGGTGAGCAGGATGATGCTGCGAGTAGTGATCAAAATGTTAGCCGAGACCGAACGGGTCGCCCTGATCAACCCTCCCGCCTTTCTGTTGGTCGGTCAGCTGTTCCGCTTCTGGCTCTGGCTGCTTGTCATCGTCCTGCTGTCTTTCGGATTACTGATCCTTGTCTCGTTCCCGCTTTTTATTTGTTTTCTTTATTATTACTTTATATTTTCCCGGAGATGGAGCGCCCACGGATATTCCATGAAGCTGCAGCATGGCTCCACCATAACGGTATGGGTCATATCGGTGCTGTGCGCGGAGCCGCTTCGCGCTCTCATAGCCGGTTTGATCGCATAATCGCACAGAAAGGGGGAGGTCGCTTGTCATCCGAACCGAGCTTAAGCTTACTTTACCCGCCCGGGACCCCGCGCGAATCATCCGGTACGGTAGCGGCGGATCCGTCCGTCATTTCAGCCCTTGCCGCGGAATCGCTATTCGGCACGATGCGCAATGCGGGCCGGTTCAAGCCGAATCAGAAAAGTCCGATCGTTTTTTTAACCGACAATCTCGATGTCATTGCTTACAGGCTCGACGTCTTGGAGGACTTGCTGAATAACGAGCCGTTGATCAAATTGCTCCGCACGCTGCTGCCGGACCTGGAGGACATGAAGGAGCTGCAGCAAATGGACCATGCGCCGGCGGACGATACGGCGTCGTTGTTGACGGGCATATCCGAGATCGAATTGTATATCGGTCTCGTGGACCGGCTGTACGAATTTTTCCGGAAAGAGAGTTTGTCGCTGCAGTCGACCGGCTTTCGAGAGCTTGTATCGGAGCTGAAGCGGATTCACGAGAGCGAATCGTATCGCATTCTGAAAACGGAATACGGCAAAATATCCACAAGCATCCGAAGCATCAAGAGCATTACGGTCGGGGTGAATCTGGACGAACAGTTCAGGCCGCACGAGGCCGGCGTCGTCGCCGTTCATACCGCGAAATTTCAATCCGGCAAAATTATCGACAAGCTGCTGAGGATGAATTTCAGCGACGACGGTTACAACTGTTTGGCGCCTCTTGAGGTAGTCGGCAAAGGGTTGACTCACGAGCAGACCAATGGCTTTCGGGCTGCCGTCAACCATTCGCTGAATTCGGTTTTCCGGTCGTCGATCCGAAGCTGGCGTCCGGTCGTCCGGGCTTATACGATTGCCGAGTCCCGGTTTTTGGTGAGGCTTGCGGACGAGATCCGGTTTCTTCTCGGCGGGGCGACGCTGATCCAGAAGCTTAGGGATGCCGGGGTCCCCGTATGCAAGCCGCAAGTCGAGCATAAAGAACGCAAGGCGTTCGAGATCAACGGCCTCTACAACCCCGCAATCGTACTGGACCAGCAGAAGTCTTCGGACGAAAGATCCCCCAACCGCATCGTGCTGAATCCGCTGAAATTCGACGAGAACGGAATGATCTACATTTTGACCGGGCCGAACCAGGGCGGCAAAACGGTGTTCGTGCAAGCGGTCGGGATTGCTCAGCTGATGTTCCAACTAGGCTTGTTCGTCCCGGCGTTCTCCGCCGTCATGAGCCCGGTCGACCAGCTATTCGTTCATTTTCCGGATGAAAGCGACCGCAAGTCGACCGGAAGGTTCGGCGATGAATGCCAACGGCTCATGCATATTTGCAACAAGCTGACCGAGCACAGCCTGCTGCTGATGGATGAAACGTTCTCCGGCACGAGCGCATCGGAGGCAACCTATATTGCCGAGCAGGTGCTTCTGGGGCTGTCCACGGCGGGCTGCCGCGTCCTGTTCTCGACGCATTTGCACGACCTGGCGAGAAGCATCGACGAGCTGAATAAACGTGCCGATACGGATACGGGACGGATCGACAGCTTGACGGCCGAATTGGAGACGGAGCAGTCGGATACAGGCAGAAGGAGCTACAAAATAAGCCGTTCCCGCCCGGCAGGCTACAGCTATGCCCGGGACATAGCCGAGAAGTACGGATTGACATACGAGAGCCTGATGGTTTCCCTGCATAAACGGAACCGTAACGAGTCCGAAGCGCAGTAACCTCAATAGGAATATGAACAGGACATAAAGCAAAAAGACCGTTGAGCGAGCTCAACGGTCTTTTTGCCGCTTTGATCCGGCATTTTCATGACTGCGTTTCTCAATCGGCTTTCTAATGGTTTAAATCCTTCCATATAAAGACGATTTAAAGACAATGACATTTCCTGAATATAATATATAATATTTTATATAAAATTATTAGTAATTATATATAATTAAAAAGAAATGAGGTCGTCCCATGCGAAAGCTGAAAAGAGCCGTCCATCTCGACTTTCACACGATGCCGAACGTCACCGATTTTGGCGAACATTTCGATGCGAAGCGGTTTGCCCGTATGTTGAAGGACGCCAAAGTCGATTTCGTCAACGTATTCGCGAAATGCAACCTGGGCTTCGCTTATTACCCGACCGAGATCGGTATTCCGTATCCGCACATGAAGGGCGACATGCTCGGGGAAATCGTCGGGGAATGCCATAAGGAAGGCATTGGCGTCGCCGCTTATTTCAACGTAGGTATCGATCATGAGATGGCCAGAAGGCGCCGGGACTGGACGGTCGTCAATAAGGAAGGACAAGTGATAGGGGGCGACCGCACCGGCAACTTTTTCCGCCTCATGTGCTTGAATTCGGGCTACAAGGACTATTTGCTCGGGATGATCCGGGAAGTGGTGGAGCGGTATCCGATAGACGGCGTCTTTCTCGATTGTCTCGTAACGAATCCATGCTACGGGAACGAATGCCAGGAGGAGCTGCAGGCTTGCGGCAAAGACCCGTTGGACGACCATGCGGTTGAGGCGCTGACGAGACAAAAGGTTATCGATTTGTGCTGGGACGTCAAAAAAATTACCGGAGACGACATCCTGCTTCTGCCGAACGGACTGGGCCATATTCATTGCGACGGACTGGGCTCGCATATCGAGATCGAATGCCTGCCCGGGGCGTGGGGCTATGATTACTTCGCCGCTCAAGCCGCCTACTCGCGCACGCTCGGCAAGCAGGTGCTGTATATGACGGGAAGGTTTCATGCGAGCTGGGGAGATTTCGGAGGGCTGAAGAGCAAAGCTTCCCTGGAGTACGATTGCTGGGATGCGATCAGCAATGCGGTTGCGACCTCGGTCGGCGATCATATGCATCCGCGCGACGGGCTCGATCCGGCTGTCTATAGGCTTATCGGCGAGGTGTACGCGGACATCGAGCGGTATGAGCCATGGACCGACGACGCTCGGGCCGCGGCCGAAGTCGCGGTCGTGCTTCCGGCCGGAAGCGACCTTGGCGCCAACAATCCGAGGTTTCCGAAAGGGCAAAAGGTGCTGTATGCGGCGGCCAGGATGCTCGGCGAATTGAAGTATGCCTTCGATATCGTCGAGGAGCGGAGCGATTTCTCGTCGTACCGGGTTATCATTTTACCGGATGAAGTTACGATAACGCCTCTGCTGAAGGAGAAGCTGGAAAAACACCTCGCCGCGGGCGGCGGTATTATCAGCACCGGCATCTCCGGACTGGACGCCGGGCGGACGAAGTTTGCGCTCGACGACTGGAATATGGAATACGCAGGTACCGACACGCGCAATGCCTCTTACTTCAAAATGCTGGAAAGCTCCACGCGGTTCGATCCTGATTTTACTTACGCCGTATACAAGCAGGGGATTGTACTGAAAGAAAAACCGGGCGCCGTCGCCGTCGCCGCCGACTATGACGCGTATTCGAACAAGCATTGGGACGGCTTCCACGGCTACTTCTACACGCCGCCCGCCCGTGCCTCCGGCGCTCCGGCCGTCTTGCGCTCCGGCCGGATCGTGCAAATCGGTTTCCGGCTGTTTCTGGGCTATGGCGAGAATGCGTTTCCGGAATATAAATATTTGCTGCAGCATTGCCTCGAGCAGCTTTTGCCGACGCCTCTCATCCGGTGCGAGGCAATCCCGTCGACAGCAAGGGTTACCGTTACTCATAAAGACAAGATGGACATCGTGCACGTAAAGACGACCTATCCGGAGCTGCGAGGCAAATACAATGTTATCGAGGAGCATAATGTCGTGCACGGCGGCGTCGTCAGCATTCGCGGAGAGCAAGTGCGCAGCGTCTATGCTGCTCCCGATCGAAGACCGGTTCACTACGACATTGTCGACGGATATACACGCATCCGGCTGCCGGAAATTCCGGGCTACCTGATGGTAGTCGTCGAACGCTAGCCTATAAAACGAAGAAGCGGACTCTCCATTCGGGAGGTCCGCTTTTGTTCGTTTAAGACTCCGATTTGCCGCCCAGCAAATGCTGCATTTTGCCGAGCAGTCTCGTCCAATCGACGGGCTTCGTGTCAAAGTCGTCGCAGCCCGCCTTCAAGGCGCGCTCCCGGTCGCCGGACATCGCATGGGCCGTCAGCGCGATGACCGGGATATGCCCGGTCGAGGGCGATCGCTTGATTTGCCGCGTCGCTTCCCAGCCGTCAATCTCGGGCAGACTCATATCCATCAGGATGAGATCGGGAAGCTCGCGCGACGCCATCTCGATACCTTGCCGGCCATCGATCGCCTCCATCACCTCATAGCCTTTGCGCAGGAGACGGCGGCTCAACATGTCGCGATTCATTTCGTTATCTTCTACCAGCAATATTTTGTGCATAGGAATTACCTCGTTCGTTTACTTGCAGGAGCAGCCCGATATCAACGAACTAATTTCCTGCAGCAGTTCCTGTTTGCTGAACGCGCCCTTCTGGATAATTTTCGATACATATCCGTTCAGGCGCAGCCGGTCTTCCTCGGTAATATGCTTGGCCGTCACGACGATGACGGGGATCGAGGACCATTTCTCGTGCTTGCGCAGCCGGGTGACGAACTCGAAGCCGTCCATCTCCGGCATCATCAGGTCGAGCAGGATGAGCTTGGGGGCGGAGATTTCCAGTCTCTCCAGAGCGATGCGACCGTTTCCCGCGCTGCCGGCCGTGTACCCTTCCCGCTCCAACAGCTTCGTCATCATCTCGCCGGTCGTTTCGTCGTCTTCGATGACGAGAATGGACCCGGCTTCCGGATCCGGCATATATTTGGACAACACCGGAACAAGCCTTTCGCGCTGAATCGGTTTCGTCAAAAATTCCGAGGCTCCGAGCGCATAACCGAGCGACTTGTCGTTCGTCATCGAAAGCATCATGACCGGAATATCCGCCAGCTCGGGATCGTTTTTGAGCGCGGTCAGCACGGACCATCCGTCCATGCCTGGCATGAGCACATCGAGCGTAATCATGTGGGGATGCCATTCCTTGGCAAGGCGCAATCCTTCCTTGCCGTTCATAGCCGTAGCGATTGACCATTTCTCTTTGCCCGCGTACCATTTCATCAGATCGATGATGGCCTGGTCGTCATCGATGACGAGCAGTTTGCAAGAGCCTCCCTCGCCGAAGGAGGAGGGGGAATGCAGCTCCCGCACGTCTTCAAGCGGATCCGTCTGCTTGGGCAGCCATACGTTGAACGTACTGCCCTCGCCGTATACGCTCTCGACCGATATTTTGCCGCCCATCATTTCGCAGAACCGCTGACTGATGGCCAAGCCGAGCCCGGTTCCTCCGTATTTGCGCGTCGTGGAGGAGTCGCCCTGCGTAAACGCCTGAAACAAGCTGTCCAGCTGCTCGGACGTCATGCCGATACCGGTATCGGCGACCGAGATCAGGAACCCTCTGCGATCGCCTTTCATTTGTCGGGATACGCTTACGCGGATCGTGCCGTTAGTCGTAAATTTACTGGCGTTGCTGAGCAGGTTGAGCAAAATTTGCCTAAGCTTCGTAACGTCGGTATTCGTGACGATATCGGGGACCGCATCGACCTCGAGCCGATTATTGTTTTTGACCAGCAGCGGATGGACGGTCGTAAGCACGTCGTGAACGACAGCGGACAAGTCGCAGCGCTCGATGAACATGTCCATCTTGCCCGCTTCGATTTTGGACAGATCGAGTATATCGTTTATGAGCGACAGCAAATGCTTGCCGGCGGTATTGATTTTCTCCAGATCGCCGGCGATCGCCGTATCGCCCGAATCCTCGGCGTCCTCGATCAGCATTTCGCTGTATCCGATAATCGCATTGAGCGGCGTACGCAGCTCGTGGCTCATATTGGCCAGAAATTGGCTCTTGAACAGGCTGGCCTCGATTGCTTCGTCGCGCGCCTTGGCCAGCTCGGCCGTCCGTTCTTTGACGAGCTCCTCCAACGAATCGTTGAACTTCTGGAGCTCCTGGTTGGCAATGAATATTTCCCGCGTCTTCTGCTCGGCGATTTTCTCCGCTTCCTTGCGGGCGCGCTTCTCGCGTTCAAGCTGCCTGCGCAGCACCTCGATATCGCTCACCGGCTATCACTTCTCTCTGGTCAATGTAAATCGTGCGGCTGTTCCTTGTCCGTCGGACAAATCTTCGCGCAGAATCGCGATATTCTCCTCATAGTGCCGGGCGCAGCCGATCAGCAGCCCTTCGGCCAAATCGGCGAAGGGGCGGGAGGAGCGATAGATCAGGATGAGCGTATCCGGTCCGGGAGTCTCGTATTCGAAGCCGGGAAGCTCCGCATCCGGATACAGCTTCCGGACTTCGACATGGATATATTTGTCTACCGACCGGAGCAGCTCGAACGCCGTTGCGGCCTCATCGATGAACTGAGGATGCATCTCGACCAATTGGCCGAACAAATATTCGCCGAACGTCCGGACGAGATCGGATACCGGTATCCCCGACTTTTCGCTGAGCTTGACGACGAGCCGGATCATTTCCCCGTGGTCGTAGGTGCCGACGGAGGTATAGCTGCCGCCCGACGGGAGATCGCTCGTTTCGATCATATGGTCGACCATATCGACGGAAAACTTCTCTTCCACCATTTCGAGAAATGTCGTGAATACCATACCTTTCATGAGCAGGTACCTACCGTTCTATAATTTTCAAAAAGGCGTCCACAATTTCCGGATCGAAGTGGGCTCCCCGCTGCTTGCGGATTTCCTCAACGGTTTCTTCTTTTGTCCACGCCTGCTTGTAAGGGCGCTGATGAGTCAAAGCATCGTAAAAATCGGCGATGGCGACGATTCTGCCGGCAAGCGGAATGTCGCTTCCCTTCAGTCCGCTCGGATATCCGCGTCCGTCCCAACGCTCGTGATGGGTAAGCGCAATCACTTTGGCTACCTGCAGCACCGGAAACAGACTGCCGTCCAGAATGCTCGCCCCGATGCCGGCGTGGGTTTTCATTTCCTCGAATTCTTCCTCGGTAAAGCGGCCCGGCTTCAACAAAATACGATCGGGAATGCCGATTTTGCCGATATCGTGAAGCGGGGAGGCGAGCCGGATCAGCTCGGCTTCGCTAGCAGGCAGCCCCAATTCCCGGGCGATCATGCCCGACAATTGGCCTACCCGCTGGGTATGCTGCTCCGTAACGTCGTCCCTGTATTCCGACGTCCGGCCGAGAAGCTCCAATATTTCGAATTTGGCCTTCTCCAGCTCGCTCGTTCTTTCTTTTACCCGGTCTTCCAGCTGCGCATTATGGTTTTGCAATTGCAAATGGAGGTAGCGCGTCTTAAGCAGATTGGTGATGCGGAGGACGACCTCCGACTTGTCGAACGGCTTCGTCAGAAAGTCGTTTGCGCCGCCGAGCAGCGCTTTTTGTTTGGCTTCGCTCGAGACGTCCGCGGTCAGCACGAGAATCGGCAAATATTGCTGCTCCGGAATTTTGCTTCTTAACAGCTTGAGTGCGGTAAAGCCGTCCATCTCGGGCATATGCAGATCCAGCAGGACGATATCGGGAGCCGATTCGTCGTATAGGGAATCGATCAACAGAGGGTCCGTCGTCGACCGCCAATTCTCAAATCCGGCCCGGATCAATATTCGCTCCAAAAGGCTCACGTTATATTCTTGGTCGTCCACGATAAGAAACTTGGCGCCGCGTATCCATGCGTCTTCCATATGAGTAAGGCTCCTTACGGTCCGGTTCCGGCTTGTATGAGGATAGAACCGGATCTTGTGTCGGTTGTTCGTGTCGTTCTATGTATGTTCGGACCCGATAAGGATATAGTTCTCCCATCCTAATCGTGATGGTCTTTAGCTAGGTTATCCTATTGGATTCCTTAGTGTCAACAACCGTCAAATAGGCATAAAGACGCGATTTATCCGCGAATCTTGGCCATGCTACGCCGCTCTCGCCCGTTGGCAGAAACCCATTTTTTTCCCTTGCGGAACGGCTTGTCGAAATAATGGGAAATAGGGTGCGGGATGTGAGGTTTTTTTCGGGGGGTGGTTTTATAATGGAAGAAGAATCACGGATACGGCATAACGTACAGATTGGGATTGCGATGAAAAATAAACGTTTTCTTGTGATGCTTTGCTGCATTTTCGCCTATTTGCTCCTGAACGGGATCGTCGCCGCCCAACTGCTATTTCCTCCCCGCGAGTTTCCCCAGGCGGTCGGTGGAAGTCTGGACGCGATTGCTTGGGATTTTCAGAACCGGGGAGCGATCCCGTTGCGCGGCGAATGGGAGTTTTACGACGGTCGGCTGCTTGGTCCCGACGATTTCCGGAACGATCCGGCTCTGGCTGCGGGACGCGAGCTCGTTCGGGTGCCCGGGAACTGGAACGGCTTCGTAGCCGGAGGTCGATCGTACGGTTACGGGGCCGGGACGTACCGATTGACCGTTCGGTTGGCGCAGCCCGAAGTATACAGCCTGCGGGCGAAAAAAATCCGCTTGTCCAGCCGCATCTATTTGAACGGGGTCGATAAGGGGGGGAGCGGGACGCCGGCGTTGACGGGATCCGGCTTCGTCGCGAGCAACTTGCCGTTTCTCGGGACGGAGAAGCTGGAGACGGGCTCCGTGGACATTATTATCCAAGTGGCGAACTTCGTGTATTCGAACGGAGGTCTCGTCCAGACGCCCGAATTCGGCTTCGCCTCGGATGTGGCGGACAACCGGGACAAATCGCGGATGATCGATATGGTCCTTATTACGGTCATGCTGACGTTCGGCTTGTATTTCGCCGGGATGTTCCGGCAATGGCGCCAAGAGCGGTATTTGATGCATTTGAGCTTGTTCTGCCTGTTCACCGGTCTGTATTTCACGATCGACAACGAGATTGTCGCGGTGATGCTGTTTCCGGCGTTTCCTTTCGAATGGCTGCAAAAAATGTTGTATTTATGGTCGATCCTCGCTTCGTTTTTTTTCAGTTTGTACGTATACCGCTGCATCGGCGAGGAGGAGCGTGCCGCGCACCGATGGCTGCGCCGTATTTTATACGTTTATATGGCGTTGATCGTGCTTGTCCCCAATTCCGTCCTATCGTACGGTTTGCTGCCGAGCATGTTCATGCAGACGGCGATTTTCCTGCAGATCGTGTACGCCCTTATAAGCAGCCGGAGCAAAGGGACGCCGGGAACGTCCTATGTCGTGCTCGGCGTGCTTTTTATGATCATCAATATCGTCGTCTGCCAGTACCGTTATTTGTTCGCCATCGAAGCTCCGGTCTATGTCGCGGTGACGCCGCTGCTGCTCGTATTCTCGCAAGCGCTCCTGATGTCTCTCAGGCTGCAGCAGGCATTTCTCGAGAAGGAACGGCTGTCCAGGCAGTTGATCGCATACGATCGGCTGAAGGACGAGTTTCTGGCCAAGACGTCTCACGAGCTCAGGACGCCACTGCACGGCATCGTCAATTTGTCGCAAACGATGCTGGATGACGTATCGACGGCGCTGGATCCGAAGCATCGCGAAAACGTATGGCTGCTGAATTCGGTCGGCCGGAGACTGGCCGGGCTCGTTCACGACATTTTGGACATGTCCCAAATCAGGCAAGGTCGGCTTCATATGAATATGACGGCAGTGGATGTACGGATGACGGTCCGTTTCGTCATGGACATGCTTCTCGTCTTTCATACGAACAAGCGGGTCGTCGTAACGTGCGAGCTCGGGGAAGACGTTCCGCTCGTGCGGGCGGATGAGAACAGGCTGCGGCAGGTGCTGCACAATTTGCTGGAAAACGCCTTGAAGTTCACCGATCGGGGAACGGTGCGCATTTTCGCCGATCGGCGCGGCGATCGGCTGGCCATTTCCGTGTCCGATACGGGCAGGGGCATACCGGCCGGGCAGCGGGAACGCATTTTTCGACCGTATGAGCAGCACGGGACGGATGATGGACCTCGAGTCGGCGGCATCGGTTTGGGACTCAGCATTACGAAGCAGCTCATCGAGCTGCAAGGGGGAGAGCTGGAGCTGAAATCCGAGGAAGGCGAAGGATCATGCTTCACGTTTACGCTGCAAATCGCCGGAGGCGGTCAAGCGGCGTCCGCCTCTACCGCTCTTCAGGCGCAGACGGATGTCGCGGGTATTTCCATGGCGATCTCTCTCGAGAGCGGGAAGCGGGGCGAAGCGACCGTACTGCTGGTGGACGACGAGCTGTCCAATTTGAAGGTGCTGATCGATATCGTATCCTCGATGAACTTTGCGTATAGAGCAGTGCACAGCGGAGAAGAAGCTCTGGCTAAGCTGAAGCATGCCCCTTTGCCGGACATCGTGCTGTTGGACGTCATGATGCCGCATATGTCGGGCATCGAAGTGTGCCGGGAAATCCGAGTCCTCCATGGCGTAGCGGAGCTGCCGGTCCTGATGCTGACCGCTTCCGGACAGATCGGCGATATGGTGGCTTCGTTTCAGGCGGGGGCGAACGATATTTTGCAGAAGCCGTTCGAGCCGGCGGAGCTGAAAGCGAGAATGCAATCGCTTCTCTATATGAAGCAATCGGTCGAACGGGCTTCGCGCAAAGAGCTGGACTATTTGCAAGCGCAAATTACGCCCCATTTCCTCTACAACAGCCTGAATGCGATCATGGGACTCAGCTATAAGGACATCGACAAGCTGAGAGAGACGCTACTTAACCTGACGACTTATTTGAGAGCCAAATTCACGTTTACGTTCGACGATCAATCGATTTTGCTCGAGCGGGAGCTCGAACTGGTGCAGGCTTATGCCGCCATCGAGCAGTTGCGCTTCGGCAGCAGACTGCGCGTATGCCTGCATGTGGATGAGACGCATACGTTCCTCCTGCCCCCGCTTACGATTCAGCCGCTCGTGGAAAATGCGATCCGGCACGGTATCGGGCCGAAGCTGGCCGGGGGGACCGTCCATGTTACGGTACGGCGGGCAAACGGTTGCATTCAAATAAGCGTGGAGGACGATGGGGCGGGAATGACCCCCGACACGTTGTCCATGCTGAAATCCGGAGCCGGCAAAGGGGTCGGTATCGGCAATGTGAACCGAAGGCTGCAAATGCTGTACGGGCGGAAGCTGGAAATCGCCAGCGAAATCGGTAAAGGAACGATCGTCAAATTTACGCTCCCGGAGGAACCGCATGATTAATGCCGTTTTGATTGACGACGAGGAGATTGCCCTCGATTTGCTCGAAATATTGCTTGCGGAAATAGGCGGCGTTACCGTCTCGGGAAAATTTCTCCATGCAGCCGACGCTTTGAACCATATGGCGGTTTCGGACGTGGATCTCGTTTTTCTGGACATCGAGATGCCGGGAATGAACGGTTTATATGCCGCTGAGAGGCTGGCGGCGATCCATCCTTCCGTGCAAATCATTTTCGTCACCGCTTATCACGAATATGCCGTCGATGCCTTCGACGTCAACGCGATGGACTACTTATTGAAGCCATTATCGAAAATGAGGCTGGTCAAAGCGCTTGAGCGATACGGGAAGCGGCAGGAGCCGCACCGGGCCGATGCCGCCGAGCATCCGGCTGCCGAGCGGAACGATTCGGCCGTGCTTGCGCCGCTGCGCCTGCGCGTTCTGGGCAGCTTGGAATTGTTCGGCGCGGGGGATAGCTTGGTGGCATGGCGCACGAAAAAAGTGAAGGAGCTGTTCGCCTATCTTTGGCATACCCACGGCGAACCGGTGCATCGCCACCGGATTTTGGCCGATCTGTGGCCGGATACCGAAGCGGTGCGGGCGCAGCAAATATTTCATACGACGATGTATCATTTGAGAAGCCTGCTGAAAAAGCTCGGTTTTCCGAACGCCATTTCGTTCGCCGACGAGAGGTATGTGATGCGGACAGACTGCGTGCATAGCGACGCCCAGACGCTGATGATGCGGTTGCGCAAGCCCGGCAACGAACCGATCGGAGATATGCTGGCTTTGTACCGGGGCGATCTGCTGGAAGCGGAGGCTTACACTTGGGCGGTTCCGCTGCGCCTGCAGCTTCGGGCCGACTATGTGCGGCTGCTCGAACGGAGCGTGCGCGCGGCGACCGACGAGGATCAGGAAGCGATTTGGAGAAAGCTGATCGCGCTCGAGCCTTACTCTGAAATGTATTACGACGAGATGCTCCATCTGCTGGCGGGGAGGGGGGACATCGCTGCGATCCGCAAGCTGTATGAAGAGCTCAAGGACCGATTGAATAAAGAATTGGGCATGCAGCCTTCCGCGCGGATCAGGAGCTTTATGGAGAAATTCGGGCAGTGAGGGCGCGCCTCGCGATTGGTTTGAGAAGCTCCCTTTCGTTTGCCTTTTCGGGATGAAGCGGCCGCGGGGGGCTTTTTTGCTGCTCGCGACCGAAATGCCATCCGGATACCGCCGGGTGCGGGAAATCGGTTCGTTAATCGATATGGCAACGTTAAAAATTTGTAAAGCGGGCTTATGATGAGTCGGGATAAGGGTCTAAAGCCGGCGACGCAAATCAATATCGATTATTTCCCGCTCGATACCGGTAATCGGTCGGGGAGTGCCCCGTGTGAGTCTTATATGCCCGCGAGAAGGCGTACAGATCCGGATAGCCGACGGACAAGGCGATCTCTCCGATCGAAAGCTCCGTATCGCGCAGCAGCTCATTCGCCCGATCCATTCTTAGCCGGAGCAAAAACTTCTGAGGCGATACGCCGATCGTCTTGGCAAAAACGTGAGAGAAATGGGTGCGGTGGACGCCGACCAATTGGGCCAGCTGCTCGATCCGGAGCGGCTCCGTGTAATGCAGGCGCAAATATCGTACCGCCCAATCTAGCCAATCTCCTTCAGCGAAATTGCCGGACTCCGCCTCCTCGGGAACATCCGCTTCCAGCAAAGCGAAGAGGTGGTGAATGAACGCATTCAGCTTCAATTTACCGACCGGCTTGCCTCCGATGAACGATTCCGTCTGCTCGAGCGCCTTTCCGACAGGGCGGCTAATCCCATTATGCCGATAAGGCCGTTGCCGCGTAATGCCGGCCATTTCCAGCATGGCCTCCGTCTGGGGGCCGCTCATCGTCAGCCAGACCATTTCCAGCGGCGGCTTGCCGGAGGCGGTGCGGTACTTGCACGAAATATGCGGATACAAGCAAAATATATCGCCTTTTTGCAGAGATACTGGGTTTCCGTTATATTCCAAGAGGGCGGACCCGTTGATAATAAAATGAAGGCCGAAGCATTCGATTTGTTTCGGTCCGACCTCGTAATTCGGCTTCGCTATATTTTTGCCGGCCCTTACGAGCCAGACGCCCCCGGATTTTTCGAACCCGGAAGGAACGTTGAACCAGTAATCCGCGTATTCGGTGGCATACTCCCGCATATCCGTTCGACTCTCCCGACCCTACATTTTGATAAATACATTATGGTATTTCCTTCAGGTCGGATGCAAGCTACATTGGAGTTATGACTGGCGGATATGGACATACAATGTCGGGAGGAGCTGACTGTAGTTGAAACGACCTAACATTTTGCTCATTACGAGCGATCAGCAGCATTGGAATACGCTGGGGGCGGGCAATCCCGAGCTGAAGACGCCGAATCTGGATCGGCTGGCCGACGAAGGAACGACCTTCACGCGGGCTTACTGTCCGAATCCGACCTGTACGCCGACTCGCGCATCGATTATAACGGGGATGTACCCGAGCCAGCATGGCGCCTGGACGCTCGGAACGAAATTGCTGGAGGACCGGCATACCGTCGGCGAAGATTTCCGCGCAGGCGGCTACAAAACCGCTCTCGTAGGCAAGGCGCATTTTCAACCGACCCGGGCGACGGAAACCTATTCATCGCTGGAATCGATCGGTATTTTGCAGGATTTGGAGTATTGGCGGAAGTTTAACGGACCGTTCTACGGCTTCGATCACGTGGAGCTGGCTCGGAACCATACGAACGAATTTCTCGTAGGACAGCATTACGCGATCTGGATGGAGGAGAAGGGCTGCTCGAACTGGAGAGAGTACTTCTTGCCGCCTACGGGCACGATGAAGCCGACGCTTCACAAATGGGCCATTCCGGAGAAGTATCACTACAATACGTGGATCGCGGAACGTTCCAACACCTTGTTGGAGCAGTATAAGCGGAGCGACGAGCCGTTTTTCCTCTGGTCCAGCTTCTTCGATCCGCATCCCGACTATCTTGTGCCGGAGCCGTGGGATACGATGTACGATCCCGACAGTCTGACGATTCCGTCCGTTACGCCGGGCGAGCATGACCGCAATCCTCCCCACTTCGGGCTGACGCAGCTGGAGAAGCCGGACTTTACTCATCTGAAGGAAAGTGGCTTCGGGACTCACGGCTACCGGTCGCATCTGCTGCCTGAGGACGAGCGGAAGAAGCTTGTCGCGACGTACTATGCGATGGTCAGCCTGATGGACAAGTATATCGGCAGCATACTCGATAAGCTCGAGGAGCTCGGCTTGGCGGATAATACGGTCGTCGTATTTACGACCGACCACGGACATTTCTACGGGCAGCACGGGCTGCAATACAAGGGCGGATTCCACTACGAGGATTTGATCAAGCTGCCCTTTATCGTCCGCTATCCGGGATATGTCCCGGCCGGGAGACGATCGGGTGCGATTCAATCGCTTGTCGATTTGGCCCCGACCTTCTTGAGCCTTGCCGGCATCGAGGTGCCTTGCGCCATGACGGGTGTCGACCAGAGTGCGGTTTGGCAAGGTGCCGAAGAGCGGGCGCGCGATCACGCCCTATGCGAATTCCGTCACGAGCCGACGACGATACACCAGAAAACGTATGTAGGCGAGCGATACAAAATTACCGTATACTACAACCAGACATACGGCGAGCTGTTCGATCTCCGGCAGGATCCCGGGGAAATCCGCAATTTGTGGAACGAATCGGATTACGCTTCGTTGAAATCGGAGCTGCTGCTGAAATATATATGGGCCGAGCTCGGCAAAGAATCGATGCCGATGCCGCGCATCTCCCATGCCTGACGAGCTTTGTGAACAAAAGCGGCCCCGTTTTCCCGGGTAAAGGGAGAACGGGGCTTTTTGCAATCGGGACTTTATTGCGACAGTGTCCGGAAATCGTCGACCCGGTGAAAGGTCAAATAGTTGGCGTTATGGAAATTGTGAGCGCCGTTGATAGCCGTTCTGGAAGCTACATAAATGTCGTCGCCGCTGAAAATCCAATCGACGTATTGGAAGCCGACCTTCTTGGAATCTTCCGGCCACCCATTGTCGTCATAGTTGAGAATGTCCTTGACGATATGCCAATTTTCCAAATCGTCCGAATTGACGAGAGTCAAAATGTTTCGTTGTCCGTTGTTCGGCCCCTTGACCCGGTTGACGAGCGACCAGTATTTGGCCGAGACCGGATCGTGATACACGGTAAACTTGGACAAATTGCCGTAGAAGTCGATGACCTTATGAAATACGAGAGGCTCGGCCGGCCGGTCCGTGTCGGCTGCAAGCATAATGGCCCGCCCGAAGCTCGGCGTACAACCGTTCGTCTGGTAGCGGAGCAAGTTGACGAGCGTCCCGTCAGGCTTGACTACCGCGTTTCCTTCGAGCAGCCCCGCTTTGTTGTCGCCTACGACCGCTCCAGGCCAATTCGGGTCGTAAGGGAGGAACGGCATGATCGTCCAGCTCGCCGAATCCAACAGGTCGGCATCGGCCGGTACGGATACGAGACCGGAGGCATGGGAGCCCGTCGACCAAGACCCGTAGTCGATGCCGGTCCACAGCCTACCCTTGTACTCGATAACCGGCATAGGCGCCTTGTGAGGACCGCCTTTCTCGCGGCTGCCGGCTTCGATCAGGACGGACGGCTCGCTCCATGTTTCGCCTCCGTCGTCCGAACGGCCGATCAGAAGGGCGCCGTACTCGGTGCCGGTCGCGATCATATACAGCCGGTCGCGGTGCAAGAACAGCTTGCCCCAGAAGCACGGATACAGGAACGTCACGTATTCCCACGTAACTCCTTCGTCGCGCGAGCGAAGCACGACGCTCGTATTTTGCCCGGCCAAGCCCCAGTAAATGTCGTGGGAGGCAAGCAAATTCCCGTCGGGAAGACGGACGATCGACGGACTTGCGGGCGAACGGCCGGAGAAGCCGAACGTATAGTCTTCGGGATGGATATAATTGATAACCGTCCCCGGTACGGAACCGGGACGAAACAATCGGGTCGGGCTGACCGACGGCTCCGTGCCAGATTGCGGGTCGCGACCTTCCACGAATACCTCGTAATCCGCGCCGTTAACGAGACCGGATATCGTCGTGCTCCCGAAGGAAGCGCTTAACGACACTCGCTGTGCCGAATCCGGCTCATTGCGCAGCCTGTATTCGAGTACGTACGTCGATGTCTTCGCCTGTGCGTCGTCGAAGTCTTTCCAATCGATCGTCAAGCTTCCGTCGCCGGGAGCGAGGCGGATGACATGCAGCGAGCCGTAATCGCTGCCCTCGTTTGCCACCGTATACAATTGTCGGGGGTCGTTCTGATTCCATGCCGTTCGAATCGCTTGTTCCAAAAGTAACATACTCCCTTCCAAATTCCGTTATTTGTTCCTCAATAAAGAACGTTGTTCAGAATATCTAATCCCAGAATAAGGGATGGTTGAACAGGAAGCAATACTTTTTTTTGCGGAACGACCGGAAATGCGTTAAGATACTAGAAGGGAAGTCAGAACGGAGTATCCGTATAAGGAACGGCGTTTCCCGGTTTCCAAACTATGGCGAAGAGGTTGGTATGATGGCCGAAGAAATCAAAGTAAAATCTTTATATAAAGCGCTGCGCATTATGGATTGCTTTACCGTCCAAAGTCCGGAGCTCGGAATTACCGAGATCAGCGAGCATCTCGGGCTCTATAAGAGCAACGTGCATAACATCGTCGATACGTTCGTGAAGGCGGGGTACCTGGAGCAAAATCCGGAGAACGAGAAGTACCGGCTCGGGATCAAAATATTGGAGCTCGGGAACGTCATCTCGAGCAATATGAACATACGCAGAACGATGCTGCCGTATATGCAGGAGCTTGCGGATTATTCGAACGAGACCGTATATCTTGGCATGCCTAGCGAAAGCGAAGTCATCTATCTCGATTCCTCCTCTCCGAAAAATCAACTCTCGACGAGATCGATGCTCGGCGTCAAAGCGCCGTTGTATTGTACCGGCATCGGCAAAGCGATGATGGCCTTTATGCCCGCCGAGACGGCCGGTGCGGTATGCGCCAAAGGATTGAAGAAATATACCGACCAGACGATTGCGGAGCCGGAGGCGCTGCTTGCGGAGCTGGCGGCTATCCGCTCCCGGGGCTATTCGATCGACAATATGGAGCACGAATACGGAATCAAGTGCGTCGGCATGCCGATTCTGAACCAAAAGAAGCAGGTTGTAGCAGGCATTAGCGTATCGGGTCCGTCGTTGCGGTTCGATGAAGACAAGATCCGGGACTATGCCTTGAAGCTTACGGGAATCGTCCAGTCGATCGAAGGAAAAGTATAACCCGGCGGCCTGCCGTATCGGGAGTTAAACATTAAAAAAGTGTTGTAATCGTTTGAACGATGTAATAAAATAAATGTGATAGATATGGAACAATGTTCTCCAACCAAGAACATATGTTGCATATTTTTTTGGTAGATTACTAGAACGTTGTTCTGTAATTAAGAACTCGCGCGATGCGCAGAACACGCAATCATGATCGGGAAACGGGGAACGAAAATGAGCCATTCGATTCAAAACGGCGTTTGGCCGACGATGATTACTCCATTTACTTCGTCGGGCGAAGTCGATTACGCGGCATTGGAGCAATTGGTGGAATGGTATATCGGTATGGGCGTTCACGGCTTGTTCGCCGTATGCCAGTCGAGCGAGATGTTCAAGCTGTCCTTGGAGGAACGAGTGGAGATCGCCCGTTTCGTCAAGCGTCAGGCGGCGGGGCGCGTTCAGGTGATCGCTTCGGGCCATGTATCCGACGCATTCGAGGATCAGGTCGCCGAATTGCGGCAAATCGCCGCTACCGGAGTGGATGCGGTCGTCTTGATCAGCAACCGGCTGGCCAAGGAGGACGAAGGCGATGAAGTATGGAAAACCGCCGCAAGCAAGCTGCTGGAGGCGATTCCGGACGTGCCGCTCGGCATTTACGAATGCCCGTATCCGTACAAAAGGCTGCTTTCTCCGGAATTGCTCAAATGGTGCGCGGATACGGGAAGATTTTGGTTCCTGAAGGACACGTGCTGCGACCTGCAGCAAATGAAAGCGAAAATCGATGCGGTTGCCGGGAGTGCGCTGAAGCTGTTCAACGCCAATTCCTCCAGCCTGCTCGCTTCGCTTAAGCTTGGCGCGGCCGGATTTAGCGGCGTCATGGCCAACTTTCATCCCGACCTGTACGTGCGGCTTACCGAACGGTGGAAGGAAGACGAGACGGCCGCCGAACAGCTGCAAGCTTATTTGGGAGTGGCATCGCTGATCGAGCTGCAGTACTACCCGGTCAATGCCAAATACCATTTGCAGCAGCTGGGCTTGCCGATTACGACCGCAACTCGCGTCAAAGACGACGCCGGGCTGAAGGCAAACCACAAAATCGAAGTCGGACAGCTCGAACTGTTAACGAATGTCGTACGTACTTTGCTGGTGAGCAGCGAAGCGGGCGAGGTCACGGCAGGACTGAAATAATACTATGCATGACGGATAACGCAAACGGAAGCCCGCTTCGGGCTTCTTTTTGTTTTTTCCAAATCCTTAAAGTGTTGTTATCGATGTTTAGTATTCGTTATATATTGAGAAAATAAGTTCGGGTAATCTGAATGTGGGTCCATTATTCCACTACTGGAGGGTCAAGATGAAACATACAAGCAAACGTTGGATGGGTACCGGCATTGCCGTTATATTGACGACGGCCATGGTTACCGGTTGTGCGGGCGGCGCCAAAAACAACGCCGGAGACGGGACGCAAGGAGGCGGCGCGGGAGCGGGAGCGAAGCCGTTCGAGGGCAAGAGCATTACGCTCGTTACGGCCAACCATCCGTGGGGCGACGCGATCAAGCCGTTGCTGCCGGAGTTCGAAGCGGCTACCGGCATGAAGGTAAACGTGCAAAGCTTCTTCGAGGATCAGCTTACCCAGAAGCTTACCGTACAGTTCACGGCCGGCTCCGCTACGCCCGACGTGTTCATGTATCGCCCGCTGCAGGAGGGCAAGCTGTTCTATAAGAACGGTTGGGTAAATCCGCTGGACGAGTATCCGCAAAAAGACGCGAGCTACGATTTCAACGATTTCTCCAAATCGGCGATCGGCTCCGTGACCGTTGACGGCAAGCTGGCAGGCATTCCGATCATTACGGAGCAGGAAATATTGTATTACCGCAAAGACTTGCTGAAAAACGCCGGCCTTGAAGTGCCGAAGACGATGGACGAGCTGATGGCCGCCGTGAAAAAGCTGCATGACCCGTCCAAGGAAATGTACGGCTTCGTAGCGCGCGGACAGCGTTCGCCGCTCGTAACGCAAGTATCGTCCTTCCTGTATTCGGAAGGAGCGGACTTCATGAATGGCGACAAGGCGACGATCAATACGCCGGAAGCGGTCAAAGCGTTTACGACTTACGGCACGCTGCTGCGCGATTTCGGCCCTCCGGGGGTGCTCAACATGTCTTGGCCGCAGGCGTTCGGTATTTTCGCTCAAGGCAAAATCGCTTTCATGACCGATGCCAACTCGCTGTACGGCAACGTGACCGACAAAGAAAAATCCAAGGTAGCCGATCAGGTCGGATTCGCCATGTTCCCGGGAGGCAAAGCCGGATCGAAGCCGTATAGCATCACCTCGTGGGGGCTCTCGATGAACGCGAAGTCGGCCAACAAGGATGCCGCTTGGGAATTCATCAAGTGGGCGTCGAGCAAGGATGTCGTATTGAAAACGCAGCAAGCCGGCAATCCGGGAGCGCGCGCATCGATTTGGGACAAGGCGGAAGGCACGACCGGCTTCCCGGCCGAGCTCGTTCCGATCATTAAGGAAAGCGCCAAAGTGGGCGTCGACCACGACCGTCCTGTCGTAATCAGCGTCGGCGAAGCACGGGATGCCGTAGGGGAAATCGTCCAGCAGGTGATGGCCGGCCAGACGAACATCCAGGATACCGCCAATAAAGCGAACGCCGCGCTCCAGACGATTGTGGACAAAGACAAAACCAAATAAAAATAAAGCTTAACAAGAACGATGATGGGGAGGGTCATGCGATGGCCCTTTTTCATCATCCTCCAAACGTTTCGACAGAAGAGGGTGAGAACTTCGATGCAATTTAGCTGGTTCGATCGAAATTTGAAATGGATTTATACGCTCCCCGCAGTGCTGTTCGTGCTGATCATGATGCTGTTCCCGATCATCTACACGGTGAGGATCAGCTTCTTCGAATGGAGCATGTCCGCCACGACGCCGCCGAAATGGGTCGGCTTGGACAACTATATTGCGCTTCTGCATGACGGACGGTTCTGGCATGCGGTCGGTGCGACGTTTTATTTCACTTTCGTGGCGCTTGCGGCCGAAGTCGTGCTGGGCGTGGCCATCGCCGTATTGCTGGCGCGCCAATTCCGCGGCAAAAATATCGTGAAGACGGTGTTCCTGCTGCCGATGGTGGCGACTCCGGTCGCGATGGGGCTAGTGTGGATGCTCATCTACGAGCCGACGATCGGCGTGGCCAACATGATGCTGAAATCGCTCGGGTTCGAGCCGCTGCTGTGGCTGGCCTCGACGAGCCAAGTCATTCCGTCTCTCATAATCGTGGACGTCTGGGAGTGGACGCCGATGATCTCGCTGATCGTGATGGCGGGCATCTCTACGCTGCCGAGCGATCCTTACGAGGCGGCCGACGTCGACGGAGCAAACGGCTGGCAGAAATTCACCAACATTACGCTGCCGCTGCTAAGGCCGACCATTCTCGTAGCGGCCATGCTGAGGCTGATCGACGTGCTGAAAACGTTCGATATCATTTATGCTACGACTCAGGGCGGACCGAATTTCGCTTCGGAGACGCTTAATTTGTACGGTTATGTACTCGGGTTTCAATACTTCAAGCTCGGTATGGCCTCGTCGCTGCTCGTCCTGTTTTTCCTGCTCGTCATGGGGCTGACACTGTTTATGATTTGGATGCGGAAACGATTGGAGGTGGCGTCATGAAGAAGAACAAAACGCTTACTATCGTGCTCGGCTTGTTGACGCTCCTCGTGCTGTTCGTTTTCGCGTTTCCGTTCCTGTGGATGCTGATCGCATCGTTCAAGACGCAAGCGCAAATTATGTCTACGGAAAATTTCCTGTTTTTCAAACCGACGGCGAAAAACTATTCGAGCGTATTCCGGGAATACGATTTCATGAAGTTTATCGTGAACAGCCTTGTCGTGGCCGTAGGCTCGACGGTGCTGTCGCTTATTCTGGGACTGCCGGCCGCTTATGCGATCGCCAGACACCATCTGCAGAAGCTCGGGCTCGTCATTTTGGTCGCACGGATTATTCCGGGGATAACGTTTTTGATTCCGTGGTTCATTTTGTTCTCGAAAATCAATTTGGTCGACACCTATACTGCGCTCATCTTGAGCCATATGCTGGTCGGTCTTCCGTTTATTATATGGATCATGATCTCCTTCTTCGAGGCACTGCCTACGGAAATCGAGGAAGCGGGCCTGATCGACGGCTGCAATCACCATCAGGTGTTTCTGCGCATCATTATGCCGATATCCGGCCCGGGTGTCATTACGTCGTCGCTGCTTTCGTTCATTTTCTCCTGGAACAATTTCATGTTCTCGATCATTTTGGCCGGGGACAAGACGAAGACGCTGCCGATCGCCGTATTCAACTTCATGTCCTACTCCGAAATCAACTGGGGCGCCCTGATGGCCGCCGCCTGCATCATTACGCTGCCGGTGCTGATCATCGCGCTGCTGGCCCAGCGGTATGTCGTCAGCGGCTTGGCCGCCGGCGCGGTTAAAGGCTGATCAAGGCGGTGAAGGTCAAGGTCAATATATTCGGGAGAATATTGATCCTGGTCATATTGCTCCTGATTCCTATCATCGTGCTGTACAGCTACTCCAATCGGATCGCGGGCAACGTCGTAGGAGAACAGATCAAGTCCTCCGGCTTGAATCAGCTTACGTTTTTCCTGTACCAATTTGATTCGGTCATAGAAAATTTGTCCATGTTTCCGGTAATTTTGGGACAAGACCCGCATCTCCGGGAGTACCTGGACAAGACGGGAGCTCCTCTGCCGGACGTGCTCGCCGAGCAAGCCCGGATAACCGGGAAGCTCGGCTTGCAAAGCGTATCCAGCGCATGGTCCAACGATTTGACGGTCGTCATACCGGGTCAGTCGAAGGTGCTGTCTTCGAATATTTATGTAAACGGGAGCTCGCAGTGGTCGTGGGACGGGGCGGTCCGGAGCGTTTGGACTTATGAGGAGGACCGTTCACGCGGCCATCCTACGGGTTCGTTCATACGCGAGATCGCCGAGCCGGCGAACGCGAGAAGGGTCAATCAGGCGATTTCGCTATTCCAGGTGCGGTTTCCCGTGCAAAATATTCAAGAGCTGCTCGATTTGTACAAGAAGGATAAAGCGGGCGATCCTTTCCTGTATAGGCAGGGCCAGGACCCGATCCGGACGAGCACGCCAGACACGGCGACGATGCAGCCGATTATTATGGCGCTGGACAATCTTGACTTGAACGAGTCCGGACAGGAGCGTGTTGGTATCGAAGGACAGCAGGTTTTGGTCAGCTATGTGCGATCCGGACAACTGGGAGGCTGGTATTTGGTCGACTACGCCCCGGTCGGCAAAGTGCTCGCTCCGATTACGCAGACGCGCAACCTGTTCTATATTTCCGTCGGGCTTTTGCTGCTCATGAGCGTGCTGGCTTCGTTTTTGCTATACCGCAACGTACAAATTCCGATCGTCAATATGGTCCGCGGCATGCAGAGATTGCAGCTTGGGGATTTGACGGCGAGAATCGGCTACCGGGCCAAAAACGAATTCGGCTACTTGATCAGACGGTTCAACGAAATGGCTGAGCAAATCCAACTGCTGGTCGAGGACGTGTACGTCGAGAAAATACGCTCGCGGGAAGCGACCTTGAAGCAGCTGCAATCGCAGATCAACCCCCATTTTCTGTACAACTCGCTGTTTTTCATTATCAATTCGGCGATGCTGGACGATCGCGATTCGGTCGTGGCGATGTCGCAGCATTTGGCGGAGTATTACAGGTATACGACTCGCGTGGACAATCAGACCGTTACCTTGAAGGATGAGCTCGGGCTGATCGGTCATTATCTGGAAATTCAAAATATGCGCATGCATAGAATCGAGTACGAAATTGACGTTCCGGACTCCATGATGGAAGAAATCGTACCGCGACTGATCATCCAGCCGCTCGTGGAAAATGCGATCGTGCACGGAATCGAGCGAAGAACCGAAGGCGGACGCATAACGATATCACGGGAGCAAGACGAGTCGTACAACCGGATCATCGTTCAGGATAACGGAGCGGGCTTGACCTCAAAAGAGCTGCACCGGCTGCTGGCAGGCTTGCAGGAGCCGATGACCGACCGCATCGGACGCGGCACGTGGAACGTGCACCAGCGTCTATATTACAAATTCGGGGAAGGCTCGGGCCTGACGTTCAGCGAAGTGCCGGAGGGCGGCTTGAAGGCGGTACTGACGTGGAATCGCAAGCACAATGCGAAAGATCCCGCGGTCCTTGGGACGAAGGGGGCGGAAGGAGATCGTTCAGCTGTTGATCGTGGATGACGAAATCCACGTCGTGGAACGTTTTTCCACGACGATCGATTGGGGCGGGATCGGCATCGAGCACGTATACGGCGCTTATTCCGGCGAGAAGGCGCTCGCTCTGCTCGATCGTTTCTCCATCGACATCGTCATCACGGATATCCAGATGCCCGGCATGACGGGCTTGCAATTGATCGCGGAAATTCAACGGCGTTGGCCGAAGACGAAGTGCATTCTTCTCTCGGGCTACTCGGACTTCAACTATGCGAAGGAAGCGATTTTATACCGGACGGAGGATTACCTGCTGAAGCCGGTGACCGAGCAGGCTCTGATCGAAACGGTGCGGAGGGTGATGGAAAAGCTGCGGCTGGAATGGGAAGAGGTCGTTTCCAGACAGCGGCTGGCCTCCGCGCTGAAGGAGCATATGCCGACTCTCAGAGGCAGCTTGCTGGGAGATTTGCTTCAAGGGCGCAAGCTTGCAGGATCGGCTCTCGGAGACAGCATGCAAATGCTCGGTCTGGAGCATTTCAACGACGGGAAGTCGTTCGCCCTTATGATGATCCGGCTGGAGGAATACTTTCTCCGATACGACGCCCACAGCCTGTCGCTGATGGAATACGCGATCGGGAATATGGTGGAGGAGCTGTTCGGCGACCGGCTGGACAGCTGGTATACGAAGGATGCCCACGATTACTTGGTATTCGTCATGACCGGCAAGGAAGGTTCCGTCTGGACGACGGACGACTCCACCTGGTTCGAGCGGACTGCCTCCACGCTGCAGACGGCTGTCAGCAACTATTTGAAGGGAAAAATATCGATTCTCGTCAGTCCGTGGGGCTCGTTCCCGACCGATTTGTCCGACCTGTACGGCCGGTCGGTGGCCGCGTTTCGCCAGACGATCGGGGGAGAGAAGGAGCTGTTCGTCCGGCTGCGGGACGATCCCGGGCGGAAGGACGTTCAGCCTCTGCCGAGCCTGTACGAGCCGCCCACGCTGATCCATCTGCTCGAAGCGGCCCGATGGGACAGCATCGAGGAGAAGCTTGCCCATCTGTTCGGGGAATTGGAGAAGCGGGGCGCGGAATCGCAGGAGCAACTGCTAGAGGTATACTTCAGCATCGCCTCCGCTTATGCCTACATCGTTCATAAGAGCGGGCGGAGCTTGCCCGACCTGATGGGCGAAGATTACGACAAGATGATCAAAGGAATCCCGTACCGCTCCTTGAATCAGCTCAAGGAATGGACGATCGGCACATTGAACCGGATCCGCGACGATATGAATCGGGAGACGAAACATTCGCGCGATTCTCTCATCAACGACATTCGGACATTCGTCGAGCAGCACATGGCCGAGGACGTATCGCTGCAATCGATCGCGGACCACGTCCATCTGCATCCGGTATACGTATCCAAAATATACAAGCTGGAGACGGGCGACAATTTGAGCGATTACGTTCACCGTGTCCGGATGGACAAGGCGGAATATTTGCTCAAGCACGGACAGAGCAAAATATACGAGATCGCGGCGCTGCTCGGCTACTTGCGTCCCCATTCGTTCAACCATGCGTTCAAGAAGCAATTCGGGATAACGCCGCAGGAATACAGGGACCGCTACTCCTAGATGGTCCTAATAGCTCACGGATAGTGAACCGAATTTGCTTATTAGTGAACCTCATTTCGTTATATGGCCCATTCCATGGACCATTGGAGGAATAGTGAAACTCTCGGTAAATATGAAATGAGGCTCACTATTCGCTGAATCCACCTGTATGGCTTACGATTAGCGCAATGAGGTTCACTAATAGCGAAGTTTGGTTCAAACGCAGATAGACAATAGACAGGCAAGAACAAGGGATTCCTGGAGTCATGGAATAACTGTGCAGCTATGCGCAGCTTCGCATTTTTTTCGCAAAGCTTTGGGTATTGCTACCATTTGCATAGCTTATATAGTAAGGTTGTGAGAGCGGGGTCGGCAGCTTGCTTCGCCGGCCGTGGCGCGGATTCAAGCCAATTTTTAGCAGGGGAGACAAGTCTGATGAAAATAACGAAGTTGGAGCTTTTCAAAGTTCCGCCCAGATGGCTGTTCCTGAAAATCGAAACGGACGAAGGCATTTCCGGATGGGGAGAGCCGGTCGTAGAAGGCAAGGCGGATACGGTGCACGCGGCCGTGACCGAGATGAGCGAATATTTGATAGGCAAAGATCCGATGCGCATCGAGGATATTTTCCAGGTGCTGTACCGCGGCGGTTTCTACCGTGGAGGGCCGATTTTGTCCAGTGCGATTTCGGGAATCGAGCAAGCTTTATGGGACATCAAGGGCAAGTTTTACAACGCTCCCGTGTACGATTTGCTTGGCGGCGCCTGTCGCGATAAAATCCGCGTCTACTCGTGGATCGGCGGAGACCGGCCGAGCGACGTCGGCGAAGCGGCCAAGCGTCAGGTGGAGGCCGGGTTTACGGCGGTGAAGATGAACGCGACGGAAGAGCTGCACTATATCGACTCGATTGTCAAAGTGGAAGCGGCCATTGCCCGGATCGCCGCGGTTCGCGAAGCGGTCGGCAAAGAAGTCGGCATCGGCATCGATTTCCACGGACGGGTCCACAAGTCGATGGCCAAAATATTGGCGAAGGAGCTCGAGCCCTACAAGCCGATGTTTATCGAGGAGCCGGTGCTTCCCGAGAACAACGAGGCGCTGAAGGAAATCGCCCGCTATACGTCGTGTCCGATCGCGACGGGAGAACGCATGTATACCCGCTGGGGCTTCAAGGAGCTTCTCGCCCAAGGCGTCGTCGACATTATCCAGCCGGATTTGTCCCATGCCGGCGGCATTCTCGAGACGCGCAAAATCGCCGCGATGGCCGAAGCGTACGACGTGGCCGTGGCGCCGCATTGTCCGCTCGGACCGATTGCGCTCGCTTCCTGCCTGCAGCTCGACACCTGCTCGCCGAATGCCTTTATCCAGGAGCAAAGTCTCGGTATCCACTACAACAAAGGCTCGGATCTGCTCGACTATTTGAAGGATCCTTCCGTATTTGCCTACAAGGACGGTTTTGTCAGCAATCTGACCGCCCCCGGGCTAGGTATCGAAGTCAACGAAGAGAAGGTGCGGGCTATGGCGGCCATCGGACATACGTGGAAAAATCCGGTGTGGCGTCAAGACGACGGTACGGTTGCGGAATGGTAGGGCTTGGACAGCGGCCACTTCGACGGCCGCTTGTTTTTTGTCGCCGAAACTGGGCAAACAGGTACGAATTGGAAGAAGCCGTGTCGATCGCGGCTTTTTTTCTATTTCAGCATAATTCGCGTACAGAAATGCTGTATCGCCTGATCGGTGCAGGCTGACGGCCCTTGCAGGCGCTTGCGAGACCGCGAATCCATAAATAGCGGAACTGGCGTATGTTATTGACCCGAATCCCCGTGTCGACAATAAAATAACGGAAAACAGTTCCTCTACTCCGCTGTTCACGATCATTTTCACCCCGAAAAGTTGATATAACGGCAGCCTGTTCCGTTATATTCAGGAGTGCAACGGAGTTCGGGACAATAACGGAATCCAGTTCCTTTATTCACGGACAACGTGTTGCAAGCGCCTCATCGAAAGGCTTCCGGGTTATTCGCGGATTAGGCTGGCGCAGCTTTTTTGCGATTATCGCCAGAACTGGCCGGAGGACGGGGGCAACCCAAGTATGCCATCTCGGCTCAGCGCTGTCGGACTGGCATGTCGAACGTTGTGTCACATCAACAGCGTACAAAAAAATTACGGCTTTTACTAAAGAATCCGCATTCGATCCTATATACAATTGGAACAGAAGGGAAGGTTGATTCATTACCGACAAAAGGAGCGTGGTCAGCAACCATTACTTGATGGCGCTTACATGATGGCGCCGAACCAGCGGAGTTATCGCCGATACAAGCGACAGGTTTGGAGGAGAACGAACATGACGGTATGGAATAGGAAAGCGGCAAGCGCCGCCTTGCTTGCCGCGGTTATTGCCGTGACGGCAGGCTGCAGCAAAGGGGATTCAGATGCCGAAAGCACCTCTGACCCGGCAAAGTCTACGGAAGCGGGCAAGGAGCCGGTCACTTTAAAAATCATGTGGTTCAACACGTTGGTGGCGAAAGAAGCGGTGGAGCAGTTCATCTCCATCCCCGTCAAGCAGAAATATCCGTATATTACGATCGAATTCATGGACGTCAAGACGGGAGCCGCCCTGCCCGATTTGATTACCACGGGGCAAAGCATACCCGATATCGTCATTACCGACTATTCGAATTTGTCCACCGCGATCGATCTGAAATATCCAACCGACCTGAATGAAGCGTTGAAGAAGGAGAAGGTCGATCTGAACGGTCTGGAAGCGAGCCCGCTTGACGGAGTAAGGGCGCTCGGCGCACAGGGGGAGCTGTACGGTCTGCCCTTCTATATGGACAAATACATGATGTTTTACAACAAAGATATTTTCGATCGATTCGCGATTTCGTATCCGACGGGAGAGATGAGCTATACGGATCTTATCGGCTTGGCCAAAAGGCTGACCCGGTCTGAAGCGGGCGTACAATATTTGGGTTACAGGTGGGCCGACTTATATACATTCGGCTTCCAGTTGGGGTTGCCCGTCATCAATGCCCGGACCGGGAAGGCAGACCTGCAGTCGGACGGCTGGAAACGCGCGCTTTCCATGATCAAGGAAATGGTCGATACGGGCATCGACAATAAAATTACCCACGAGCACTTCTTCAAAGAAAAACGGCTGGCCATCTATCCGCAATGGATGGGAGCCGCTTACGGTCTCATCGCGCAGGAGGGCGGAGCCTTGAACTGGGACATCGCAGCCATGCCGTATTCCTCCGACCAGCCTAAAACGTCCGGACCGACCAAACCGATCTATTTGCTGGCATCCGCAGCCGGCAAACACAAGGAGCAGGCGATTGCCGCGATTTCTTATGTGGCGACTTCGCCCGAAGTGCAGATGCTCCTCTCGCAGAATGGAAGAATCAGCGTATTGAAGGATAAGGCGATCCAGCAGCAATTCGGCACGAAGCTGCAGCTGCTGCAGGGCAAAAATGCGGGTGCCGTATTCAAATATCCGTTCGGCAAGCTTCCGAATACGACCGCATACGAGTCCCAGGCTTGGAACGGATTGGACACGGCACCGGTCGCCATCATCGGGGGGACGGATGTCAACACCGCACTGCGTGCCGCGGATGAGAAAGCGAACAAAGACATCGATACCTACAGGAGCGGCAGAAAGTAATGGATATCGGTTGACAAATGCTGCGCTAATAGGCATGAAGCGGGGGTCACGATGTGGCTCCTTTTTGCATTTGGAAAAATCCGTTCAAGCGTACAGGAGAAGTCGGGTCATCCTATGAAAAAACCTTGTGTTGTAATGTATGTAATGAGATTTAATTTACATTGTGATGTACTTAATTAGTGTTGACTGTAGTTATGTGATGTCTTATATTTATATTGGGCAAACGTTTTCATTGTTATTAATGCTCTTTATGAACATAAAAGTACATCACAACGGACGTAGGTATTGAGAATGGGGAATTACATACGGAAGCGTCCGAATGGAAAAACGAGGTGTCGCAAAATCATGAAAGCAAAACCGACGAGCAAGCAGTTCCGGCTCGAGCTGGAACGGGTGGCCGACGAATTGCGAGAAGATATCGAGAACGGCACGTTTCCCGCCAATTCGTTTTTGCCGCCCGAGTCGGCATTGGCGAAACGGTTCCGATTAAGCAACAAATCGGTGCGCAAAGGGATGGAGAAGCTGGTGGAGGACGGCTTGATCGAGAAAATGCCGCGGGTAGGCAACCGTGTCATCGCGCAGCGCGCGAGAGTGTACTTGACTTTGGCCTGCACATATTCGATCGAGCGGGATTTTTGCCTGAACAGGCTGCTTGACGATTTTCACCTGCTGCACCCGTGGATTCGCGTAGACGCCGTTCCTTACTCCGATTTGTCTCAGTTCTACGGCGAAGGCGAACGACGTCACGCGGATGTATTCGCCATAGATTCGACGCAGTTTCAGGAGCTGAGAGAAGACGGACATGTGGCGATGCTGGAGCCGCTATGCGACTCCCCGGAGGCGTTTCCGTTCCTGAACGAAGCTTTCCGGGCGGACGATCGCCAGTATGTGCTGCCCTCCATTTTCACGCCGATCGTGTTGTGCTACAACCGCTCGCACTTCAAGGAATGCCGGCTGCCCGAGCCGCACGGGGGATGGACGTGGGACGATTTGGCAAGAAGCGCGGCCGTCTTGTCCGGGAGCGGGAACCGGCTCGGGTTCTGCTTCCATATCCTCTCCGAAAACCGTTGGCCGTTGTTTCTGGTGCAAAGCGGCGGGCGCTTCGAATGGGATGGGGGGCGTTTGCGCGATCTCCGAGGCACGATGCTGCTGGAAGGAATGAAGCTGGGCAAGCGGATAATACGCGACCGAGACATCTTTCCGCTCTATTTGTCCGAGAACAACGACGAGATCAACGCCCTGTTCACGGAAGGCAAAGTATCGATGATTCTCACCAGCTATATGGGACTGAACGAGTTCCGGAATGCCGGACTCGAGTATGATATTTCGCCCGTACCTTATATGGGCGAGCCGCGAACGCTGGCGATGGCCATCGGATTCGGGATGAGCCGGGAGTCCGGCAACAAGGAAGCGGCCCGCATCCTGATCGACTATTTCGGCTCCGAACGGGCACAGAAGCTGATCAAGACCAATACGTTAAGCGTACCGGCGCTGCAGCATATTGAAGCGCCCTTCGACCCGGCGATTCACGTTCCGAGCCGGTATCCGCTGTACCGCGAAATCGTCGCATCTTACCGTTTGCACAGCGAATTGAACGTTCCGTGGCGGATGAATCGCATATTGGCCGGACAGTTGAAGGCGTACTGGGCAGGGCTCCTGGATGATGACGAATTGTGCGACAAGCTGACCGAGAAATTATCGGTACGGGAACCGGAGACGGCAGACAAGTAAACCGGCACAGCGAGTAAGACGGCGCGTTCTTGCCCACCGCACGCCAAACCGAGCGGATTGCCGGGGAAGAGGGGATACGGATGAGCTTCCAATCGACAAAAGTACTGTATATCTCGAGGTGCAAGTACCGGTTTGAAAGCCATGTCGTCAATCACTGCCACAACTTCCATCATATTCTGTACGTCGTCGGCGGCAGCGGGACACTGAGCGCCAACGAGATCGCTTACGGCATGAACAAGCACGATTTGTTCGTGATCCCGCCTGGAATGTATCACAGCTTTCTCTCGGATGCGTCCCATCCGCTCGGCACGATCGAAGTGAAGGCGCTTGTCGGCGATCCCCAATTGGAGGCTTATCTCGAGCCGATGTCAATCCGGATAGAGGCGCCGCAAGCGAAGATCAAGCTGCTCCTGGAAGCGATGCTGGACGAGGCGACCTATTGCCGGCCGCAATATAAAGAGATCATAACGGCGAATTTTATCGAGTTTATTTTGAATATCCGGCGGTTATACAGCATGGAGGCGGAGACCGGGGACCCGGAGTCCCGGAATAGGGAAGGCTTGCCCGGGGAACGGGAGTCGTCGGAGAAGCTGCTTCCGGCTAAGGCCGAAGCGGGCGATGACCTTGCCGGCAGGGTGATCCGGTACATTCATGCCAACTATGACAGCAAAATCGTGTTGAAGGAGCTGGCCCGGAAGCTGACGGTAAGCAGCGCTCATCTATGCCGCGTATTTTGCGACAAATACCGGTTGTCGCCGATGCAATATTTGAACAATTGGCGGATTCACGAAGCGAAGGAGCTGCTTAAGAACACGGAAATGTCGATTACGGAAATTTCCGCCAAAGTCGGTTTTCAGAGCGTTCACTATTTAAGCCGCCGCTTTGCCGCGAGAGAACGGATGTCGCCGCTGCAGTACAGACAAAAAATGAAGGAGATCGTCGAGCTGCGGATCGAGGACAAATTCGAAATAATCGACCATAAGATCGTCATACACCGGTAACGCAAGCGTGATGTTCTTTCGTACCCGACATTTCCGCGCCGCATCCCCGGGAAAGCCGAAATCGGCTTTCGTCGGGGCTTTTTTTTGCCCGGAACAGATCAACAACGTACAAAAAAAATACGCGTTTTACTAAAGAAACGTCCGCGGATGGTTAATATAATGATTTTGCAAGCGTAACGCGGAAGGCGCGAAACGGCGTCGTGCGCTTATGAGAGGAAACGGGAGGATGCTGGAGCATGAACTTGCGAGCAGGAGTAGCCAAGATCGACATTACAACCGGCATGCAAGGGGTCGTTATCTCCGACCCGCTGTACGCCAAAGCACTCGTATTGGATGACGGCTCGACGAAGGCGGTCATCGTGGCCATGGACGCTCTGGCGATAGGCGGTCTGGGCGATATTAAGGACGACTTTATGCCGAAGCTGCGCCGCCGCATCGAGAACGAGCTGCATATCCCCGGCGGCAGCGTGATGGTGAACGCTTCGCATACCCATCCGCAAGGAAGACTGCTCTGCGACGATGCCGAGCAGGTCGATCGGACGTTCGAAGCGGTGAGGCAAGCAATGGGGGCCATGGCGGAGGTCCGAGTCGGCTGGGGCGTCGGGCACGAGGATCGGATCGTCGTAAACCGGAATCTGAAAATGAAGGACGGCAAGCATTGGTCGATCCGCTATGCCCATCCTTGTCCGCCGGACGAGGATGTATCGGGTATCGGACCGATCGACCCCGACATTGGCGTAATCCGCATAGACCGGCTGGACGGACAGCCGCTGGCCGTCGTTTACAATTTTGCCTGCCACCTGCTGATCGGCGTCCCTGATAGAGGAGTTACCGCCAATTTCCCGGGCTTCGCGTCGAAGGTGATTGAGGAAACGCTCGGAAACGGAGCGATGGCATTGTTTCTGCAGGGGGCGGGAGGCGACATTCTCGAGCTCTATTTCAAGGATGTCAACCGACCGCGAAATTGCGAGCCGATCGGCACGATGCTCGGACTCGCCGCGTTGAGGGCGGCAAGAAGGATCGAGACCGGGAACGCGCGTCTCAGCGTGCTGTCGGAGACGATCCGGCTTCCGAGAAGAGTCGATATTCCGGAGCGGATCGCCGAGCGGTTGCGGGATCAGGCAGAGCTTCTCGCTGCGATGCGGAGCACGGCACTGAACTTCAAGACTTTTCTGCCGATGTACTTGAAGTATGCGCTTCATCCCGATTATCCTTCGGATTATGGCTATCGGTATATGCAGGAGGCGCAGATCGGCGCGAATGAGCTTGTTGCGATGGATGCGCATAACAGAGGCAATATCGAGCGGTACTTAGGCAATATTCACAAGATGGAGAAGCTGATCCGGATTCAGGAGGATGTGGCTACGCTCAAGCACCATCTCGAGCTGAACGAGGAAGCCGGCGAGCCGGACATTCCCGCGGAGGTGCAAGGGATCAAAATCGGGGATGGCGTACTGATCACGGCTCCGGCCGAGCTGCTGATCGAGGTCGGCTTGAAGCTGAAGGCTTCGTCGCCATACGAGCATACTATTATCTCGGCATTTACCAATGGCTACATGCACTATGCTCCTCCCGTCGAGCATTACGGCAAGGGGGGCTACGAAGTGACGGAATGCTTGCTGGCGCCGGAATGGCAGCGGGCTTATGAGGATAAGGCGAACGAAATTATACGAAGGCTGTAGTGCTCATCCGGCGGCATCCCGGTCTGAGTGGGGCGATTCGAGCGCTGCCTGCCAAGGTCGGGACGCTTTCTTATGCACATGATCCGAAAACGGAGGATGCTATGGATCGAATGTGGACTGCACGATGGATCACCGATCACGTATTCGGCGACCTGCTTCCCCATGATATTTATCGCAAGGAGTTGGCCCCCGACAGCGGAAAGGCGCATGACGCGGAGCTGTACAACCGCCATATGCTGGCGAGGCGTACCTTTTCGCTGGACGGAGATTTGTCTCATAGTTATCTGGATATTACCGGCGACGACTACTATAAGGTTTACATCAACGGCCGATACGTCGGACAAGGTCCGGCGCAAAGCAACTATTTCCACTATTACTACAACCGTTTTCCCGTAACGCCGTATTTGCGCCAAGGCGTAAATGCGATAGCGGTCCACGTCTATTACCACGGAAAGATTTGTCACGCGTATAACAGCGGAGATGGCCGACAAGGCTTTATCGCCGAGCTGAAGGTCGGGGACCGGATGGCGGTCAAGTCGGACCATACATGGAAGTACACGATTACGAACGAATACGGTCGGGGGAGCGCTATCGGCTACGATACGCAATTTTTGGAGCATATCGACAGCCGCCTCGCGGAGCGGGGTTGGAGGGAAAGCGATTTTGACGATTCGCACTGGTATTCGGCCATGGAGCGCGAGCGTGACGATCATCGGCTATTTCTGCAGCCGACGCCGCCTCTATCCGTGTATGAGACGACTCCGGTGCGAGCTTCGGAAATTGGGGGAGGAGGCTACCTCCTCGATTTCGGTCGGGAAATTACCGGCCAGGTTCGTTTGCGGGCGAAGGGCGGCGAAGGGCAGGTCGTCGAAATCCGCTGCGGCGAAGAGCTGACGGACAACGGCCGCGTCCGTTATGAGATGAGGTGCAACTGTACATATAGGGAATATTGGACCTTGTCGGGGCGGGAATACGACGAGCTCGAATTGTACGATTACAAAGCGTTCCGTTACGCGGAGCTGCTGCCGGAAACGGGCGTCTCGCTCGATACCCGCAGCTTCTCGGCGGTTGTTCGGCATTATCCGCTCGATGACGACGCAAGTCTGTTCGAAACGTCGGATTCCCGCTTGGACGCGGTATGGTCGATATGCCGCAACGGCGTCGTATGCGGTTCCCAGGAGACGTATGTCGATTGTCCCTCGAGGGAAAAGGGGCAGTATTTGGGAGACAATACGGTCATCACGCATGCTCACGCATATATCGCGGGGGATTTGCGCTTGTACCGCAAATCGCTTCACGATTTCGCCCTGCTGGCGATGCGCGTATGTCCGGGCTTCATGGCGGTAGCTTCCGGCAGCTATATGCAGGAAATCGCCGATTTTTCCTTGCAATGGCCGATGCAGTTGATCCGATACTACAAGCATAGCGGCGATCTCGACTTTTTGCGGGAAATGTACCCGATAGCCGGGAACATGCTGCGGCATTTCGAGACGTTTCGCCGGGAGGACGGTCTGCTCGCGCAAGTGTCCGACAAATGGAATTTGGTCGATTGGCCGGAGCCCTTGCGCGACGGATACGACTTCGATCTCGGGCCTCCGGCCGGCAAAGGCTGCCACAACGTATTGAACGCGTTTTATTACGGTGCCATGTCCGCCGTATCGGAAATCGAACAAATTTTGCATGGAGCGTGTTCGGAACGACTGGCAGCCCAAATGCTGCGGACGAAATCCTCTTTCCGCAAGGCGTTTTATGACGAAGCCGGAAAGTTGTTCGTCGATGCGGAAGGCTCGGAGCATTCCTCCCTGCATGCCAATGCGCTGCCGCTGTTGTTCGGGCTCGCGCCGAAGGTGGCGGTACCGTCGGTAGTCGCCTTCATTCGCAAAAAACGGCTAAGCTGCGGCGTATATATGGCTTATTTCGTATTGAAAGCTCTTGCGGAAGCCGGAGAAACCGATTTGGTATATGAGCTGATCACTTCGGACGATCTCCATTCCTGGGGCACCATGCTGAAGGAGGGGGCGACAACATGCTTCGAAGTATGGTCCAAAGACTTGAAGCCGAACGCCAGCCTATGCCACCCGTGGGCAAGCGCGCCGATCCCGGTGTTGATCGAACAAATCGTCGGGCTGAAGCCGGCGGCCCCGGGGTGGAAGCGGGTGGCGTTCGCCCCCCGCATACCGGCTGCTCTTCACGAGGTCAAGCTGGCATTCCGCGTACCGACCGGACGAATTACGTTCGAGTACGCCGGCGGGCGGATGAAGCTAGAAGTTCCCGAAGGCGTCCCGGTCGTGCGGAGGCGTTGACTTATTTTTTCAACTCCGAAGGGGCTTTCCCGTAGGCACGACGGAACAGCCGGGTGAAATAAACCGGCTCCATGCCGATGTAGGCGGCGGCTTGACGAACCGTCATGCCCGGATGTTCGGACAGCAGCAGCGCCGCCGTCTTCAGCCGGACCCGCTGCAGGTAGTGCATCGGGGTCATGCCGAGATCGCGACGGAACAGCCGGTTCAGATGCTTCGGCGAATAGCCGACGTGGGAGGCCAGCTCGGTCATGGACAGGTCGCGGTGCAGATGGTCGTGCAGGAAACGGACGGCGCTGTCCACCGAGTCGCGGTAGCGGGCTCCTTTTCCCGAACCGTCTGCATGGGGCGCCTGCCGAGCCGCTTGCTTCTTCACTTCGGCGCAAAAACAAAACAGCTGCTCCATGGAGCTCCACGCATCGAAGTGCGGACCGGAATGGGACCATACGCCTTCCAGCAGCTCCAGCAGCCTTCCCATGTCCCCGAGCCGCAGCCGGTAAGGGTCGTTGCCGAATCCCCAGCTTTCCAATACCACGCCGCGGTTCTCCACGAAAGTCACATAACCGACGAGCCACGGCTCCGGACCTTGCGGAACGTATTCGTGCGGCAGATCGGCAGGGATATACAGCATCGTATTGGAATCGACCGTGTCCCATTTGTCCTGACCCAAAGGTCTGAACTGGCCGGCTCCCGAAAAGGTCAAAAAAAGCTGATTGGCGGAAAAGCCTTTCATCCGGGTAATTGCGGTCTGAACTTCCGTGCCGACCGTATAAACGCTGAACGGAACATCCTCCCCGGCCGGGTGCAGATTCGTTCGCAGTGCGAGCATTTTCATGCGCGTTTTCTCCATTATGTCCTTTTTGTACGGCATGTTGTCCGTTTTGGACGCTATGAACCACCAGTATAGCACAACTATAATGGGGTCATGGAGTGCAAATACGGTCGCGGGCAAAAGCGGCAAGGAGAGATGATTGATGATCCGGATCGACAAATATTGGGAAAACCCGGGCATTCTGCATAAGAACAGGGAGGCGCCTCGGGCGCATTTCATTCCATACGGGGACGTTGCTTCCGCCAAGGACGGCAAAAGAGGCCGCTCGCCTTTCTACCGGACTTTGAACGGAGCATGGAAGTTCCGCTATGTATCCAGCGTCCGTCTGGTAGAAGACGCGTTCTATGAGGAGCATGCAGGGGCAGGACATTGGGACGATCTGATCGTGCCTTCCTGCTGGCAGACGAACGGCTACGACCAGCTGCACTACACGAACATCAAATACCCGATCCCATTCGATCCGCCTTATGTGCCGGACGAAAATCCGGCCGGCCTGTACGTCCGGGACTTCCAAATCGGCAGCGAATGGAGCGGCAAGGACAAGTTCGCCGTGTTCGAAGGCGTCAATTCGTGCATGTACTTGTGGCTGAACGGAACGTTTGTCGGCTACAGCCAAGGCAGCAGAGTTCCGGCGGAGTTCGATCTTACCCCTTATATACGCGAAGGCCGCAACCGGATGGCCGTAATGGTGTTGAAATGGTGCGACGGCACTTATTTGGAGGATCAGGATTTATGGAGACACTCCGGCATTTTCCGCGACGTATACTTGCTCGCGCGAGATCGGATCCGTATCCGGGATGTGTTCAACAGACAGGAGCTGACGCCCGACCTCGCGCAGGCGGCGCTTCGCGTGGAGCTCGAGACGACGGGGCGGCTTGCGATTAAGGCCGAGCTGATGGACGCCGAAGGCAGTACGGTCGGCTCGGCCGACGCGGCCATTGAGGGACAAGGGACGATCGAGCTGTCCATTGCCGACCCTGTGCTGTGGAATGCGGAAGCGCCGTATTTGTACGAGCTGTTCGTATATGGAGGCGAAGAAGTGCTGCGGTTCCCGGTAGGGCTCCGTCGGGTCGAAATCGGCGATGGCGTGTTCCGGATCAACGGACAGCCCGTCAAGTTGAAAGGCGTCAATCGCCATGACTCCCACCCGTCGCTCGGACAGACGATTCCGATCAGCCATATGAGAAAAGATCTCGAGCTGATGAAGCGGCACAATATCAATACGATCCGAGCCTCCCATTATCCGAACGATCCGCGATTTCTCGATCTGTGCGACGAGTACGGCTTCTACGTGATCGACGAAGCGGACCTGGAATGCCATGGGGTCAGCTTGGCGTACAGCGGAACCGAAGGGGCGTTCCATAAACTGTCGGCCGATCCCGACTGGCGGGACGCCTTCGTGGAACGGGCGGTCAGAATGGTGGAGAGGGACAAAAACCATCCGTCGGTCATCATATGGTCGATGGGCAACGAGTCCGGCTATGACGGCAACCATATCGCGATGGCCGAATGGACGAGGAAAAGAGACGGTTCGAGGCCGGTTCATTATGAAGGAGCCGCTCCGCATTACAAAGGCAGCGGCGATGTGGACAGTCTGGACATGGAAAGCCGCATGTACGCTTCCGTTCAGGCGATCGCCGAGTATGCCGCCAACGAAGAAAACAAGAAGCCGCTGTTTCTGTGCGAGTATTCCCACGCGATGGGGAACGGCCCGGGAGATTTGGCGGACTATTGGGACGTCATCTACGCGAATCCGAAGCTGATGGGCGGCTGTGTATGGGAATGGTGCGACCACGGCATTCTAACCGCCACGCCGGAAGGCGTTCCGTTCTTCGCATACGGCGGAGACTTCGGCGACAAGCCGAACGACGGCAATTTCTGCATCGACGGTCTCGTCTCTCCCGACCGCAAGCCGCATACGGGGCTGCTGGAGCTGAAGAAGATTATTGCGCCGATTCGCATCGAAGCCGACAATTTGGCCGACGGCAAATTTAACGTAATCAACTTGTACGATTTCATCGATCTGAGCCATGTCGTGCTCCATTGGGCCGTGGAACGCGACGGCATGGTGGTGAGCCAAGGAGACGTATGGCAGCTTGACGCGAAGCCCCATGGCACGCAGTCGGTGACGATTCCTTACGGAGCTTCATTAACCGGATCGGGACATCCGTTACTCACCCTATCTTTCCGGTTGAAGCGGCAATTCCGTTGGGCGGATTTCGGGTACGAAATCGCCTTCGGGCAGTACGAGCTTCCGATAATCGCCTCTGTGAATGCGGGACCGGGAGGAGGAAGCGTGAGAGCCGTCCGTACGGCGGAAGAAGGCGGCTTGCTGACAATCGACGGCTTCGATTTCCGCCATTCGTTCGATCTGCGGGAAGGGACGTTTGTGCAAATAACGAAGCACGGGGTCCGTATGCTGCATGCACCCGCGCAGTTTGCCATCTGGCGGGCGCCGGCCGACAACGATATGTATATCAAGCGGAAATGGCTAGAGGAAGGCTATGACCGGGTACGGATGAAGGTGTACGAATGCACTTGGTCGAGTTCGGATGACGAAGCCGTGGAAATCGACGTCAAGTTCTCCCTTGGCGGATATTTCAAGCTGCCCCTGCTCCATGGTCGGGCGGTATGGCGAATAGACGGAACGGGACAAATCGTTCTCCGCGCGGATATCGAGGTCAGGGAAAATCTCGACTATTTGCCCCGGTTCGGCTTGCGCCTCGTCATGCCGCAAGGCAACGAAGAAGTGGAATATTTCGGACTCGGACCTCACGAGAGCTATATCGACAAACGGCATAGCGCAAGAAGAGGCAAGTACGCGCTGACCGTCGACGACATGTTCGAGCCGTACATTATGCCGCAGGAGAACGGCTCCCGCTACGGAACGGAATGGGCGATCGTCTCGAATGAGCAGGGGATGGGACTCCGGTTCGCGTCTTCCGGCGGATTTTCGTTCAATGCCTCCCACTATACGGCCGAGGATTTGACCGCGGCGACGCATGCCCACGAGCTGGTCAGGCGCAAAGAAACGGTCGTTCATCTGGATTACAAGATGAGCGGAGTGGGCTCCGGCTCTTGCGGTCCGCAGTTGGCGGAGCCGTATCGTTTGAAGGAGAAGCGGTTTCCGTTCGAGCTCGTCATACGGCCTTTGTTCAAAGAGGACGAATAGCATCTTGGGTTTATGTACGGGTCGAGTCAGGCCCGTACTTTTTTTGGTATTTTGACGGCCGAGGCGCCATATGGCCGGAGCAAGAAATCGAGGTCGGTTAAACTCGGGTAGGCCGGCCATCGGATTAACGCGAGCGCGTATTTTTCGGATATGGCCCTGGCTGCGCGAAATAAGAAGCATGTTGGAGAAGATGGGGGAAAATGCATCGCTAATCGTCCGTGTTGTCGCCATAAGGCCCCTCCCCCCCTTCGGGCAATCTTCACAACTACCGGTCCGTCAATTAAAATGAGTAGGAAAATGTTGGAGTCGACGTGTAAGGTACAAGGGGGGAAGAGGCGTGATAAACGCTGGGGGTTCAGATGACGGAACGAGTAAGAAGAAGCTGGTTAGGCGGTATTTGCAGTTCGTCAAGCCGTATCGGTATTATTTGTACGTGATGTTCGGGCTGGGACTGCTGCAGTATAGCGTGCCGCTCGCAAGTCCGTGGCTGACGAAAATTTTGATCGACGATGTGCTGCCTCAGAAGGATACGGGGTGGACCTTGAAGGGCGTCCTGCTTATTCTGGGATCGTTGTATGCGATGAACCTGATCGTTTCTTTTCTCAAAAATCATGTGGCCGCCAAAATGGGAAGCCGGATGGTGGCAGGCATACGAAGACAGCTGTACGGGCATATGCAGCAGATGTCGCAGCGTTTTTACGATAACCGTCATGTCGGCGGACTTTTGAACCGAATCGTCAACGACGTGAATGGAGCTCAGAACTTGATCGGAACGACGGTAATCAATATCGCGTTCGACTTGATCATGGTTATTTTTGCTGCCGTCTTTCTGTTCACGCTCAACTGGAAGCTTGCCTTGCTGGCGCTCTGGATATTGCCGATCTACTATTTGACCTTCACGAATATGAATGTCCGGATCCGTTATGCTTCACGGGCCGTCAATCGCCAAATGGAACGGATATCGGGCATGCTCGTCGAGCGCATATCCGGCATGAAAATCGTCCAGTCGTTCAACCGCGAGCAAACGGAGCTTGCCCGATTCGATAAACAGACCGAACGTCACATCAACCATTCGCTGGCAGCCCAGCTGCTGTCCAATATGCTCGGTCGGACCAGCGAGTTCGTCAATTACTCCGGTACGATCATCACATGGGCGGTAGGCGGCGCGTTCGTGCTGACCGGCCATATGACCATCGGGGCGCTCATCGCGTTTCTCGCCTACCTGGGACAGCTGTACGGGCCGATTCAGCGGTTTGCCGACGTCAATGTGACGATTCAGAACTCGCTTACGAATATCGAGCGCATTTTCGAGCTTCTGGATGTGGAGCCCGATGTGAAGAACGCGGACAATGCGCTGCCGATGAAAAGCTGCGAGGGAGATATCCGGTTCAAGAACGTCTGCTTCACTTACGAAACCGAGGTGCCTCTTCCGAGAAACGAAGAAACCGGGCACGATCCCGATCTGATAGAGCGGCAGAAGCCGCAAAAGCCGTTCTACTGGCTCCCGGCCCAGACGAACACGCCTCCGCCTCCGACGACGATCGAGTCGCGCAAGGCGCTCGAAGGGATAAGCTTCCATGCGAAGCCGGGGCAGGTTGTCGCGCTGGTAGGTCCGAGCGGCGCGGGGAAATCGACGCTGATCAATTTCATCCCCCGTTTCTACGACGCCGACCGCGGCGCATTATATCTTGACGGCAAGGACATCAAAGAATACGATATACACGATTTGAGAAAGCATATCGCCGTCGTGCTGCAGGAAAATATTTTATTCTCCGGAACCGTGTACGACAATATCGTGTACGGCCGGCCCGACGCGAGCAAAGAAGAAGTGATCGAAGCGGCGACGGCGGCGAACGCCCATGATTTCATCATGACCTGGGAGAAAGGGTACGATACGGTGCTGGGCGAGCGGGGAATGAGGCTGTCGGGCGGACAAAGGCAGCGGCTTGCGATCGCGCGCGCGCTGCTCAAGGATCCGCGGATTCTGATTCTCGACGAGGCGACCTCAGCGCTGGACGCCGAATCCGAAGCGGTCGTGACCGAAGCGCTGGATCGGCTGATGAAGAACCGGACGACGTTCGTCATTGCCCACCGATTGGCAACCGTAGTGCGCGCAGACATGATTTTGGTCATGAATAACGGACAAATCGCCGAATCCGGTACGCACGAGCAGCTGCTGCTGCGCGGCGGATTGTACCGGGAGCTGTATGAGAAGCAGCTGAAGGCGATGCGTCCCGAAGGGCTGGAGCTGGCCGAACGGTCGATCTCCTGAACGGGGTAAACGAATTTATTGGAAACCAGGGAGGATAACGGATGAAGAAATTGCGTTGGGGCGTACTTGGAACCGGCAACATCGTAGGAAAAGGGGGACCGGCCCTGCACCGGTCCGAGAATGGCGAATGGCTCGGCGTAGCCGGCCGTACGATCGAGAACAGCCGCAAGGCCGCGGATACTTACGGGGTTCCCCGGGCGTATGCCGGATACCGGGAGCTGTTGGACGATCCGGAGATCGATGCGGTTTACATTGCGCTGCTCAACCATGTGCACAAGGAGTGGGCGCTCGAGGCGATCAAGGCGGGCAAGCATGTACTGATGGAGAAGCCGTTCGCGCTGAATACGGCGGATGCCGAGGAAATTATCGGGCTGGCCAAGCGGCACGGAGTGCGCGTAGAGGAAGCGTTCATATGGCGTACGATGGAAGGGCACCAATACGCCAAGGAAGCGATTCGCGGCGGAATGATCGGCGAGCCCGTCTTTTTCCGCGGCAGCTTCTCCTTTCAGGCGGCCCAGACCAGCACGCGGTTGAACGAGGCTTGGGGGGGCGGCACTTTATACGATGTAGGCTGCTATTTGGTATCGTGGAGCCGCTTCCAGTTCGGGGAGGAGCCGGAGTTTGCGGATTCCCGGATGTATCGTGCGGACGGGAAAGGCGTCGACGTCCGTTTCGCGGGGACTCTGCTGTTCCCGAGCGGCGGGACTGCCCACATGACGGCCGCCCTGGATATGCCGTACAGCTGCGTCTATCAGATTTTGGGCACAAAAGGGGAGCTTGAGGTCAAGCAGTCCGCGAATGCGCAATCGGTAACGCTTGAAGTGACGGTTAACGGCGAGTCCAAATCGTTTACTACCGACCGCGTCGCTCCGTTTTGTCTGCAGGCCGAGCGGTTCGCCGCTTATGCCCTCGAGGGGGACCTGGCAACCGACAGCGAACAGTCCATTCTTGCGCAAGCTCGCGCGATGGATGCTTTGTTCCGATCGGACAAGGAACGCGCCAGAATCAAGCTGTAAGTCCGGAACGGCTTTTTTCCTTCACACAATCTTCACAGTTTCGCTCCTATAATAAACAAGTCTAGTTCATGTATTCGACGGATGAAGGCCAGATGATGGCAATTACTTTAGCTCGCAGCGGGAAAGGTAGCCGCTCAAGGGGGAGACAGCGTGAAAAACGCGGGTGACTCACAGGAGACGATCGACCAGGACAACAAGAGGCTCGTGCGCCGGTACTTGCAATTCGTGAAGCCGTACCGGTACTACTTGATGGCGATCGTCGCCCTGGGCCTGCTGCAATTCGTAGTTCCGCTTACAGGTCCGTGGTTGACGAAAATTTTGATCGACGACGTACTTGGGCAATCGGATTCCGGATGGACGCTGCAGCGTGTCGTAACGATTTTTGCCAGTCTGTATGCACTCAGCGTCGTTGTGACTTTTGCCCGCAACAATGTCATGTCGCGGCTCGGCGCCCGAATGGTGGCTGGAATTCGCAGGCAGTTGTATGAGCATATCCAGAAGCTGTCGCAGCGGTTTTACGACAGCAGGCAGGTCGGCAGCATTTTGTCCCGGGTGATCAACGATGTGAACGGGGCGCAAAACTTGGTCGGCTCGAACGTCATCAACGTGGCTTTCGATTTGATCATGGTCGTATTCGCCGCCTGTTTTCTGTTTTCCTTGAGCTGGAAGCTGGCTCTGTTGTCCTTATGGATACTCCCGATTTATTATTTGACCTTTACGAACCTGAACGTGCGGATCCGGTTCGCTTCCCGGTCGGTCAACCGGCAGATGGAGCGCATATCCGGCGTGCTCGTGGAGCGCATATCGGGGATGAAGATCGTCCAATCGTTCAACCGCGAGCAGACGGAGCTGGCCCGGTTCGACAAGCAGTCGGACCAGCACGTGAACCATTCGATGTCCGCTCAGATGCTCTCCAATACGCTGGGACGGATCAGCCAGACGGTCGGATACTCGGGTACGCTTATAACGTGGTCCGTGGGCGGAGCACTCGTATTGAAAGGCCATATGACGGTCGGCTCGCTCATTGCTTTCAACGCGTACCTGGGTCAGCTATACGGACCGATCCAACGGTTCGCCGAGGTGAATGTGACGATCCAGAATGCGATGACGAACATCGAGCGGATTTTCGAGGTGCTGGACATCGAGCCCGATGTGAAAAATGCCGACAATCCGGTCCGAATCGGGTCGTGCAAAGGCGACATCCGCTTCGAGAATGTCTCCTTCACTTACGAGACGGAGCTTCCCGTGCCCAAAGACCCGAAAGCCGTGTTCGATCCCGATATTATCGAACGGCAGAAGCCGCCCAAATCGTTTTATTGGCTTCCGCCAAAGACGAAGCCGGACCCGCTGCCGACTACGACCGAATCGAGAATCGCGCTCAAAGGGATCAACTTCCACGCCAAGCCCGGACAGGTGATCGCGCTGGTCGGTCCGAGCGGAGCGGGCAAGTCGACGCTGATCAACTTTATACCGCGATTCTACGATGTGGACGAGGGTGCCGTATACTTGGACGGCCGCAATATCAAGGAGTATGACATCTACGATTTGCGCAAGCAAATAGCGGTCGTGCTGCAGGACAATATCCTGTTCTCCGGCACAGTCTATGAGAATATCGCTTACGGGCGTCCGGATGCTCCCATGCAGGAAGTATACGAAGCGGCCAAAGCGGCCAATGCTCACGATTTCGTCTCGAAATGGGAGAAGGGCTACGATACCGTAATGGGCGAACGGGGTGTGAGACTGTCCGGGGGACAGAAGCAGCGGCTCGCCATCGCCAGGGCGCTGCTCAAAAATCCGCGCATTCTCATACTCGACGAAGCGACCTCGGCTCTCGACGCCGAGTCCGAAGAGCTCGTTACAGAAGCTCTGAACAATTTGATGAAAAACCGTACTACGTTCGTTATCGCCCACCGGCTGGCCACCGTCGTGCGGGCCGATCAGATCATCGTAATGGATAACGGAGAAGTCGCCGAAGCGGGAACTCACGAGCAGCTGCTGAGGAAAGGCGGCTTGTACAAAGATTTGTACGAGAAGCAATTGAAGGCGATGCGTCCCAAAGGGATGAAGCAGATGCTGCTGTCATAACGGATCGGCCGAAAGCCGTCCGGAAACAACTATGTTTCCGGCGGCTTTTTTTGCTTTAATAAAGTAGACGGCCGTAGTAAAAATATTTGACAATGATAATCATTATCACTTAAACTGATTGTAGATTGCGATCGCAGCCATTCGGAAACAATGGAAAGGATGCAGCGTTCGCGGTTTCCGTATGAATCGCAGCAGGCACTGCTACATAGAATGGAGGAATCGCCATGGAATACAGAATCGAGAAAGATACGCTCGGGGAAGTACAGGTACCCGCCGACAAGCTGTGGGCCGCGCAAACCCAACGCAGCTTCGAAAATTTCAAGATCGGCACGGAGCGGATGCCGATCGAGCTTATCCGCGTATTCGCCATGCTGAAGAAAAGCGCGGCTTTGGCCAACCTGAAGCTGGGCAAGCTGGGGGCCGATAAAGCCGAAGCGATCGTCTCGGCCGCGGATGAAATCATAGCGGGACAATGGGACGACCACTTTCCGCTTGTCGTATGGCAGACCGGCAGCGGCACTCAGTCCAACATGAACGTCAACGAAGTCATTGCCAACCGCGCCAACGCTATACTCAAAGATAAAGGAAGCGACGCGAAAATTCATCCGAACGACGATGTGAACAAATCGCAAAGCTCCAACGATACGTTCCCGACGGCGATGCATGCGGCCGCCCTCGTCGCCATCGAAGACCGGGTGCTTCCGGCGATCCAAAAGCTGAAAACGACGCTGCGAGCCAAAAGCGAATCGTTCCGCGATATAATCAAAATCGGCAGAACCCATCTGCAGGACGCCACCCCGCTGACGCTCGGACAGGAAATCAGCGGCTGGCACCGGATGCTCGAGAAGACGGAATCGATGATCCTGGAAAGCTCGAAGTCGCTCTCGGAGCTGGCGATCGGCGGGACGGCAGTCGGAACGGGGATTAACGCGCACCCGAGATTCGGAGCTTTGGTCGCGGAAGAGCTGGGCAAGCAGACGGGCAAAACGTTCGTATCCGCGGATAACAAGTTCCACGCGTTGACCAGCCATGACGAGCTTGTGTACGTTCATGGCGCGCTGAAGGCGCTGGCCGCCGATCTGATGAAAATCGCCAATGACGTGCGCTGGCTGGCAAGCGGACCGCGCAGCGGGCTCGGTGAAATCTCGATTCCGGAAAACGAGCCGGGCAGCTCGATTATGCCGGGGAAAGTGAACCCGACGCAAAGCGAAGCGATGACGATGGTCGTTTGCCAGGTGATGGGAAACGATGCCGCGATCGGCTTCGCGGCAAGCCAGGGCAACTTTGAGCTGAATGTATTCAAGCCGGTCATCATTTACAATTTCCTGCAATCCGCCTGTCTGCTGGCCGATGCGATCCATTCGTTCCATGACCATTGCGCCTTAGGCATCGAGCCGAACCGTGAAGTTATCCGTTCTCATATGGAGCGATCGCTCATGCTCGTAACGGCGCTTAATCCGCATATCGGGTACGAGAATGCGGCGAAGGTCGCCAAGACGGCGCACCTGGAAGGATTGACGCTGAAAGAAGCGGCAATCCGGAGCGGGCTGCTGACCGAGGAGCAGTTCGACCGATTCGTCCGTCCGGAAGAAATGATCCATCCGAGGGGGGATTGAACGGGCATGTGGAACGCGCTCCCGATTACGCGGGATTTGTACGGGTTTCAACTGGAGCACAGCTATTCCAAGCCGTGGACCGCTACCGTTACGGTCAACGAATCGATAGACGGCCTCGAGCTGGCCGCCGACGTATTTTTGTTCGACCTGAAAGGAAGCGACGCATACGAGCAGCTGTTGGAATCGATACGCCGGTTTTCCGTCAACCTGAAGCGGGATAAAGGAAAGCATACGTGCCAGCTGACGTTTCGCTGCAAAGGGATAACGGATGAGGTGCAAGGACTGCCTCTGCCTGCGGAGAGCCTGGAGAACGGATATTTGCTCGTCGATTTGGAATTTTCGGAAGAGCTGTGAACATTCACGAGTCCATATAAGCAGGTCGGGCAAGCTTACGCTGCCCGACTTTTTGCCGTTTCGGGTCCGTGGCGTTATTCGTGCGCAAATGGTAGAATTAAAAAGACAGGTATGCAGCATGGATTGGGAGGGAATACGATTGGAATCTGCGGAAAATGCTACGGTGCTTATCGTCGAGGACGATAACGAAATTCGCGAGCTGCTTCGGCTCTACTTGATTAAACACGGCTACCGCACGGTTGAAGCGACGGACGGCATTACCGCTTTGCGCCAATTTGAAACGGCACGGCCGAACCTGGTCCTTCTGGACATTCAGCTGCCGGGTGTCGACGGACTGGAAGTATGCGAGCAAATTCGCAGCGTGTCCAATGTGCCGATCGTCTTCGTCAGTGCTCGAGGGGAAGCGGAGGACATCGTGCAAGGCCTGAATCTGGGGGCCGACGATTACATTCCGAAACCGTTCGACCCGGCCGTAGTCGTGGCCCGGGTAAAAGCGAATTTGCGCAGAGCGCCGATTTACCGGCGTTATGAAGCTGCCGCTCCCGGTACCCGTATCGCAGAACCGGCGATTCCGGCGGAAGGGATCTATATAGACCCGAAAAAAATGACCGTCCATGCGGACGGTCAAGAAGTACGTCTATCGGCCAAGGAATTCCAGCTGCTCGCGTTTATGGCCAGTCATCCGAACGAAGTATTCGCGGCTTCCGAGCTGTACGAGCAAGTATGGGGCAGCGACAGCAACGACGATCCGAGAACGGTCATGGTGCACATTTACAATATGCGGAAAAAGCTGGAGCATAACCCGGCCGAGCCGCGTTTTATCGTCAGCGTGCGAGGCATGGGTTACCGGTATGAAGGCGGCGCCCACTAATGCCGGTCAGATCGGGCGAGCCTGAATCCGAGAACGGTAATATCGTCCCTTTGCGGTTCGGTTCCCCGATAACGATCCAATTCCGCGAGCAGAAGCTGCTTCTGCTCCTGCAGAGGAGCTCCTCCGTTCGATTCGATCCACTGTTTCCACCTCGTCTTGCCGAAGGAGTAGTTTTTGTCCCCGCCGTTCTGGTCGGCCAATCCATCCGTTGTCAAGTAGACGACATCTTCGGGTCCGATCGTCACGGAAATGCTCTCGTACACATGATCGGACGGTGTCTTCCGATATCCGATCGCTCTCCGGTGCCCATCCACTTCTTGCAGATGGTCAGGCTTCCGGATGTACAGCGTGCATCCCGCCCCGGCGTAAATCGTCTTCTCCGGCGTGATCAGGCACATCCCGATATCGACGCCGTCGTCGGTCAAGCCGTCCTTGCCTTCCTGATTCAGCATTTGCTTGATCGAGCGGTTGAGCTGCGACAAAATAAGGCCGGGATCGTCCGATTCGATGCGATCGACGATTTGATCCAGCAGCGATACGGTCATGATCGACATGAGCGCTCCCGGTACGCCGTGACCCGTACAATCTCCTACCGCAATAATAAACCCTTTCTCGACCCGCTTGATCCAGTAAAAGTCTCCTCCGACCAAGTCTCGCGGCTTCCATAACACGAAGTGGTCGGGCAGCGCTTCCCGAAGCTCGGTTTCGGAGGGGAGCGCCGATATGAGTATTCGGCTGGCGTAATCGATACTGTCGAGTATTTTCACGTTCTGCTCCTCAAGCTCCTTCGTTCTGTGCGAGATTTGCTTCTCCAGCTCCTGGTTGAGGGCAACCGCCCGCTTGAACGGATCGGCCAGCTTGCGGGATGTATAATAGAAGAAAAATACGACGGAAAACAGCGCGATGGCGACGGCAATCGCGGTCTGGGCCTGGATCGTCTTGAGAAACGAGATCGCTTCCTCGCGGTCCACCGACACGACGAGCGTCCATTCCGTAGTCGGGATCGGCAAGGCGACCAGATCGTTCGTTCTGCCGTCCGCAGACCGGTATTCCAGCGCCTCCTGGCTCTGGCCCGTCAAGCTCCGTACTTTCCGCGCCGTATCGGGAGGCAAATAGTCGCTGATGTTCCGGCCGTTCTGGTCCAGCTCGTCCGACAAATAGATCGTGCCCGACTGGTCGGTCAGCCACAAGCTTCCGTCCTTGCCGTATTTGTATTCCTCGAATTTCCCGGACAAATCCCGTAGGCTGAAGCCCACTCCCACGATCGCATGCGGCTTGCCTTCGTTCTTAGACAAGGCGTTGACGAAGACGAACGTGTCGTTTCGCTCCTCGTTGCGGTCGATGTCATACTTGAAGTCTTTGCCGGACTTCAAATAATCGAAAAACCATTTGTCGTCCGGATCATTGACGGACATCACATCGATGACGGCGCCGTCTTCGGACCAGTAGTTGCCGCTCGGAACGCTGACAATGAAGGAATTGTCATAATGAAACTGCTCCTTCAACCTGCGCAGCTTGTCGAGCACGGCTACGCCTGTGGCGTCTTTTTTCTCCCCGCCCGATATCCATTCGCGGACTTCGTGGTCCTCCGCGAAAATACGGCTCGTTTCCGCCGCTCTCTCGATCGTTCCGCTTATTTTGGCGGTTATGGAGGCCGCTATATAATCGAGATCGTTTTCCTTCAGTTTTTTGACCGATTGTCCTTTGGTTATGTAATAAGATAGTACGCCTGTTAATATAATCGATACGACAAGCAATCCGGCGGCAAATGCGGACACCTTCGCAACCCCGGAATCGTAGAGCGGGTCGTTGCGTATCGCGGAGCGTCGGGAGGCGACAGCCCGTTTCATTATCAACCTACCTCTTTGGTCAGGATGTCGAACGGCAGACTCAGGTCTTCCTTCAGCTCTTCCGCGCATTCGAATTCGCTCTCGTTGTCGGCGTTGCAAATCCAACGGACGGCCACTCGTTTGCCTTGCGAATAGGCGGAATCGAACTTGTCCAGAAGCATCATGAGGCATTTCGTGCTGCTCGTGTTCATATACGGCATCTGAAACTCGAGGATCGCCTCTACGTCAGGCGACAGCTGAGCCAAATAACCGTCAGCCCATTCGAGAATAGGTTCATAAAATTTGAATGCGTTCTCGGGGTAAGATTGCCCGATCAAGGCAAGCAGGTTTGTTGCAGGGTCGAAATCGATGGCAGGGGAGCTTTTCGTCTCGGAAATAAAGTATCGTTGCATGTTGTTCACTCCTATAGGACCGCCTTCAAGGTGAAAAACGACAAATGTTCGTTCAGCTCCGTAACCGAATATTCGAGCGGATCCCGCGCTTTGCGGGCGATATCGATCAAACCGAGTCCGGCGCTGTCCGACCCCTCGGGGAGTTCCTGGCGAAGCTTTTCTTTGTACAGCTGTTTCAACGCAGCTTTATCCATCGCGGTCAATAGGTCGATTCTGCCGGTAAGCTTGGCGAGATCCTCCTTCTCAACGACGTTGCCGGAGCAGATGAAATGGCCGTTGCCGGTTTTGCCGATCGTAACGATGCTGGATAGGGCTATCGTATCGGAGAATAGGCTGTCCTGCTTGATGGAGCAGTAATCTTTAATATTTTGCGTCTGCTCGATAAAGATCGAGAAAATATGGAATATTTCGTTTTGCGGCCGTTCCTCCGACTCCAGGTACGACTTGACGGCTGCGCCATATTCCTCGATCAAGCCCTGCGACAGCTTTCCGGCAAAGCTGATCAAAATTCCGTATTCCCTCAACATGTTCTGGACGGTCAATAAATTTAGCTGCAAAGCATCTTCCTCCCGGTAACAGTATGATCCTTACTAGTGTATCAGGAAAAGGGACGAATGGGGAGAGCATTTCCTTCGGTCAAGAGCCGGCGGGTAGTGCAATCGTTCCGTCAGCCGACATCGAACCGTCATACGCCGGAACGGAGAAGTGAAACCGGCTTCCTCTGCCCGCCTCGCTGTCGGCGCCGATTTGGCCGTTGTGCTGGCTGACAATTTCCCTGGAGATGGCCAAGCCCAGTCCGGCTCCCGACACGGCATGCGAATCCGCATTGCCGGCACGGAAAAACCGTTCGAATATGAACGGGAGATCGTTCGGCTCGATGCCCTTGCCCGTATCTTCCACCGTCAAGGTGAACCAGTACGGCGGGGTGTTCGCCTTGGCGGACTTGAATGCCGTAACCGAATCGGGAGGCTGTGCGGACAGTCGTCCGGATAGCCGAACCGTCCCTCCTTGGGGCGTAAATTTGAGAGCGTTGTCCAGCAAATTCGTTACGACCTGCTCCATCCTTACCGTATCGATAAACAGGATGGCGCTCTCGGGTCTGATCCCGAGGCTTTCCTCCACGGAGATGGATGAATCGAGGATCAGCGCCACGCCTTGGCGGTTGGCCTCCAATTCGTACTTCCGGGGAATCGACATCAACCATTGAAGGATGGACGTACGTTTGAAATGAAGCGGAAGCTGATTCGCTTTCAAGGTAGAGAGCTGGAACAGATCGGAGATCAGCTGGTTGATCGTCAGCAGCTTCTGATAAATCATCGTCAAATATACGGGATCGGGCTGTATGACATTGTCCAGAAATGCTTTTATGTATCCTTGCACGGAAGTAATCGGAGTTCGAAGCTCATGCGAAATATCGGAGATCAATTGCCTTCGCAGCTGTTCGAGGTTTTGAAGATCGGCGGAGGCGGTCCTCAGGTCCTGCTCCTGCTCTTTCAGCGTCCGGCCCTGGATGTCGCTGATGCGGGACAGCTTCATCGTCGTTTTCAGCAGTTTCTCGTAATGCTGGGCCAGCTGTTCGAACTGCCGCTGATCCGGCTGCTTGCCGCTCGCGACGTCCGTTTTGGCCGCTCTCAAAATATGCAGTTCTTCGGTAAACACGTCTTGCTCGGAAGTCGTTCCGAAATCCACCAGCGCTCTCTCCCCGGTACTAGAGTTGTGAATCATTATAGCACAGCCTTAAGAAAACTTTTAGAATTTCGGTGCATAAAAGTTAATCTTCTTTTTGTATAATTCGTATAAGGATTGAATTGCTGCCGGAGCGGGGTCCAGGGATAAGAACTGGACTTTGGTATGGGATGGACTACGGCGACGGTCTGTATCATATATCGATCGGCGGCGTTATGATATAGCCATAAGCTGCTGAATAGGGCGGGTGTCTGGCATGAGTGGAAAAATATTATTGTTATCCGGGCCGTTCGGGGAAGGTCATAAGCAGGCGGCGCAAGCGCTGCTGGAAACTTGCAGGCTGGCAAGACCCGATGCCGAGCCCGTTATCGTAGATTTCATGGAGTGGACGCTGCCGAGGCTGCATGGGATCAGCAAAGCCGTCTTTCATCAAGGCGTGCAGAAATTTCCTTCGGTGTACGGATATTTGTTCCGTCATACCCGCAAAGGGTCCACGTTATCCTCGCTGCCGGGACGTCTTCGCTGGTACGGTTTGAAGCGCATCGTCAAGCTGCTTGACGAAGTGGACCCGTCCGTCGTCGTTTGTACGTTCCCGCTGGCGGCCGCGGCCATGTCGGCATTGAAGATGGCAGGTTTGACCGATATTCCGACCGTCACGGTCATTACGGATCATACGGATCACAGCTATTGGGTTCATCCCGGCACCGATCTGTATGTCGTAGGTTCGGAGAAGGTCAGACGCGGACTGTCGAAGTCCGGCGTACCCGACAGTCGCGTAGAAGTAACCGGAATTCCGGTCAGACCTCCTTTTTGTGCGGGAACGGCGGGGGCGAGGCGAATGGCGCTCCGCACGAAGCTCGGCTTGTCTGCGGACAAACCCGTTCTGCTTCTCATGGGAGGCGGATACGGGATGATGCATGAGGGAATGATCCGTCTGATGGTTAACGCGGCCCGCACGGGCTCGATGCAGGTCGTCGTTGTATGCGGCCACAATGACAAGCTTCGCCGCAAGCTGGAGGAACGGCTCCACAGCGAGTCCGCCTCCGCGGCCAACGGGGTCCGCTTGACCGGCTTCGTAAGAAATATGGAGGAGTATATGGGAGCGGCGGATCTGGTCGTTACGAAGCCCGGCGGCCTCACGACCTCGGAAGCGATCGCCATGCGTCTGCCGATGGTGCTGTATAGACCGCTGCCGGGTCAAGAGGAAGACAACGCCGATTTTTTGACAGGGGTTCAGGTAGCCGTTCGCGCATCGGATGAAGGGGAATTGGAGCAGCTGGTAGGGGCGTTGATCCGCCAACCGGACAGACTGGCGTTCATGAGACGGAACATGGAAAGGATGCATATGGAACGAGCGTCAGACCGGGCATTGGAGGCGATTTTCGCGGCTCGCCATTGTCCGATCCCGCGCTGGGAGAGATCGCCGGTTCGCGTTGGCGTATAGCCGCCATGCGGATGGGCGGATGTATATGGCGGAACGGACGCATCGGCATACAATAAAGAGCAACGCTCATTACGAATAGGATGGGGCGGTTTCCATGCCGAGCGGCTCTTGGGGTGTAATGGTACTGGTTTTGTATATTTTGCTCGTGATCGTGCTCATGGGATTCGTATAATGCGGGAAACAAACAAAAGCAGCCGTCAAGATGTCGGGAGACATTTGGCGGCTGTTCCGTTTCATATCGTTTCGTTTGGATGCAGCGCAGCGCTGAATTAGAAGCCTTTGTATTGAGGCTCTTCGTTTTCCAGTTGGCTCACGCGGGAGCTGATTTGGTCGACGACTTGCTGCGTCGTTTGGGCGCATTGCTCGAACACGCTCTTCGCTTCCTGATTTTGCGTGCTCAGAGCAAACGTTTCGAGGCTTGCTTGCGCGCTCTTCAGGGAGGCCAGACAAGTTTTTACTTGCGATGATACGGTCATGTAGGTCACCTCCTTTGCCAATACATACTATTCCCGTTTGCCGGGTTCTCATATCTGTAAAAAACTGTCATGAAAGGTGCTGCCTGTTTTACGAATAATAAGCTTGTCAAACTTTGAATTGCCGAGGATTCGGAAAGCATAAGCAACACCAAACCATCGACAGAAAGAACCGGTGATAGAGATGCCGCTATGGACACAAATTGTCGTGAGATCGGTCGCCGCCGTTGCGGTGCTGTTCCTGATGACCAGGCTGCTCGGCAAAAAGCAGCTTTCCCAGTTAAACTTTTTTCACTACATCGCAGGCATTACGATCGGCAACATCGCTGGCTTTATTTCCCTGGAAATCGAGAACCATTTTATGCTGGGCGTATCGGCCATTCTTGTCTGGACGCTTATTCCTGTCGGGATGGAATGGCTGCAGTTGAAAAGCAAGAGGGTTCGCAAATGGTTCGACGGAGAATCGACCGTACTGATCAAGGACGGCAAAGTGCTGGAAGATAACCTGAAGAAAGCGTCGTTCACCTCGGACGAGCTTCTGGAAGAGCTGCGGCAAAAAAATGCGTTCCGCCTGGCCGACGTCGAATTCGCCGTATTGGAGACGGACGGGGAGGTCAGCGTGCTGCTGACGAAGGAAAACCAGCCGATTACGCCGAAAAGCTTGGGCCTCAAGGTACCTAACGAGCAGGAGCCGCAGACGGTTATCATGGACGGCGAAATATTGGACGAGCCGTTATCCACCGCGGGCCTCAGCCGCGGATGGTTAACGACCGAGCTGGAGAAGATAGGTGTTACAAGGGAGAACGTCTATTTGGCTCAAGTCGATTCTTACGGCGGATTGACGGTCGATCTGTACGACGATTTGCTGAAAACGCCGCAGCCCAGCCAGCGCGAGCTGCTGTGGGCCACCTTGCGCAAGTGCGAGGCCGACCTGGAGCTGTTCGCACTCGCCACGAAAAACCGCAAAGCGAAAAAAACGTACGAGAGCTGCGTGCGTTCGCTGAAAAGCGTCGTCGGACAAGTGGAGCCCTATTTAAAGCGATGACGGACGAATAAAGGAGAGATGAGAATGGCAACGATGGCCGCACAGAAAAAGAAGAAGCTCACTCCCGTCCAGCAGGAGTACCAGGTGCTCGCGAAGAAGAAGGAGCCGCCTCGGCCGGTCGCCAAAAACTGCCTGCTCGCCTTCGTGAGCGGCGGAGCGATATGCTTGATCGGACAGCTGTTTATGGAAATGTTCATCCATTGGTTCGGCTTTACCGAGAAAACGGCCGGAAGCCCGACCGTTGCCGTGCTCATTTTCATATCCGTCGTGCTCACCAGTATGGGCGTATACGATAAAATCGCCCAATGGGCGGGAGCGGGAACCGCCGTTCCCGTCACCGGCTTCGCCAATTCGATGTGCTCGGCGGCGATCGAGCACCGCAGCGAAGGTCTCGTGCTGGGCACGGGCGGGAATATGTTCAAGCTTGCCGGATCGGTAATCGTCTTCGGGACGGTAGCCGCCTTCATCATCGGCATTATCCATATGCTGCTCGATTGGGGAGGACGATGACATGCTGGTCGGACATCAAACCTGGAAATTCCCGAATCCGCCCGTCATTATGTCCACCGCGACCGTCGTCGGCCCGGACGAAGGCGAGGGACCGCTTGCGAACGATTTCGACATCGTGCACGGCGATCTGATGCTTGGCCAAGACAGCTGGGAAAAGGCCGAGCGGAAGCTGCTCGAGGAATCGACCAAGCTGGCGGTGGAGAACGCGGGACTGACCAGCGGAGATATACAATGCTTCGTCGCCGGCGATCTGATGAATCAAATTATCAGCGCCACCTTCGCCGCGAGAACGTTGTCGGTTCCCTACTTGGGCGTGTTCGGAGCGTGCTCCACCTCGATGGAAAGCTTGGCCGTCGCCTCGCTGCTCGTCAGCTCCGGCTCGGCCAAGCATGCGCTTGCGGCAACGGCGAGCCATAACTGCACGGTGGAGAAGCAGTTCCGTTACCCGACCGAATACGGCTCCCAGAAGCCGCCTACGGCGCAATATACCGTGACCGGATCGGGCGCCGCGGTGCTCGGGCTTAAAGGGGACGGACCGAGGGTTACGGCCGCCACGATCGGCCGGGTGGTCGACATGGGGATTAAAGATCCGTTCAACATGGGAGCGGCGATGGCCCCGGCCGCGGTGGATACGATTCAGGCGCATTTGCGGGATCTGGCCATAGAACCGGGGCACTACGACATGATCGTCACAGGAGACCTTGCCTCGGTCGGTTATTCGATCGCCTGCGAGCTGCTCGAGAAGCATAAGGTGCCGATCAAGCAAACGAATTATTACGATTGCGGTCTGCTTATCTATGACGTTAACCGCCAGTCGGTGCAAGCGGGAGGAAGCGGGTGCGCGTGCTCGGCGGTCGTCACGTACGGGCATTTGCTGAAGCGGCTGCGGGACGGGCATATGAAGCGGCTGCTTGTCGTGGCGACCGGCGCGCTGCTCTCCCCGCTTTCATTCCAGCAAGGGGAAAGCATCCCGTGCATCGCCCATGCGGTGGCAATCGAAAGCGGAAGGGGCGTTTAAGATGGATGTGATGCAGTTCGTATGGGCATTCGTAATCGGCGGCGCGATTTGCGTAATCGGCCAGTTGATGATGGATGTAGTAAAACTGACACCCGCGCATACAATGAGTACCCTCGTCGTTCTAGGAGCCGTCGTGGACGGGATCGTGATCGGCGGCAAAAGCCTGTACGACCGATTTATCGAGTTCGCCGGGGCGGGCGCTACGGTGCCGATTACCAGCTTCGGCAATTCTCTCGTGCACGGCGCGCTTCAGGAGTACAAGCTGCACGGCGGGATCGGGATTATTACGGGCATCTTCGAGGTGACGAGCGCAGGCATATCGGCGGCGATCATTTTCTCGTTTTTGGCCGCGACGTTCGTGAAGCCGAAGGGCTGACCGCTTGGTACGATTTGCGCCGCATATCCCGTGTCCGCTCTCCCCGGAGAGATTCGTTAAGCGAGCCGCTTAACGGTCCTTTCCGGGGATTCGTTTTGTCTGGAATAGGACTGCAGTTATGCCGCAAAATATAGCTTTGTGGCCTGTTTGATCTCATGATATAATGGCAAAGGTCTTTTTTTCGTTCATAGCAGACTATTCAATCAATGATATGGAGCGGGCGGATTGGGAGAATGAGCAGGATGTGGAATGGGCTGATCGCGGCGGGCCGTTATTTGGGAAAGCGGTATTTCGTATTGCTGTTATCCGGCTGGCTCGTATTGTTTATGGAAGCGTTGAGCAGGAATCGTGCATGGGGCGCGATGGAGTGGAGCGTCCAGCACGTACCCGCCTTGTTGTTGAACGGCATTTTTTTGTCGGGAGCCTGGCTCGTGTTGACAGCCTTTACCGGTAAAATCAGGCTGTCCTTCTGGATCGTCTCCGCCATCGGCTTTGCGCTGGCGCTTATTACCGGAGTCAAATCGAAAATGCTCGGAGTGCCGCTTCTGCCATGGGATTTCGTGCTGACCGGCGAAGCCGGGGACATGATCGAATATGTGAAAAATATCGTAACGGTCCAGCTCGTGCTGGATGTGACGGCGTTTGTCGCCGTAAGCTGGCTGCTGCTCTATAAGGCGAATTCAGCACAAGCGATCCGTTGGAAGGAACGTTGCGGGATGGCGATCTTCGCGATCGTTATTACCTGCATCGCCTATACGGACAAACCGTTTCCCATAAAAAGCGTATTTGGCATAAGCGCAATCACGTACGATCAATCCGCCAATGTGGACACGAACGGCTGGCTGCTCGCGACCGTCATGAATCTCGAATATTTGGGCGTGACGAAGCTGGAAGATTATAGCGATAGGGCGGTTGCCGATATCGTAGCGGTCAACGGCCACAGGAGCGGCGGGGCGGAGGCTGCCGAGAGCGATAACGTCAAGCCGAACGTCATCGTCGTGCTGAGCGAGTCGTTATGGGATCCGACGCAATTGGAGGGGATTGCGTTCAGCAGGGATCCGATGCCGTTTTATCACGAGCTTCGGCAAACGACTGCTGCGGGGACGCTGCTGTCTCCCCAATTCGGCGGAGGCACCGCCAATGTCGAGTTCGAAATATTGACCGGGAATTCAATGCGCTTTTTGCCGCAGGGAACGATTCCTTACAACCAGCACATTACGCGGAGCATCGATTCGCTCGCCAGCATCCTGGCCCGGCAAGGATACTATTCGACCGCGATCAGTCCGTTTCACCGCTGGTATTTCAACAGCGACAAAGTATACAAAAATTTCGGCTTCTCCCAATATATCCCTCTCGAGTTTTTCGAGCCCGTGTACGAAGGCGCCTATATAGCCGATAGCGAAGTAGCGAGAATGATCATCGGGCAGACGGGCAAAACCGACGAGCGCGATTTCATTTTCGCGAATACGATGGAAAACCATTTCCACTACTATCCCGGAAAATTTAAACAAAATACGATCGAGGTCGAAGGCGACATCCCCAAGGAGACGAAAGGGCTTCTGGAAACGTACGCGCAGGGCGTGCAGGATGCGGACAATATGCTCCGGACGCTCGTAGAGCATTACCGGGATTCCGGCGAACCGACGATCATCGCGTTTTTCGGCGATCATCTGCCTTATTTGGGAGACGGGTACAAAGCATACAAGGACGCGAAATGGATTCGCGGGGACGACGATCCGGATTTCCTGAACAAAATGCATCGGACGCCCGTTGTCGTATGGAACAATTTCCTTCCGGAGCAGCAGGAAACGATCGATATGAGCCCGTCGTTTCTAGGCTCGTACGTGCTGGACAAGGCCAAGCTTCCGGGGACGTACTACACCGATTTTTTACGGGAATTGTCCCTCAAAACGCCGGTTATCCCACCCAAAAAATATTTCGGGGAAATGCATATAGACGAGGCCGATATGAAGCGCTACGAGCTGCTTCAGTACGATAGCTTGTTCGGGGAACGTCATGCTTACGGCGAAATGAAGAACCGAATCGTCAATCCGGACTATTTTCTCGGAGCGGGCCCGATCGAGATCGAGGAAGTAAAGCTAGACACGCCAAAGGCCGGGGCCGATGCGGAAATTACCGTTGCCGGACAAAATATTCCGGCGCAAGGAAAGCTGTTCGCGAACGGCAAAGCTTTGGAGACGAAGCGGGATTCAGGCGGCGGACTGACGGCCAAAGCGCCGGCCGACTCGTTCAAGTCGGGCAGCTGCGAAGTACAGGTGAAAGTTTTCGACTCCAAGGATATTATCGTAGGGCAATCCAACGTCAAGAAGATTGCCATCGCGACCAAATAATGAGACCGGCTTCTTTGCGAGTTGCGAGAGGCCGTTTTTTTTTGCGCATCAGAATGTTCAAACTCTTTATCGCACTAAAGCGAAGAGGGAGGTTTCTGTATAGGGAAAATCCATTTTTTTATATATAATGGAAGAAATGTTTCGTTCGAATCGTCGTGAAACCTTTTTGTCCTGCAAGCGTATACAATATATTGCGGAACGGGCGAACCATTTGGCGAAATCTGCCGTTTCCTCTATTGTCCGACTGCATTTTTTGTAATCTATTTGTAATGATCGAGGGGCTATACGACGTTTTTCAATTCTTGTAGAATAGGAATAAGGCCCCTAAAAGGCAGAAATCATCAGGTTGGAACGGAACTACGGATCATGGAGAGGAGCAGGACGAGATGGATGCATCATTCGTGGAAGATTTAACCATTATAAGACAACTTAAGGCAAATTTGGAATCCTGCATTCTGGGTAAGACCGCCGAAGTCGAATTGCTCTTGACCGCTATGCTCGCCGGCGGACACGTTCTGCTCGAAGACGTGCCGGGAACAGGCAAAACGGTTCTCATCAAAGCGTTGGCCAAATCCGTCGAGGGCCAGTTCCGGCGCATTCAGTGCAATCCGGACTTGCTGCCCACGGACATAACCGGCGTAGCGATCTACCATCCGAAACAAGAAACGTTTTTATTCCGGCCAGGTCCGGTTATGACGAATATTTTGCTCGCGGACGAAATCAACCGCGCGACGACGAAAACACAGTCCGCTCTGCTCGAGGCGATGGAAGAGCGCCATGTGACGGTGGACGGGGAACGCCATCCGCTGCCTTCGCCGTTTCTTCTGCTGGCGACGCAAAATCCGATCGATTTCGAAGGCACTTACGTGCTTCCGGAAGCGCAGCTTGACCGCTTCATGATGAAGTTCAGCCTGGGCTATCCGGATCACGAGACGGAGAAGAAAATGCTGTTCTCCCAAGCCAGCGGACATCCTGTCGACCGATTGGAGCAGGTAGCCGACATAGAGCGGGTGACGGAGATGCAGGGGCGGGTCAGGGAAGTGCACGTCGACGAGGCGGTTGCCGATTACGTCGTATCGATTACGCGGAAGACGCGCGAGCACTCCTCCGTCTTTCTGGGAGCAAGTCCGCGGGCGACGATCGCCCTCTTGCAGGCGGCGAAGGCGTTGGCTTATTTGCGCGAGCGGCAATACGTCATCCCCGACGATATTAAGTATTTGGCGCCGTTTGTGCTGGGCCATCGGATGATTTTGCATTCGGAGGCGAGAATCGAAGGCTTGACCGTCGATTCGGTGTTCCAGTCCATTTTTGGGCAGATCAGGGTGCCCGTTCGTCTCGAGAAATAATGGGATGGAAGGAAACGGGGTGAGCAAACGATGGGCATTCTATCCAGATATTCGGCCCGATTCTGGGGCATCGCATCACTATTCGCGTTCAGCTTCCTGTTTTTGTTGTTTCAAGGCGGCAAGCTTGCCTTCATGGTTTTTATTATCGTAGCCGTTCTATGCTTGTATTTGGCCTTGAGCCGCTGGAGCGGCATTTCCAAGACGCAGGGCGGACGGACGCTTCTCAACGCGGAGCACGAGGCGGTGCTCGAGGCGGGGACGTCGCTAGCGGTGCAAATCCAAGTGCAAGTACCCGGCTTTTGGCCGATTCCGTACGTTTCGGTCAAGGACCGTCTCGTTCGCCGCGGCGGGGAAGAGCACGTATTCGAAACGTTTCTGATCCCGGATTGGAAGAGGCGCGGGGAAGTATCTTACCGGACTCCTCCATTGCGGCGCGGCTTCTACCAATTCGGAGATACCGATTGCGCAACGGAAGATATTTTCGGCTTGTTCCGGCATAAAGGACGGCTCGAGCTTCCCCACACGTTCGGCGTTTTACCCCAGAAAACCCATATCCGCGATTGGAATCAGCTCCACCAGCTGTTCCGCGGCATGCACCACCATTCGGCGACAACCCGTTCCCATCGGGAAACGACTCAAATCAACGGTGTACGCGAATATATTTACGGAGACCGGCTGTCCCGTATTCATTGGAACGCTACGGCCAAGACCGGCACTTGGAAGTCCAAGGAATTCGAACGGGAGTCATTGCCGAAGACGGTCATATTGCTCGATCGCAATATGCGCGCCTATCGCAGCAAAGAGCATTTCGAGCTGGCGGTTTCCATTGCGGCTTCGTTGATCGATTACGCGGGGAGCCGGGATTTGGCGCTGGGACTTCTGTCGGTGGGCAAAGATTCCAAATATTTCGAACCGAGGCTGAGCGCGAACCATCAGAAGGTTATCGTTAACCATCTGATCGACGTAGAGCCCGACGGTCAATATTCGCTTATGGATGTATTGAGGGACCGCTCCAGATTGTTTATGCCGGGAGTTTTCTTCACGATCATATCCCCTCAATTCGGGGAAGCGATGTCGCAGTCGCTCGGATGGATCGAGCAAAGGCAAATGAATCCATGCCATATTTGGGTGTCGTGCGACGTTCCCGATGCCGATCAGGAGCGCTGGAAACGGCAAATGCAGGCGAAAGGCGTCATGGGCTACGCCGTTTCTTCGCTTGACGAGCTGGCGCTTGTGTTGGGAGGGCGGAAATAAATGGAGCAGCGATTATGGCAGAGGCTGCTGCTGCAGGATTGGCATGACCGATTGACGGCCATTCTGACCGGCTTGTTCCTGCTGCAGTTTGTCCAATGGATTCATAAGGAAGATCAAGTGTGGCTGCCCGAGACGGTAGCGATCGTAAAGCTTACCCTACTAGTCGTGTTTGTCGTCGAATTGTTCCCTCGTCTGCACTGGGGATTGCGTCGGCTGCTGCAGGCAATCGGTATTTTCTATGTACTGGGCACGATGCTGGATTATGTGCCGGTCGGTCGGCAATTTCATTCGATTCGCGACTTTAGCGCATTCGCCGTAGATTTGGGGCAGTTATTCCGCGCCAACTTCATGCAGCTCGATCCGTTCGTATGGTTTGCCTTGACCGCATGGCTTCTGTCTCTATTCACTTTCTGGTGGATGAAAGCGAAATGGCGAATTATGGTAGCGCTCATTTTATCGGTCGGCGCATTCGCGTTCCGCGACTCGTTCAGTTTTCTCGTTCTTTGGCTGCAAGTGGCCATCCTCATCTTCTGCGGACTGTTCTTATTGATCATTCGCCACTTCGCGGGCTTGAAGAAACGGAATCCGGCGGGCTGGGCGCATTTATCCGATTATCCGTTGAACGTGTCCCTTCCGATCGTCTTTCTAGTATCGCTCGTCGTGTTTATCGGCACGCTTGCGCCGGACGTCCGCGCGCTGGTGACCGACCCGTACACGATGTGGAAAAATATTCGAGGCGAGCAAATTACGTTTTTCAACAAAGGATTCGGTACGAGCTCCGTACTCGGAGGAGAGTCATCCTCTGGCTACAGTCGCAACGATTCGACGCTTGGCGGGGAATTTTCGTTCGACTTCACGCCGGTCATGTCCATTTCGACTTCGCACCGCAGCTATTGGCGGGGGGAAACGCGCTCGCTATATACGGGGAAAGGGTGGATCGCGAGCGATGTGGAGCGCCGGACGCCGCTCGTTCCCGTAGCTGCGGAAACCTCGCTTCCGCAGGATACCAGATTGGCGCCTACGCTCGCGAAGACGGTGGATGTGACGCAGACGGTTACGGTGCTCGGTGAAGCGGAGCAGGATTACCCGGTGCTGTTCGGAGCCTATGCGATCGACAAAGTCACCGCCCTCGGCGGCACGAACACGAACATGGCTTCCCTGCAATGGGCGGCCCGTTTGGGCGAATTGCGTTGGGTCCCGAACGGACGTCAAGCCTATCCGCAAACGTACATGATTACTTCCAAAGTACCGATCGTCGACGAGGCGGAACTGCGCAAGGTGCCCGCAGAGCTGCCGACGCGAGCCGGACTGGAAGAAAATTTGTTTCTGCCGGAAACGCTGCCGAACCGGGTGAGAGAACTGGCCCAGCAGGTTACCGCATCGGGAACGAACATGTATGACAAAGTCAAGCTGCTCGAACGGTATTTGTCCGCGACATTCCCGTACACGAACACGCCGGACTTGAGCAAAGGCAGAAGCCGCGATTTTGTCGACCGGTTCCTGTTCGAAGTCAAGGAAGGGTATTGCGATTACTATTCGACGGCGATGGCGGTTATGGCCCGCTCGCTGGGCATTCCGGCTCGCTGGGTGAAAGGCTACACCCCGGGCGCCAACGCGATGGCCGAAGATATGCTCAGCTTTCCGGAGGAGCTTCTTGATCCGGACGGAGCGGGGGAATATACGGTTCGCAACTCGGATGCGCATTCTTGGGTAGAGATTTATTTCCCGGGCTATGGCTGGATCCCGTTCGAGCCGACGGCCGGCTTCGCGCTTCCGATCTTCGCTCCCGAGGTTGAAATATCGACCGAACTGCTGCCGGCAACGTCCGGAGAGACATCGTCCGAGGCAGCCGATGAAAGCGTAATGCCGCGTGCGATCGGTTGGGGTGCCGGTGCCATTGCCGCTGCGATCTTGCTCGCGTTTTTGTGGGCCAACCGCCACAGCTTCCGCAAGTTCCGACCGTTCGGTCCGCTTGGCCGGCAGTTGGATTCGAATCAGCGCGCGGTGCTCGAGTTCGAGCGTCTGATCCGTTTCGCCAAGCGAAAGGGCTACTCCCGCAAAGAGCACGAGACGGCGAGAGAGATGGCGAACCGGTGGATCGACAAGGACAAATGGCTGCAAAAAGATTTGGATTCGTTGCTGTTCGTCTTCGAGAAGGCGAAATACAGCAGCTCTCGTATAACCGACGAGGAGCTTTCCTCCTTCTCGAGAATCGTGAGCAAGCTGCGTGAGGAAATGTAAGGAGAGGGCAAACAGCCGCGACCGACAATGGTCGCGGCTGTTTGCGTTGAAGGGGAAGAGCACTTTAAAGTCAACCGCTCCGCTTCCCGCGTACTCTCCTCGGCTCTATTCTCTTTTTCTTGAGCAAGCTTGCTCCAAAAAAAATTGACGGCAGCAGCAGCCCGAAGGTAGCGCTGAATCCCCACCACATGTTCAGAATGTTATCGTTGAAATAGACGACATTCGGTACTAGCAATAGCGATGCGGGAATAAGGAGCGCGGCAACCGGAAGCGAAAGCGCTTTGCCGTCCTTCAGCTTCAGCAGTTGAGCCGCCCCTTCGACGGTCGCGTAAAAACAAACGTACAGCTTAAAAAATAAGGTGAAAAACCAGATCGAAGCCATGACGACTTCGATGCGCTCCAAAAAATTGGCTATACTTATTTTTTTGGCCAGCACATACGTAGAGAAGAGTTGAAGCTCCGTCAAATCGGTTCCGAGAACCAAAATGCATAGCATCACCGTTACGCTCAGAATGAAGCTTCCCGCCGCTATGCCTAGCAAGTAAGCACCGGTAATTCCGTGATATTTCCGCAAAGTCGGAAGTACCATCATCAGCGTGACCGCTTCGAAATAATAGCCGGCGAGCTGCAAAGTTCCCCGCAGCACGGGGTTAGGCCCTTTATCAAAAAAAGGCTTCAGATGTTTCGGGTCTATTTGGGGGGTCAGCATGACGACCAGCATCGCAAAGAGGACGACGACCCAGAAAAAGAGCAATTCGGCCGAGCGGACGACCGTACCGATGCCAAGCCTGAACCCCATTAGCACGACTAGCATAAACAAAATAAGGAATGCTTGGATCGGCGTTTCCGGCATAATGTGGGTTGCCATAAAATCGCCCACTTGCCATAAAACAATCGCCGAATCGATCAGGAAGAAGGCGACGAACAGCACACCGACCGACTTCCCGAGCCACGTGCCGAGTGTCCGGCTGCCGATATCGATCAGTGTCATACGGGGAAACCGGCTGGCCAACACGCCATACAACGCAGCGGCGCACAGCCCGGCAACCATCGCCAAAAAACCCGACAGCCATGCGCTTTCCTTTCCTACACCGATCACTTTTGCGGGTATATACAAAATCGTATCTCCGATCACGAACAATGCGGTCAATATGACGTACTGCCGTATCGAAACGGTACCTCTCTCCAGAATGCCGCCCCCCAGCTGTCTTTGACTGCCATTTCTGTCTTTTCAATTTTTTCCTAATTTGAATGCGATATACCCCGTGATTATAAAGCTGGGGCTAGTCGTCCATAATGGTTATAAAACGTCAGCAAGGGGTGCCGTCTCGTGAACATTTCTTCCAGCCTTGCGGAAAATATATCCCAACTGACCAAGAGCTTCGGTAACAGCAAAGATTTGATCGTACGGGACATCGTATTCGGAAAGGATCATGAAATCCGATTGGCTCTTTCGTATATGGAAGGGCTTGTCGATAAGGACTCCATCTTTCGTCTAATGGAATCGCTGCTTCTCCATTCGGGCAAAGTCGGCCGAAACGAATTCGAGGAGTTCGCCCGTCATCTCGTCATAACCGTTGGCGATATTGGCTGGAAGACCGCTTTTGCCGATATCCAGAAGTCCATCTTGGCAGGCGATTCCGTCATTTGGACGGAAAACGTGCCGATGGCTATTGTAGTCGCTACCCGTGGCGGTGAACAAAGGCAGGTGACCGAGCCGGTATCGCAGACGGTCGTACGCGGACCGCAGGACGGCTTTACCGAAGCGCTGCATACGAACATTTCGCTTGTAAGACGGCGGATCAAGGATCCGAATTTGTGGGTGGAGACGAAGGAAATCGGCCGGGTGACGAAAACCGACACGGCGCTCATGTACATAAACGGACTCGTGAAGGAGGACGTACTCGGGAAGCTTCGGGATAGACTCGCCAACATTAAGATCGACGGGATTTTGGAAAGCAGCTACATTGAAGAATTTATCCAGGATGAAACGTATACGGTATTTCCGACCGTCAACAATACGGAGCGCCCCGATGTCGTCGCTGCCGCCCTTCTGGAGGGCAGAGTAGCGATTTTCATTGACGGCACCCCGTTTGTTCTGCTCGTTCCGGGTCTGTTCACGCAATTTCTCCAATCACCGGAGGACTACTATCATCGATCGGACTTCGGACTGCTGCGCCTTCTGAGATATCTCGCTTTTTTTATTTCTTTGCTTGCTCCGGCATTGTATATCGCCATTACGACTTTCCATCAGGAGATGATTCCGACCTCTCTCTTGATCAGTCTGGCCGCGCAGCGGGAAGGAATCCCGTTTCCCGCCTTCATCGAAGCGTTAATGATGGAAATTACCTTCGAGCTATTGCGCGAAGCGGGCGTGCGCATGCCGAGGGCGGTAGGGACATCGATCTCCATCGTTGGCGCGCTCGTTCTGGGACAAGCCTCCGTGGAAGCGGGACTTGTATCTCCGGCGATGGTCATAATCGTGTCCATTACGGCAATTACCGGCTTTATTTTTCCCAGCTTCGAGATCGGCATCTCTATCCGGATGCTGAGGTTCGCCTTTATGGGACTTGCGGCTTCCTTCGGCTTTTTCGGCATCATTATCGGATTGATCGCGCTAGTGCTGCATTTATGCCATTTGCAATCGTTCGGCGTGCCCTACATGACCCCCTTCGCGCCGTTTCGGGCATCCGGACAAAAGGATAATATCGTCCGGGTGCCCTGGTGGCAAATGTATTCGCACATGGCCGCTTCCCGACAGCCGAATAACGGTAAGGAACAGTTTTCAAAAGGCAATCGGAACAAGGAGCCGTCCGGACAGACGGGACAAGATCGGCCGGAACAAACATAAGGTGGTTGGACATGAAGCGAAAGACGGTCGTATTCGTCGCTTGTATAAGTATGCTGCTGATGCTCAGCGGATGCTGGAACCGAAGGGAGCTGAACGATCTCGCTATTGCCCTGGGAATCGGAATCGATAAACAGGGAGACCAGTACCGGCTGTCCGTACAAATCGTAAATCCGCAAGAAATCGCCGCCAAAAAAGGCGGAGCCAACAATTCGCCGATTACGATATACGAAGAGACGGGACGCACCATCTTCGAATGCTTTCGTCGAATGACCACAAGCGCACCCCGTAAAATCTATATGTCCCACCTGCGCATCCTTGTGATCAGCGAAGAAGTGGCCCGGGAAGGGATTAAAAACCTTCTCGATTTTTTTGCCAGGGATCATGAGCTGCGAACCGATTTTTACGTGGTCATAGCCAGGGAAGCGAAGGCGAAGCAGGTGATGGGCATTCTGCAGCCGATCGAGAAAGTTCCGGCCAACAATATGTTTAAAATGCTGCAAACCTCGGAGAGGGTATGGGCGCCGACCACAAGCGTATTTCTCGACGATCTGCTGTCCGATTTAATGAGCAAGGGCAAGGAGCCGACGCTGACGGGAATTCGGATATTGGGCGACGTCCAATCGGGCAGCTCTGTCGACAATCTGAAAACGGCAGAGACGAATGCCTCCATCAAATATTCCAATATCGGCGTTTTTCGGGAAGACAAGCTGGTCGGGTGGCTTAACGAAGAAGAGAGCAAGGCCTACAATTACATTGTCGATAAAATACAAAGCACGATCGGCACAATCCCTTGTCCGGACGGCGGGATGTTGAATTTCGAAGTCATCCGTTCCAAAACGGAAATGAAGGGCATTGTAAATAACGGCAAGCCGGCAATCCATCTGACTGTTCGCGTCGAGCAGAATATCGGAGAGGTCGCATGCACGATCGATTTAAACAAAGTAGAGATGTTGGACTTGCTCGAGCGGCAGTCCGAGGAGAAAATCAAAGGGTTTATTGCGAAGACCATACAAAATACACAAAAGGAATTTGGCGCTGACATATTCGGCTTTGGCGAGGCGATTCACCGCGACGAGCCAAAAGCGTGGGAAAAGCTGCAAAGCAGCTGGAATACGATATTTCCCGAACTGCCGGTACAAGTCCGTGTCGAAGTCAAAATTAAGCGCACGGGGACGCAGAGCAACTCATTCCTGAACAAAATGGAGAGATAGCCGACATGCTGGGTGTTATCGGGATTATGGCGGCGGGAGCCGGGATTATTTTGATCGAGCTTCCGCTGCTGCGAAAGCGGAGCAAGAAGGAAATTTGGGCATTTTCCATCACGCTGGCGCTTGCTCTCGGACTCGGAATAGCAAAGAGCGTCCGGATACCGATACCGAATCCGCTGGACTGGATCGCTTTCGTATACAAGCCTTTCAGCGATGCGGTTTTCCGGTGGCTGAGCTGAAGCGCGGGAAGGGAAAAACGAACGATGAATAACGACGTAGTTAACGTTCGCCAATTTATGCAGCTCGTCGCATTGTTTACGATCGGAAGCTCCATTTTGTTCATCCCGCTCAGCTCGGCCTCCTCCGCGAAGCAGGACAGCTGGATGGCCATCTTGGCCGGCATGGCGGTTACATTGGGACTCGTCTGGTTGTATGTTCGATTGGCAAGACAAGCTCCCGGCTGCACGCTGGTTGAAATGAACCGCAAATGGCTGGGGAAGTGGCTTGGTTCAATTGTCTCCTTGCTTTATATCGCAACCACGCTCTTTTTGGGCGCTCCTTCGCTCCTGTTTTACATGGGAGAATTTATGGCAACCCAAATTATGACGCAGACGCCGATGCCGGTCCTCAACGCATTGTTTATGCTCGTAGTCGTCATGGGGCTCAAGCTCGGTTTGGGAACGCTGGCCCGTGCCGCCGAGGTGCTGTTCCCCATATTCGCCGCCCTGTTCGTCGCGCTGGCCCTACTGGCCTCTCCCGAAATAAAGCCGGAGCATTTGCAGCCTGCATTCGCGATCGGAGCGAAGCCGTTTTTGCGTGCTGTAGTCGATTATGTCGGCTTTTCCGGCATGCCGCTCGTTTTTATTCTAATGCTCCATCCGTCTGTAGTCGGGGATACTCCCAAGGCCGAAAAAGCTTTCTTTCTGGGCTCCGTCATCGGCGGAGCTTTCCTGCTGGTCATTACCATGGTATGCATTTCCGTTCTCGGAGTCGAGAACACGGTCCAGCAAGCTTATCCCAGCTATGCGCTGGCCAAGAAAATCAATGTCGGCAATATATTGTCGCGCATGGAAGTATTTATGGCCACTCTATGGATTATTTCGCTGTATTTCAAGATGATCTTATATTCGTACGCCGGCTTGAGGGGGATCGCCCAGCTTCTCCGGATCGGGAACGAGCGGTTGCTCGTATTGCCGCTGGGGGCGACGATGGTCGTTTTGTCCCTCATTATGTACCCCGATACCGCATATCGCGATTGGTGGGATTCGAAAATATGGCCGACGTATATCGCTACGTTCGGTTTTCTGATTCCCGTCGTGCTGCTCTTAGTAGCCAAGCTGCGCGGGAAAGGACGTGCTTCCGCATGATTCGCCGCACCCGGACGCATCACGCTTTCCCTTTTGCAGGGTATGGACATCTATGGTATAGTTTGTCGTATATAAGGATGCAAAGGAGCTTGAGTGACGTTTGCTGAAAAAATTGATTCCGCAAAAAAACGTCCGTTCGATTTATGAAATCGACGTTCAGGCATTATGGGACGCCGGGATTCGGGGCATTATTACCGATCTGGACAACACGCTGGTCGGGGCGAAGCATCCGCAGGCGACCCCGGAGCTGCTCGTCTGGCTCAAGCAGCTGCAGACGATCGGCTTCAAAGTGGTTATCGTTTCGAACAATAACAAGCTTCGCGTGTCCCGATTTTCCGAACCGCTCTCGATACCTTACATATTCCGCGCGAAGAAGCCCGGAAACTCGGCGTTCCGCAAAGCGATGGGAATGATGTCGCTTGCTCCGCAGCAAACCGTCGTCATCGGCGACCAGATGCTTACGGACGTCTTGGGCGGCAACCGGCTCGGCCTGTATACGATTCTCGTACTGCCGATCGAGCTGCGTGACGAAGGCTTTTTTACAAAAATAAACCGGCGTATCGAAAAAGCGGCGTTATCTTGGATGAAACGCAAAGGCTTTATGGGATGGGAGGACTCGTAACATGGCAACGGCTGACGATTTGCGTTGTTCCGGGTGCGGTGTTCCGATCCAGACGGAATCGCCGGATAGACTCGGATATGCGCCCGCTGCGGCACTGAAGAAGGAGCCGGCACTATGCCAGCGCTGCTTCCGGATCAAGCACTACAATGAAATATCGAGCGTGACGCCCAATCAGGACGATTTTCTGAAAATATTGAGCGGGATCGGCCGGACGGAATCGCTCGTCGTCCATATCGTCGACCTGTTCGATTTCGAGGGAAGCTTGATCAACGGACTTCACCGGTTCGTCGGACATAATCCGGTCGTGCTGGTCGTAAACAAAATCGATCTGCTGCCCAAGGCGATCAATGTGAACCGGATATTGAATTGGGTCCAGAAGCAGGTAAAGGAGCACGGTCTGAAAACGGCCGAGATCGTCCTTTGCAGCGCCAAAAAAAATATCGGGTTCGACCGCGTGGTCGAGGCGATCGCGGGGCACCGCGGAACGAAGGACGTATACGTGGTCGGTGCGACAAACGTCGGCAAGTCCACGCTTATTAACCGGCTTATCGGAGATTACAGCGATTTGGAGGCGGAACTGACGACATCGCCGTATCCCGGAACGACGCTTGATCTCGTGCAGATTCCTTTGGACGACGGACGGCATATTATCGATACGCCGGGAATCGTATATGCGCATCGTTTGACGGAATTGGCAGACAAGCGCGATTTGCAGAAGCTGCTGCCGGATAAGCCGATCAAGCCGGCCGTTTTCCAGCTTAACGAGAAGCAGACCCTTTTCTTCGGAGGATATGCCCGTTTCGATTTCACGCAAGGGGCAAGACAATCGTTTACATGCTATATGTCCAATGCGCTGCCGATCCACCGGACGAAGCTGGAACGGGCGGAGGAGCTGTACGCCGAGCACAAGGGTGAGATGCTGTCTCCTCCGGCCAAGGAAGGGCTGGATGCGATTCCTCCTCTTACGAAGCATGCATTCCGCATTCCGAAAGGAAGCTCGAGCGAAGTGCTCATCTCCGGGCTTGGCTGGATCGCCATCAACAGCGATGCGGGAGCCCAAATCGTCGTTCACGCCCCGAAAGGCGTAAAGGTAGCGGTGCGCGACTCATTGATCTAAAGGACATATCGTCATCGGCAATATGGGAGCGGGGAGAAGGAACGGATCATGGTACAATGGCAAATGGATACCGGTACGGTCATGCACGGCGTATTCGGCGACCCGATCAAGCATTCCAAATCGCCGATCATGCATAATCGGGCGTTTCGCGTATTAGGCTTGAATGCGGCTTATGCGGCGTTTCATATTTTGCCGGGACAGCTGAAGGATGCGGTCGCGGGCATACGGGCGATGCAGTTCCGCGGGGTTAATGTGACGATTCCCCACAAGCTGGAAGTGATGGACTACTTGGACGAGATCGACGAGGGCGCGAAGGCGATCGGAGCGGTCAATACGATTGTCAACGAAGATGGCCGGTTGATCGGCCATAACACGGACGGAATCGGGTACGTCCGTTCGTTGAAGGAAGAGGCCGGATTCGGCGTCGCCGGGAAAAAAGTGCTTATTCTCGGGGCGGGAGGAGCCGCTCGGGGCGTCTCCTATGCGCTGGCGAAGGAAGGCGCGGCCGCCGTATACATCGCCAACCGGACGGTATCCAAGGCGCTGGAGCTGGCGGAAGCGGTCCGTCCGTTTACGAAATCGGACGGTATGGGCTACGAATCGATCCAAGACGTGCGCGATGAAGTGGATTTGATCGTCCATAACACTTCGGTAGGCATGCATCCGAACGTAGACGATGTGCTGATCGATACGTCCTGGTTTCACGAAGGCTTGACGGTGAGCGAGACGGTGTACAATCCGCTCGTGACCCGCCTTCTGCGGGAAGCGGAAGCGAAAGGCGCCAAGACGCACGGCGGGCTCGGCATGTTTATTTATCAAGGCGCGTACGCCTTCGAATATTGGACCGGCCGCGAGGCGCCTGTCGCGGCGATGCGGGAAGCGGTTCTGGAAGCTTTTTAAACCTATATGAGCAAGACGAAGAAGGGGAAAGATAACAACATGTTGACGGGTAAACAAAAAAGGCATTTGCGGTCTCTGGCACACCATCTCGATCCGATTTTTCAAGTTGGCAAGGGCGGCGTGAACGATCATCTGGTCAAGCATATCGAAGAAGCGATAGAAGTGCGCGAGCTGATCAAGGTGTCCATCTTGAACAACTGCACGGATGACAGCGACGAGATTGCCGGCGAGCTGGCAGTCAAATCGGGATCGGAGCTTGTGCAACGAATCGGCAAAACGATCGTCCTGTACAAGCAATCCAAGGACAATAAGCAAATCGTGCTCCCGTAAGGGGTGTCGGATATGAAGGTCGGGATTATGGGAGGAACGTTCGATCCGATCCACCAAGGGCATTTGTTGGCGGCGGAGCGGGCGAGGGAAGAGGCCGGTTTGGACGAGGTGTGGTTTATGCCTTCCAGTACGCCCCCGCACAAGCCGAACGCCCCCAAGGCGTCGGCGGAGCAGCGGCTGCGGATGGTCGAAGCGGCGATCGCGGACAACCGGTATTTTCGCGCGGAGACGCTGGAGATTCGCCGCGGAGGCACGTCCTACACCGTGGATACGGTCCGCGAGCTTAAGCTGCAGTACCCCGGCATCGATTTTTTTTACATTATCGGAGCGGATATGGTGCAATATTTGCCGAATTGGGTGCGCATCGGCGAGCTGGTCGGCATGATCAAGTTTATCGGGCTTGCCCGGCCGGGCTACTCGTCGGAAGTGGGCCTGCTCCCAATATCGATCCGCGGCAGCGTCTTATCCGCGTCGATGCCTCAAGTCGGCATTTCCTCCACGATGATCCGGGATATGCGCAAGTCCGGGAAATCGGTCCGTTATCTGGTGCCGGACCCGGTTTTATTCTATATCGAGGAGAACCGGCTGTATGAATCGTGAACGGTTGATGGAAGAGACGCGCGGCCAGATGCCCTTGAAGCGCTGGGATCATACGATAGGCGTCATGGGGGCCGCAGTCGAGCTTGCGAAACGGTTCGGAGGCGATCCGGATAAGGCGGAATTGGCGGCATTGCTTCACGATTATTGCAAATATTGGCCGATTGAAGAGCAGCGTCGCGAATATGCGGCGGAAGAGCTCGATCCGGATCTGTTCAACTACGATCCCCAGCTGCTCCACGGGCCTCTTGCCGCTGAAGTGGTCCGCAAGCGGTACGGCATAACCGACTGCGAGGTGTTGGACGCCATCCGGTATCATACGTCCGGCAGGGAACGGATGACGCTGCTGGATAAAATCGTATGTCTGGCCGATTACATCGAGCCGGGCCGGGATTTTCCGACCGTGCCTGTCATTCGGGAAATGGCCGAACATAGCTTGGAGAGAGCGCTTGTTGCCGGCTTCGATTCGACGGTGCAATTTCTCGTGGAGAAAGGGAAGAAAGTATTTCCCCTTACGATCGTCGCCCGGAATTCCCTGATCGACGAAATAGGCGGCCGCACAGGGCCGAAGGACTGAAGACCGGAAGCACTGATTGTGTTCCGCATCTAACGGATGTTTACAGCTGTTATTTTGGGTAATCTAACTTTATACGAATGAATTTTCGGAATTATATTATTGAGGGGGAATGCAGATGAATCCATCACCGGACCATATTATGAACGAAGTCGTCAAAGCGGTAGAGGACAAAAAAGCGCACAACCTCGTTGTGCTGAATTTGAAGGGCATATCGCTGGTAGCCGACTATTTCGTCATTTGTCACGGCAACTCGGATACGCAGGTGCAGGCAATCGCGCAGGAAGTGCGCAAAAAAGCCGAGGAGTTGGGCGTACCGATGCGCGGCTTGGAAGGGTTCGATACGGCGCGCTGGGTGCTCGTCGATTTGGGCGACGTGGTCGTCCACGTGTTCCATCGCGACGAGCGGGAATATTATAACATCGAGCGGTTATGGTCCGATGCTAAGGTGGTCGAGCTCGTATGATGTCGGCCGAGGATCGGTTGGAGGCCGGTACGGTGGCGAAGCTGCAGGTGGCGCGGGAAGTGCCGCCTAACGGCTTTTTTTTGACCAACGGTACGCGCGATGTGCTGCTGCATTATAGCGAGATTGTCGGTTCGGTGAAGCCGGGGGACGAGGTGGAAGCGTTTTTGTTCCACGATACCGAGGATCGGTTATCCGCGACAATGAAGAAGCCGAACATTCGGCTCGGCGAAATAGGACTGCTCGAAGTGGCCGACATTCATCCGAGATTCGGCTGTTTTCTCGAGATGGGGCTCGGGCGGCAGCTGCTGCTGCCGGCTTCGGAGCTCCCCGAATCGAAGGAGCTGCACCCGAAGCCGGGGGACCGGGTATACGTCATGCTGAACCATGACAGACAAGGCCGGATGACGGCCAAACTGGCCGGCGAGAAGGAATTGACCGCGCTTGCGTTCCGTGCGCCGGATTCCTGGAAAAACAGCTGGGTGGACGCAATCGTCTACAAGCCTCTCCAAATGGGGACGTTCGTCGTATGCGAAGGCGGGGTGCTCGGCTTCGGCGCCATCGGGATGGTGCACGAGAAGGAACGTACGCGACCGCTGCGCCTTGGCGAACGGGTAAACGTCCGAGTCGTCTTCGTCCGCGAAGACGGCAGAGTCAATTTATCGACGCGTCAGCCGAAGCAAGTCGGCCGCGTCGAGGATGCGGACCGCATCCTCGCCTTTTTGCGGGATCGTCCGAACGGGGCGATGCCTTATTCCGACGAGACGCCGGCCGATGTTATCGCATCGAAGTTCGGCATCAGCAAGGCGGCGTTCAAGCGGGCGCTGGGCAAGCTGATGAAGGAAGGGCTGATTACGCAGCAAGGCAGCTGGACGCATTTGAAAGAGAAGCTGGAGTAGCCGCGCCTTTGCCGTTTCGTGACTGGAGCGGGACGAAGTCGAATGGATTAGGGCTTAGCGGAGGGATCTGATGCGTTACGGTCAATTTGCGTACATTTATGACAGACTGATGGAGGATATGCCTTATCCGCGCTGGATCAGCTTTCTCCGGCAATGCTGGGACGGCACCGGCAAACCGGCAACATTAGTCGATCTCGGCTGCGGCACCGGGAACATATCCATTCCTCTCGCACAGTCCGGCCTTCGCGTATTCGGCATAGACTTGTCGGACGACATGCTGGCGGTAGCCCAAGAGAAAACCGAGCAGCAGCAGCGGACGTTCCCGTTCGCGCCGGGGGGCTCGGTAACATGGCTGCAGCAGGACATGCGGGAATGGGTGCTGCCGGAGCCGGTCGATGCGGTCATATCCTGCTGCGATTGCATCAACTATTTGACCGAGGAAGCCGATCTGGCGGAAACGTTCCGGCATACGTATGCCGGATTGAAGCCCGGAGGCACCTTTATATTCGACGTGCATACGGAAGGCCAACTGCGGTCTTATGCCGAGATGCAGCCTTTTACGCTCAACGACGACGACATCTCCTATATTTGGACGAGCGATCTCGACGAGGAGCGATGCGAGATCGAGCATGATCTGGCCATTTTCGTGCGGGAATCCGAGTGGTTCGCTTCGGACGAATCTGCGGACAGAGATCCTTCCTTCTCCCCGGATGCTCGCCGTTATTTGCGTATTGATGAAACGCACGTGCAACGTGCCTATCCGCTCCGGCGAATCGAGGCGCTGTTGAGAGAAAGCGGCTTCTCGCAAGTGTCGCAATTTGCGGACTTCGTGCGCAAAGCCCCGACCCCCGAGACGGAACGCGCTTTTTTCGTCTGCGTCAAACAAGCGGAAGGATCCGTTGCCGATGGAGCGTAATGTCGTTCTGCGGCACGCGGGGGAATTCGCCAGATCGGTTCATGGGGGGGAAGCTTCCGGACACGATTGGCCCCATATCGAACGGGTAGTCCGGATGACTAGAAAGCTGTGCGCCTCGGAGCGCGCCGATCCGTTCGTGTGCGAGCTCGCGGCTCTTCTGCACGATGTTGCCGACGAGAAGCTGAACCCCTCCAAAGAGGCGGGTATGGCCAAAGTAGGGCAATGGCTGCGAACCGAGTCGGTCGAGCCGTCCGTACAAAGCCATGTTCTGGATATTATTTCGACGATGTCTTTCGGTTCCGGCCCGGCTTCGCCCATGCGGACGCTGGAAGGCATGGTTGTCCGGGATGCGGACAGGCTCGATGCGATAGGCGCGATCGCGATCGCGCGAACGTTCGTGTATGCGGGCTGGAAAGGGCATCCGATTTACGATCCGGCGCTGCCTCCCCGGACGGAGATGACCAAGGAACAGTACCGGCTGGGCCGGACGACCGCGATCAACCATTTTCATGAAAAGCTGCTGAAGCTGAAAGGCTTGCTCCATACCGAAGCTGCGCGCGCCATTGCGGAAGAGCGGCACAGGTTTATGGAAATTTACTTGGAGCAGTTTCATAAGGAGTGGAATGGGGAAGTCTAAATGGATTGAACCAATTGGTTTGAACCTGTATAATCTTTGGAGGGGCCGCGGGAAAGGCGCCGTCCGTTTCCCTATTGTTAATCCATATCAAAATTAGATCAAATTGATCGAAAATAGATTGTTTTTAATATGATTCATTTCGTTTATACTGGTCTTACTAGTAGTATGCGCTTCGACGGAAAGACGACAGTCTCCACGCGAGAGCATGAGGAGGTTACATCCATGAATACCGGGAATGCCAACAGGGATCAGCTGTGGCGAACGTACTACGGCCCCAATCTCGGATACGTGCAGGAGCAGTACGAACAATACTTGATCAATCCCGATTCGGTAGATCTTTCCTTCCGGGAATTGTTTCAGCGCTGGGGGGCCCCCCCTTCCGCAGAGCTGGCGCCGGAGCAAGCGCAAAATTCGGCCCCGGGCCGGAACGTAAACGAGTCGGTCGACCCGCGGTTGTTGCATAAAGCGGTGGCGGCCGGCAAATTGGTATGGAACATTCGCACATACGGACATCTCGCCGCGGATATCGATCCGCTTCATTTGGGCTCTGCCGCGAATACCCGGCTGCTCGATCCCGAAACGTTCGGACTCGGCAAGGAGGATCTTCTGGCTCTCCCCGCTTCGCTTATTTGGGAGAATGCGCCGGACGACGTCGCAACGGGATGGGACGCTATCGAGAGATTGCGCCGGACTTACACGCAATCGACCGCTTACGAATTCAGCCATGTTCATGAGGAGCGCGAACGCGATTGGCTGAACAAAAATGTGGAGAAGGGCGTGGCCGTGGCCGAGGCGCTGACCGCGCAGGAGCGGGAAGCGCTATTGGGCAGGCTTATCCAGACCGAGCAATTCGAAACGTTTCTGCATCGCACGTTCGTCGGTCAGAAGCGCTTTTCCGTGGAAGGCAACGATGCGCTCATTCCGATGCTCGACGAGCTGGTTCGCACGGTTGCGCGGCAAGGGGGCAAACACGTCCTGATGGGTATGGCCCACCGGGGACGTCTGAATGTGCTCGCTCACGTTCTCGGTAAACCTTACGGTAAAATATTCGCGGAATTCCACCATTCTCCGAACCGGGATCTTGTGCCGTCCGAAGGCTCGATCGGCATCAACTATGGTTGGACGGGAGACGTGAAATATCATTTGGGAGCGGACCGGTCCGTGGAGGAGAGCGAAGGCCGGAAAATTCGCCTGACTTTGGCGAATAATCCGAGTCATCTGGAGTTCGTCAATCCGGTCGTCGAAGGCTTCACAAGAGCGGCGCAGGAAGAACGCGGCGCCCGGGGCAACCCCGTACAGGACGAGAGCGCGGCCGCTGCGGTCATCATGCACGGGGATGCCGCATTCGCCGGAGAAGGCATCGTGCCGGAGACGTTGAACTTCAACAGGCTTCCGGGCTACCGGAACGGCGGAACGGTGCATGTGATCGTCAATAACCGGATCGGGTTCACGACTGAAAGCCATGATGCCCGCTCCACTTATTATGCCAGCGACTTGGCGAAAGGGTTCGAAATTCCGATCGTCCATGTGAACGCCGACGATCCTGAAGCTTGCATAGCGGCGGTTCGGATGGCTTGCGAGTTCCGCGAGCGGTTCAATAAAGATTTCTTGATCGATCTGATCGGATACCGCCGTTACGGCCATAATGAATCGGACGACCCCGAGACGACCCAGCCGGTCATATACGAGGCTGTCAAAAACCACAAGACGGTCGCGACGCTTTATGCGAACAAGCTCGTGGCGGAAGGCGTATTGACCCAAGAACGCGTAGAAGCGTTGAAGCGGGATTCTCTGGCCGCCCTTCAGGAAGCTTACGAGGAAATGCTGCGCAGCGGCGAAAGAGAAGCGAACGGCAAACGCGGCGCCGTCACCGTCGTCCGTGAAGAGGCTGCACAGCCACCGGTTACCGCAGTGCCGTTGGAAAAGCTGAAGGACATCAACGTGGAACTCTTGAAACGGCCGGATAGCTTCCATACGTATCCGAAGCTGCAGCGCATATTGGAACGCCGTGCCAAAGCGTTGGACGAAGGCGAGAAGGTCGATTGGGCGCTGGCCGAGACACTGGCGTTCGCGACGATTTTGGCCGACGGGAAACCGATTCGCGTCAGCGGACAAGATTCCCAGCGGGGGACCTTCGCCCACCGCAACCTTGTCCTGCACGATTCCGCAACGGGGGACACGTTCTGCCCGCTGCACGCGCTGCCCCAGGCGAAAGCTTCGTTTGCGATCCATAACAGTCCATTGTCGGAGGCGTCCGTGCTCGGCTTCGAATACGGCTACAATGTGTTCGCGCCGGAAACGTTCGTCATATGGGAAGCGCAGTATGGAGATTTTGCCAATGCGGGACAAGTTATCATCGATCAGTTTCTTGCCGCAGGACGCGGCAAATGGCGGCAAAAATCGAGCCTGACCTTGCTGTTGCCGCATGGCTATGAAGGTCAAGGTCCCGAGCACTCCAGCGCCCGTCTGGAACGTTATTTGCAGCTGGCGGGCGAAGACAACTGGACGGTCGTCAATCTGACCCGGGCTTCGCAATATTTCCACCTGCTGCGCAGACAAGCCGCGCTGACGCAAAGCGAGGAAGCCCGTCCGCTTATCGTGATGGCACCGAAAAGCCTGATCCGGAATCCGCGCGTCGCATCTCCGGGTACGGAGTTGAGCTCGGGACAGTTCCAGCCCATATTGGAACAGCCGGGATTGGGCACGCAGCCCGCTCGGGTGGAAAGACTCGTATTGTGCTGCGGCAAAGTGGCCGTCGATTTGGAAGAAGCGATCCAGGCGGACGGGGGAGCGGACTGGAGCTGGCTTCATATCGTCCGGACGGAGCAGCTGTATCCGTTCCCGGCGGAAGAAATCCGGTCCGTTCTCCGTCGGTTCCCGAATTTGCGGGAAATCGTATGGATGCAGGAAGAACCGCGCAACATGGGAGCCTGGAGCTTCATGGAGCCGCGCATTCGCGAATTGGCGCCGGAAGGGGCCATCGTCCGTTACGTCGGCCGCCGCGAGCGGTCCAGCACGGCGAGCGGCTATCAGAACGTACACAGCTTCGAGCAGCGGCAATTGATCGCGAATGCGATGGATCGAAGCTTTTTCCAAACGGAACGTCAAGGAGGAGCGGTTCATGTCTGACATTAAAATACCCGAGATGGGCGAGTCGATAACGGAAGGCGCGATTGCCAAATGGCTGGTTAAGGTCGGCGATACGGTCAATCAGGGAGATATGTTATTGGAGCTCGAAACGGATAAAGTCAATTTGGAAGTAAATGCGGAACGTTCCGGCGTGGTCGCGGAAATACGCAAAAGCGAAGGGGACGTCGTGCAAGTAGGGGAAGTCGTAGGTACGATTCAAGAAGGAGCGGTTGCTCCTGCAAGCGGTCAACCGGCGGGCACCCAGTTGGCGGATGATGCCGAGCTGGTCCGTACGGCGTCCGCCACGCCTCCGTCGTCGGCACCTGCATCCGTACCTGCACCGGCAGCCGAACCGGAGTCCGGTTCCGCCTATACCGCTTCTCCGTCGGTGCGCAAGCTGGCGAGAGAGCGTGGGATCGATCTGCAGAGCGTCGTTCCGGTGGACCCGAACGGGCGTATTCATCGCAACGAGGTATCCGCTCCGCGCAGCGCCGAACCTCAAGCGGCAGCGTCTGCCGTCAAGGAACAGTCAGAGCCGAATCCGGCCCGTTCGTCGGGCGGAACGGTTCTTGACGATCCGGCGAAGCCGATCGAGACGATCCGCATGTCCAGACGCCGCCAGACGATCGCCACGCGACTGGTCGAAGCCCAACGGACGGCCGCCATGCTGACCACCTTCAATGAAGTCGATATGACGAAAATTCTCGACATCCGCAAACGTCGCAAGCAGTCGTTCCAAGAGAAAAACGACGTCGGACTCGGCTTCATGTCCTTCTTCACGAAGGCGGTTGTCGGAGCGTTGAAAAAATTCCCGCTGCTGAATGCGGAAATTGACGGCGACCGGATTTTGGCGAAAAAGTATTACGATATCGGCATCGCGGTATCGGCGAAGGAAGGGCTGGTCGTACCGGTAGTAAGGGATGCGGACCGGCTCGGATTCGCCGAAATCGAGCGCACGATCGCCGACTTGGCCGGGAAAGCGCGTTCCAACACGCTGCAATTGTCCGATTTGCAGGGAGGAACCTTCTCGATCACGAACGGTGGCGTTTTCGGATCGCTTCTGTCGACGCCGATTTTGAATACGCCTCAGGTCGGCATTCTGGGCATGCACAAAATCCAGTGGAGACCGATCGCTCTCGACGAGCAGCGGATGGAAAACCGCCCGATGATGTACATCGCCCTATCGTACGACCATCGTATCGTGGACGGAAGCGAAGCCGTACGTTTCCTTGTCACGGTCAAAGAACTGCTCGAAGATCCGGAATCGCTGCTGCTGGAAGGATAAGCGGCAAGTCGGATCAGGACATGCCGGTTTATGGAATAATCGAAGAGAGACTGTTCCGGGAACGATCCGTTCCTGGACAGTCTCTTTTGGGTTTTTAATGAAGTTCGCCCCAGGCTGCGAAGCTCGGGGTTGCCCCCCCGAAGAGGATCGGCGGCGCCATACTCGTCCCAATCCGCTTTCCTATGCATAAGGGAGTTCCTTGCCCTCCGTCAAAGCTTTCAGATTAGCCAATGACTCGTCATACCCTCCCATGTTGGCCATAACTTTTATTCCGTCCTGTTGCCTCTCCAATGAGAAAGAGATGAAGGTTTGCTGCGCATCCACATAAAACGAAAACTCCCGATACGGGTCAATCTTCCCGATCGTCAAGGTCATGGGAAGCTTCTCGGCGAGGTTGTTGTAGCGGTTGGGCATCAAGGTAAACAACATTTTCTGTCCGGCGCTCAGCTCGGGAATTTCCCAAGGAGATCCGGGTGCGTACCATTGCGTTAGCTTGTTCTCGTCTGTCAGCGCGCTCCACACGTCTTCGATATCCGCATGGATGACGATAAAACTATTCATTTCCGCATTACCCACGTTTCGTGCCTCCTTTGGCTACTATTTCTTATTCCGTTGTCTGAATGTAGCAGAAAAATTGTCGAAACAGATGAATTGCGATGTTGAATCCTCTCCAAACGGGGTATTCATATGGTGTATGTCTTTTTATTCTCCAAATTATATGGTTTATCCTTTTCCCGGCTTTTGCATTTGCCACCCGATTGAAGACAAACAAGCGATGATACAAAGGATTGGCATAGTTGGAGTGCTTTCCGTATTTATCCATATAGACTATTGCTGCGGAAAATCGTTGCGTATGCACCTTTGTGTGAGGAATTATGTCGTATCGTGATAGGAGATGTAAGAAGAAGGCGATAAAATGACTAGGTGACCATCTATTTTTGGTGAAATGGCTCGAATTGATAAAATATTTAGAAAACTTGGATGAAAAACGTTTTGTTTTCCTCTATAATAAGAATTGTAAGTTGCATTCGTTGTTAGGTATCTTTACAAAACTTTAACATTATAAGTTGGCTGTTCATCATTCTCGGTCCAAGGAGGTGCCCCGAGGCATGGCAACACTTTCACCGTACGTCACTTCCGACGATCTGTATTTGTACAATCACGGCCAATTGTTTCGCGCCTACCGGACCTTCGGCGCACATCTTTGCCGGGTCGGGGGAGGCGCGGGCGTACGGTTCACCGTTTGGGCGCCGCATGCCGCTGAAGTAAGCGTAGTGGGGGATTTTAACGCTTGGAACGGGGCAGGGCACCATCTGCAGCGGAACGGAACGACAGGCGTATGGAGCGGATTCGTGCCCGATATCGCGGAAGGAACGATTTACAAATACGAGCTTGTCGACAGGCATGGCGGCAAAAGGCTGAAAGCCGACCCGTTTGCCTTTCGGGCGGAGCTCAGGCCCGGGACCGCCTCGATCGTTGCACGGCTGGACGGTTACCGTTGGAACGACGCCGGCTGGTTCAGGCGGAAACGCAATCGTCCTCCTTACGAACGGCCGATGCTCGTTTATGAGGTGCATCTGGGCTCTTGGAGACTGGACGCTCCCGAGCAGTTCCGCACATACGGCCAGCTAGCCGAGGAATTGGCCGACTATGTCGATTCCAGAGGCTTTACGCACATCGAGATACTCCCGCTGATGGAGCATCCGCTGGACCGTTCATGGGGCTATCAGACGACCGGATATTATGCGGCAACGAGTCGATACGGTCCGCCGGAAGGGTTGAAGACGCTCGTCGATTGCTGCCATCGGCGGGGCATTGGGGTATTGCTGGATTGGGTGCCCGGACATTTTTGCAAAGACGATCACGGTCTGCGATTGTTCGACGGCACGCCCCTGTATGAAAGCGCCGATCCCCGCAAAGCGGAGAAGCCGCTGTGGGGCACGCTCGCCTTCGACTTCGCGAAGCCTGAGGTGCACAGCTTCCTCATCTCGAACGCATTGTTTTGGCTCGACGTGTATCATATCGACGGATTGCGGGTGGACGCGGTAGCCAGCATGATCGACCTGCATTTCGACAAGCCGCCCGAGATGCATGCGTTTAACCGGCATGGCGGGAGCGAGCACCTCGAAGCGCTCGAATTTTTGCGCAAGCTGAACGAAACCGTTTTTCGCTTTTACCCCGATACCTTGATGATCGCCGAAGACTCGTCCTCCTGGCCCGGCGTGACCGCGCCTACCTACAAGGGCGGCTTAGGCTTCAATTACAAATGGAATATGGGCTGGATGAACGACATGCTCCGCTACATGGAGACCGATCCCGTTCACCGACCGGCCCGGCATTCGCTAGTCACCTTCTCGATGATGTACGCCTACTCCGAAAATTACATGCTGCCTCTGTCGCATGACGAAGTCGTTCACGGTAAACGCTCCCTGCTTAACAAAATGCCCGGCACCTATGAGGAGAAATTTGCCAACCTGCGTTTGTTCTACGGATATTGGATGACATTTCCGGGAAAAAAGCTGCTGTTCATGGGCGGCGAATTCGGCCAGTTCGACGAATGGAAGGACGCGGAAGCGCTCGACTGGATGCTGCTGGATTATCCGATGCACGGTGCGATGCACGGCTACATGCGGGATTTGAGCGCCCTATACGCCAAAAAATCCGCCCTCTGGGAATGCGACCACGCGCCCGAAGGCTTTCAATGGATCGATGCGGACAACGCGGCCCAAAGCGTAATTACGTTTATTCGTTGGGGGAAGCAAGCGAAAAGCCACTTTATCGCCATATGCAATTTTTCCAATCATTTCTATCCGGTTTTCCGGCTGGGGGTGCCGTCGGCATCGTCGTATCGGCTTCTCTTCAACAGCGACGCCCCCGAATACGGCGGCTCCGGCCACGAGATGCCGCGCAGGATGAAAGCCGAACGCCGGAAGCTGCACGGCCAGCCCTGCAGCGTCGAGCTCCCCGTTCCTCCTTTATCGTTTCTGCTGCTCGAACCGGTGCGGAATGCCGTCGTAGGGTAGCGTACGCCGAGCAAAACCAACTTACAACCGAGAGGGGAAATGGATTATGCGCAACGAATGCATCGCGATGCTGCTGGCTGGTGGAGAAGGTCGCCGTCTCGGCATTTTGACGAAAGATTTGGCCAAACCGGCCGTTCATTTTGGAGGCAAATACCGGATTATCGACTTCACGCTGAGCAACTGCGTCAACTCCGGAATCGATACCGTAGGGGTGCTGACCCAATACCAACCGCTCGTGCTGAATCAATATCTCGGAATCGGAAGTCCGTGGGGGCTCGACCGCCGGGAAGGCGGGATGCATGTGCTTCCCCCATATGTCCGCCAGAAAGGCGGGGTTTGGTACAAAGGAACGGCCAATGCGATCTATCAAAATATCGGGTTTATCGAACGCTACAACCCCGAATACGTACTCGTCATATCCGGCGACCATATCTATAAAATGGACTATGACCTGTTGCTGGAATCGCATAAGCGGAACCGGGCCGACGCGACGATCGCGGTCATATCGGTGCCGTGGGCCGACGCGAGCCGGTTCGGCATCATGAGCGTCGACGAGGAGAGCCGGATCGTCGAGTTTGCCGAGAAGCCGAAGCAGCCGACCAGCAATCTCGCCTCGATGGGCGTCTACATGTTCTCCTGGCCCGTGCTGCGCGAAGCTTTGATGCAAGATGAGGCCGACAACGGGTCCTCGAACGATTTCGGCAAAGATATTATTCCGAAAATGCTCCGCGACGGGGCGAGACTGTTTTCCCACCGGTTCGCGGGCTACTGGAAAGATGTAGGCACGATCGAAAGCTTGTGGGAAGCAAACATGGACTTGCTCGACGATGAGCCGGCTTTGAACTTGAACGACCGTTCATGGCGCATCTACTCGGTGAATCCGAACCGCCCCGCGCATTACGTATCTCCGGAAGCGAGCATTCAAAGCTCGCTTATCAACGAAGGCTGCATCGTGGAAGGCAGAGTCAACCGTTCCGTGCTGTTCCACGGCGTGAAAACCGGCAAAGACAGCCTGGTCGAGGATTCCGTCATTATGCCCCATGCGATCATCGGCAAAGGAGCGAGAATCGTCCGTGCGATCGTCGGAGAAGGTGCCGTCGTAGGCGAAGGCATGCAGATCGGAAGCTTCGATTCCGATGAAATCGCCGTAGTCGGAAGCTGCGAAGGAATATCGGCGGAGCAATCACTGGAGGAGGCGAAAACGGTATGAAGCTGCCAATGATGGGCGTGATCAACCTGATTCATGAGACGGAGGAAATGGGTCCTTTGACCGCGAACCGCTGCTTGGCTTCGGTGCCGTTCGGCGCGAGGTACAGGCTGATCGATTTCGTCCTTTCCTCGATGGTGAACTCCGGCATTCCGAAGGTGGCCGTGTTCGCGCATACGAAGTTCCGTTCGTTGATGGATCACCTCGGCTCCGGAAGCAATTGGGATTTGCACCGCAAGCAGAACGGCTTGTTCGTGCTCCCTCCGGCGATGGAGGATCAGAGCGATTTCGGCAAAGGAGACCTGCATCATTTTTACCGGAACCGCGATTATTTCGCCCGCAGTACGGCCGAGTATATCGTCGTGACCCGCAGCCATATGGTGTGCAACATCGATTTTGCACGCGTGCTCGAGCATCACCGGGCCAAGGAAGCGGATATTACCGTCGTCTGCAAACATTGGCCGAGGGCGGAAACCGGCTTGACCCGCAAAGCCCGGCTGGACGCCGACGGACGCGTGCTCGAAATGCAGGACCATTTCGGGCGTCTCGAAAGCGATATCGTCTCGATGGAAATGTACGTGCTCCGCAAAGAGTTGCTGATCGAGCTTGTCGAGACGACGCTGGCGCAAGGCCGCGACCATTTTTTCCGGCATGCCATTTTGTCCCGATTGGGCGAGCTTAAAGTGAACGCTTATTTGCACGACGGGGCGCTCGGGGTCGTCAACACGATTCCGGCGTATTACCGGCACAATATGGATCTGCTGGATCCGGACGTATGGAACGACCTGTTTTTCCAGCCGAACCCGATATTTACGAAGGTAAAGGACGAACCGCCAACCCGTTACCGCAGCGGCGCGCAAGCCGTCCATTCGTTGATCGCCAACGGCTGCGAGATCGAAGGAACGGTGGAACGCAGCATTTTGTTCCGGGGAGTGAAGGTGCGACGGGGCGCTTACGTCCGCAACAGCATCGTCATGCAGAACGGCGTCGTCGGCGAAGGCGGTTTTCTCGAAAACTGCATTCTGGACAAAGAAGTGGAAATCCGGCCGCTGCGGGAATTGAAGGGCTCCATTCAAGTGCCCTTCGTCGCCTTGAAGCGGAATGTCATATAGAGGGCGGGTCCCTATCGGACCTGCCGCAATGGAAAATGAGTTTCGTCGCGAATGGAATGCTTACTTTAGGAGGGGAACTGATGAACGTCTGGTTCGCGGCGTCCGAAGCGGCGCCTCTCGTCAAGACGGGCGGATTGGCCGACGTCGTCGGCGCGCTGCCGAAATCGCTGCTCAAGCGGGGCGTCGACGTTACGGTCGTGCTGCCGAAATACGGGGAAATTCCGGCGTCCTATACGGAGGACGCGGTAACGCTCGAAACGTTTCACGTCTCGCTCGGCTGGCGCAGCCAATATTGCGGGCTGCAGGAAATAACGGTCGACGGGGTGCGGTTTCTGCTGATCGACAACGAGTATTATTTCAACAGGGGAAGCTTGTACGGGTACGGGGACGAGGCGGAGAGGTTCGCTTTTTACTGTTTCGCCTTCATGGAGGCGTTGGGACGCTCGGAACGGCTTCCCGATATTATCCACTGCCACGATTGGCAAACCGGACTCATTCCGTTTCTGCTGCGCACCCGCTATGCCTACAATCCGGCTCTGCACCGCATCCGGACCGTGTTTACGATTCATAATTTGATGTATCAAGGGGTATTTTCCCAAGATTTGCTGAAGGATTTGCTCTCGGCGGGCGACGATTTGTTCGGCGAAGAAGGCTTGGAGTTCTACGGGGCGGGCAGCTGCATGAAAGCGGCCCTCCGCTATGCGGACAAGCTGACGACGGTTAGCCCTACTTACGCGCTGGAAATTCAGACGGGCGAGTATGGCGAAAGGCTGGACGGGGTGCTGCGCCAACGCTCCGAAGATTTGCGCGGGATCGTGAACGGGATCGATACGGATATTTACGACCCGATGAACGATTCCCACTTGAAGGTGCCTTACCGGAATTCCTTGGCGAAGAAGCGGCAAAACAAAACGGTGCTTCAAGAGGAGCTGGGGCTATCGCTGGACGAGAACGTGCCGCTAATCGGCATCGTGTCCCGGCTTGTCGGGCAAAAAGGGTTCGACCTGATCGGCGAGGCGCTTCCCGGGCTCATGGAGGAGTCGCTGCAAATTGCCGTGCTCGGGGCGGGCGATCCCGGCTTCGAAGCGATGCTCCGCGATGCCGTGCAGCGTTATCCGGGCAGGATCGCGGTCTGGTTCGGCTTCAACGAGGGGCTTGCCCGCCGCATATACGCCGCATCCGACATGTTCCTCATGCCTTCGCGCTTCGAGCCGTGTGGGCTCAGCCAGCTCATCTCGCTGCGCTATCGCACCGTGCCGATCGTCCGGGAGACCGGAGGACTTCGCGATACGGTGGAAGCCTATAACGAGATTACGGGCGAAGGGGACGGCTTCAGCTTCGGTCCGGCCTCCGCTCACGATCTGCTGTACACGGTTCGCCGCGCATTGTCGTTTTACGGCAATCCGGAGGCATGGAAGCAGATCGTGCTGAACGGGGCGAAGAAGGATTGCGGATGGGACGCCTCCTCCAAGCAATACCACCTGTTGTATCGGGAGCTTGCGACCGGATAAATTACTTGCGGAAGGGACTGTGCGCATGGCCCGACATCTAGTCATCGGAAACGGAAAATTTTTGATCAATCTGGACAGCCGCTGCTTCATCCGGGATATTTATTATCCTTATGTCGGGCAGGTGAACCATACCGGCGGACAAGCTTGCCGGTTCGGCGTATGGAGCAACGGGGCGTTCGTTTGGCTGGACGATCCGGAGTGGAATATCGAGCTCGGCTATATCGAGAACTCGCTGGTGACGAACATTACCGCCCGTCACGAAGGACTGGGGCTCGAGCTGCAAATGAACGACGGCGTGCATCAGCGCGAGTGCATCTATATCAAGCGGGTATTTATTCGCAATTTGACCGGCGAGCCGAAGGAGGTCAGGCTGTTCTTCCATCAGGATCTGATGATCGACGGCAACGAGGTCGGCGATACGGCCGCTTATTATCCGGACAACCGGACCGTGTTCCATTACAAGAAAAAGTATTATTTCATGTTCAACGGGTGCTCGAAGCTCGGCGGCATCCATCAGTACACGACGGGGATCAAGCGATTCCACTCCGCGGAAGGGACTTGGCGGGACGCGGAGGACGGCGAGCTGATGGGGAACGCCATCGCGCAAGGCTCGGTCGACAGCACGATCAGCCTGCGCGCGATATTGCCTCCGAGAGGCGAAGGAACGGTCTATTACTGGATGTCGGTCGGACCGCATCTGGAAGACGTCAAGCGTCTCGACCAATACGTTCAGGAAAGCCAGCCCGAGAAGCTGCTCAGCCGGATCGTCATCTACTGGAACCATTGGCTGTCGCGAGTAGGGAGCGATTTCGGGGATTTGCCGGGAAATATCGTACGGCTGTTCAAGCACAGTCTGCTGATCGTCCGTACGCAGATCGACGAGCACGGAGCGATTCTCGCGGCGAACGATACCGATATTTTGCAGTACAACCGCGACCACTACAGCTACATGTGGCCTCGAGATGGCGCGCTTATTGCCGACGCGATGTCGCTGGCCGGGTATCACGGGACGGTTGCGCCGTTTTTCCATTTCTGCAACCGCGCGCTGTCTCCCGAAGGGTATTTGTATCACAAATACAATCCCGACGGAACGGTCGGGTCCAGCTGGCACCCCTACATAGTCGAAGGAATCCCGCGGCTTCCGATTCAGGAGGACGAGACGGCGCTCGTCTTGTTCGCGTTATGGAAAGACTACGAGCGGCACGGGGAAATCGAGCTGCCGCAGGCGCTGTACCCGACCTTGGTGCGCAAGGCGGCCTCGTTTTTGTGCGACTACGTGGAGCCGACGCTCGGACTGCCGCTGCCGAGCTACGATCTGTGGGAGGAACGGTACGGCATATGGACCTACACCGTAGCCAGCGTGTACGGGGGGCTGATGGCGGCTTCCTACTTTGCCGACTTGTTCGGGGACTACGAGCGCAGCGACAACTACCGCGGCACGGCCGAACGGATGAAGCGCGGCATGCTGGCCCATCTGTGGGACGAGGAATCGGGGCGGTTCGCCAGAGGGCTCGTTCAGCGCGAGTACGGCTGGGAGAAGGATATGACGCTGGAAAGCAGCCTGTTCGGCCTGTTCGAGTTCGGGGTGCTCCCCGCGAGCGACGATCGGGTAAGCCGCACGATGCAGGCGATTGCCCGCGATTTGGCCGTACGTACGGAGGTGGGCGGCATCGCCCGCTATACGAACGATTATTATTTCCAGCAGAGCGGCGATATCGAACACGTTCCCGGCAATCCGTGGATCATCTGTACATTGTGGGTAGCCAACTTTCAAATCGAGACGGCGCTAATGCTTAAAGATTTGGACGAGCCTCGGACGACGCTTGAGAAGGTGGCGGGATGGACTCTATCCGGAGGAAACTTGCCAGAGCAGCTTCATCCGTCGGAGGGCACTGCGTTGTCGGTTGCCCCGCTCACATGGTCGCATGCGACATACGTGGAAACCGTATGCAAATATGTTCGCAAGCGCGAGCAGCTGCTGGCCGCATTTAACGGGTAACCGAGCAACCGACGGGAGATGGAAGCGAGCAACGCGGCGCTTTTGTTCTTCCGTCGGTTTTCTTTTTAATGCGGCGTCATATCGGGCGGGGCCGCGAGGCTTCCCCCAATCGGCTCATCAGCCGCTTCATCTTCGTTTCCGTATCGGAGCCGATCGACGGCGTGTAGACGCTGCAGCGCAGATCGGCCCGTTCCTGCACCTGCATCGATGTAAGGTCGAACAGCATTTTGCCCGCCTTGGCGTGACGGAATTCGATGAATACCTCCGGCGCGGAGCTTACGTCGTTAATGTCCCATAGTTTGCGGAACTCCCCGTTTTGCCCGCTCAGCCGTTCGATAAAATCCCCATACCAAGCATCTCCGACATATTTGCCGTAGTAGTAGCGGAAAATCGCGAGGAAACCGCGGACAAAGTCCTCCCAATTGACCGCGAGCGTCCGCAGTTCTTTTCTCGTAAACAGCAGCCAGATCAAATTCCGTTCCTCGGCCGGTACATGGGCAAAATCCATAAACACCGCCGCAGCCGCATTGTTCCAGCCTACGATATCGCATCTTCGATCGGAAACGATCGTGGGGCAATACCGCAGCTCTCCCAGAATGATATCCAGCGCGGGCGACAGTCCGGCTGCGCGTTCCTCGACGGGCGCGGAGGCGGGCTGCTCGAACGCGAGCGCAAACATATATTTGCGCTCTTCCTCGTTCAATTGCAGCGCGTAGGCGATCCGATCCAGCACTTGTGCCGACATGCGGATGTCGCGGCCTTGCTCGAGCCAAGTGTACCAGGTCGTGCTGACCCCCGCGATTTGCGCCACCTCCTCCCGCCGCAGTCCCGGCGTTCTTCGGCGTCCCCCTGCCGGAAGTCCGACCGACTGGGGGTGAAGTCTGGCCCGGTGTGCGGTCAAAAATTCGGATAGCGCCGTCAGCCGATGATCGTCGTTCATGGTAGTTTCCGCTCCTTTCATTCCTATCAGTCATTATACCAGGATAAGCTATAACTTGTAATAGGATAAAACCTGTGACATGCTAACAATATCGGATAGCCGTGGAGAAGGTATGGCAGCATGCAAAAAGCTGTGATTAGTCCCCTTCGCGGCTTTAACCATATACTCGGAAAAGGGATGATATCGTATGAAACGGGTCGTTATTACCGGAATGGGCGTCATTACGCCCACAGGACATGATGTGGATACGTTTTGGACGGCATTGACCTCCGGCAAGTCGGGGATTTCTCCTATTGACACGTTGGACGTTTCGGCCTATAAAACGAAAATCGCCGGAATCGTACGCGATTTCGATCCGGATGCCGCGATAGGACGCAAGGAGGTTCGCCGCATGGACCGTTACTGCCAGCTTGCGGTGGCGGCGGCGAAGCAGGCGCTTGAGGATGCGGCTCTCGATTTGGACAAGGCGGATACGGAAAGGATCGGAGTCTATATCGGTTCCGGCGTCGGAGGGATCCAGACGATGCTGGATAATTACCGGACTTTGCTGGAACGGGGGCCCGGACGCGTCAGTCCGACGCTCGTTCCGATGATGATCGCCAACATGGCCGCGGCACAGGTGAGCATTCTGTACGGCTTGAAGGGCCCCGTGCTGGCGCCGGTTACCGCATGCGCGACCGGCAATAACGCGATCGGCGAAGCGTTCAAGCTGATCCAGCGCGGAGGAGCCGATGCGGTCGTCGCCGGGGGCTCGGAAGCGACGATCGCGGATTTGCCGCTGGCCGGCTTCATCAGTGCAGGCGCGATGTCGACCCGCAATGGCGAACCGGAGCGTGCGAGCCGCCCGTTCGATGCGGAGCGGGACGGCTTCGTGGCCGCGGAAGGGGCGGGCGTCGTCGTGCTGGAATCGCTGGAGCATGCCTTGCGGCGAGGGGCAGCCATCCATGCGGAAATTGTCGGGTATGGCGCCAGCTCCGATGCTTATCATATGGTCGCCACGGATCCGGAAGGCGGCGGCGCGTACCGGGCGATGAAGGAGGCGCTGGCGGACGCCGGTCTGCGTCCCGATGAAATCGATACGATCAATGCGCATGCAACCGGGACGCAGCTGGGCGACGTTTCCGAGACGAAAGCGATCAAGCGGCTGTTCGGCGACAAAGCTTACGATATCCCGATCAGCGCCATCAAATCGATGACCGGGCACGCTCTCGGCGCGGCGGGCGGGATCGAGGCGGTAGCGCTTATCAAGACGATCCAGGAGGGCGTTATTCCGCCAACCATCAATCTGGAGCATCCCGATCCGGAATGCGACCTCGATTACGTGCCGAACAAAGCCAGAGTGGCGCAAGTCCGGACCGGCTTGTCCAATTCGTTCGGCTTCGGAGGTCACAATGCGGTAATCGTACTGCGCAAGTACGAGGCGTGAGGAGGAGCTAATCCGAATCGGGTATTCCAAGAAGAGCGCATTTTTGCTAAAGTATAGGTCTGGGCTTTTTCCGACTGCAGGAGATAGGCAACCGAAGAAGGAGCGTTATAGCCGTGGACTTTTCCATCCAATACTTGTCGTTCTTCGTTATTCAAACCGACGATCAATCGTCCAAATCGTTTAAGCATTACCAGACGCTGGACCGTGAAGCGTACGAGCTGAGCGAGCTCAAAAAGTTTCTGGACGGCGAATTCGCCCGTATCGTCAAGCGAAAGGCCGAAAGAAATCCGTTTACCGAGCAAGTGCCGACCAAGATCGGCCGGTTCATCGTGGAGCCGGGCTTCGAGCTGGCGGGCAATCCGAATTATGCGTTGTTTCAACGGATCCGGTTCGCGGAGAACGAACAGGATTTTCATTATGCCGGCGATGAGCTTGTGCGGGCTTATATGGATACGAGCGCCGTACGGGGCGGAGCGCTTATCGTGGCGGCGGCGAAGCTGAGCAAATGGTTCGACGATCCGATCCTGTTCGTCATGAAGTGCGATTTCGAGCCGAAAATCGCTTCGGTCGCGGACGAGAAAAGCTTGGTGCGCCACGTCGACATGGCCATCAGCGCCAAAAACATCAAGGCGATCCAATATCCGCACATGCCCGAGGAAGGGATGCTGGAGGAATGGGAGCTGAAGCTGCACCAGTCGTCACACGCCCGATATTTCGAGGATTTCCTGAAATTCGTTTCCTACGAGCCGTCGGTTCCGGAGCTGATCAACGAGCAGGTCATGGGCATGGTCCAAGATTATATCGAACAGAAATGGCAGGACCAACCGGCCGAGCACGAAGGAAAGCAGCGCGAGGAGGAGGAAATCGAACTGTGGGCCGCGAGCGAGCAGCGGGAGCTGCAGCAGAAGTGGAGCCACGAGCAGGTGGCGGAGGCGACGATGCGCATCGTCGAGAGCCAGCCGGAGGTCGAGCTGAAGTTCAAGCTCGACGGCGTATCGGTCAAGGCGCTGCTCGCCGATTACGGCGAATCGGTGCATGTGGCGCAGCTGAACGGGCGATATATTTTGCTGATCGAGGGCGATACGTTTCAGTTCGAGAAAGGCTTTTCACCGGTCGAGCTGCTCCATCCGGAGTCGTTCGAGGACGTGACGCGCAAGCTGATCGACAAGCCCGTACCGCCTCCTGACGGCGGACACGGCGATGACGGCGTGCCTTGGTAATGAAAGAAATGGCTATCGCTGCGGGAACAATCCAGTGGTCGGGGGCCGTCCGGAATCTACCTGCAAATGCGCATCTTGTTTGGCCTCAATTCTTCCTGTTGACGCTTTTACCTGCAAATGTGCAGGCTGATCGCACCATTACTCGTTTAAATCGGCTTTTTCCGGGAAAATACATGCACTTTTGCAGGCAGATAGCCGGATGGGGCATATTTGAACCGAATCTACCTGCATTTATGCAGGTCAGCTTAAGGGACCGCCGGCTCCGCTATTCTCCATCGCTGTCGGAGATGTCGAAGCCCGGTTCCGGACGTTCCCGCCGAAATCTGGCACTCCTGCAAAGGGCTTGATCCAGTGCTGAAACGCAACGGTGGAGCAGCGGAGATCCATACCTGTCTTACCTGTCTTACCTGTCTGGGCGACCTTAGCCAATCGCATTCCCAATCCCGTGAAGTCTCTCCGTAAAAGGGAATGGACTTCTGAGCTGAATCGCTGTATTAGATACCTTCCTGATACTACTAGCAGCCTGCCAGGCTGCTTTTTTCGGCTTATCGGATAGGTAACGGTTACACTGCTGTTGACCTTCCCGAATTACGTTGATGGACGTTCTTATCGTTTGTAAGGTATACTTGTCTTATTATTCATATAGGGGTCGAGAGCTGATGAATCCATTCGGAGATTTTGGAAGTATGGGCCGTTTTTATTTGGAGAACGATTCTTACGGCGCGGCCGCTTTTTCTTTCTACCGCGCTGTCGCGCAAGAGAATACGAACGCCAATGCATGGAACGGGCTTATTATGTCTTTCAGCCTGATGAGGCGCGAAGAGGACGCGCAGACGGCGTTGGCGCGGTTCGCGCTGCAGGAAGGTTTGCCGTTCGACAAAAATTTGGTTACGTTTGCAATGATGATGTTCCAAAGAAGCCCTCTCGCGCTCGCCCAATGGTTCCGCGCGATGACGAAACGATTCGGGCTCGGCAGCCAGGACCGGGAAAATTACGCGCAGCTGGCCGACGAAATGGAGCAAGGCTACCGGAAGCTGGAAGAGCAGCAGGGAGAAGCGCTGCTTAAGCTGCAAGGCATGTTCAGCTTGGAGGAGTTCGCGGGAAGAACGACGGAGCTCGACTGGGTGTCCAAGGAGCCGATCGATTCCGTATACAAGCAGATACAGCTTTGGCTGGAGGAAGGAACGGATAAGGCGCTGACCGCCGTCAGGCTGCTGTGCATGATACCGGACCCGAGAAGCGAGAAGCTGCTGCGCAGAGTTTGCCGCAATGAAGATTTGAATGGCAAGGTCATTACGCAGGCGCTGCTGTCGCTCCGTTGGCTGGGAGTGCGGGGCAATATTAAAATTCACAAAATGGGGGAGCCGTTCGTCATCAATCTGGACGACCCGACGCCGGAGCTCACCATCTCGGTGCCGGCCGCCTTTAAGCCGGCGCTGGACCGGATGAAGCTGTGGATGGCGAAGGAGCAGGGAGTCGTAGCAAACGAGGATTACGAGCGGCATGCGGCGACGGATGAGCAGGAGCTGCCGCCCGAGCTGGCCGAGAAGCTCGCGGAGGCCGAGATTCCGGCCACGCTGCAGGAGGTCGTCCATACGCTTATCCGTGCGGCATACGATCATTACTATCCGTTCGTTCCGACCGTTGAAGAATCCCGGCAATGGAGCAGCGCGTTTTTGATGCTGATGAAGCAATATGCCGTCGGGGTCGGCGACAAATGGCCGTACGGGGAACCGGAAGCCGACGATACGGCACTGCTGCACCGCAATTGGCTGCTGAGCGCAAGCCCGGATTTTCAGGCGTCGATCGAGGCGGCCGGCAAATTCCGGACAGGCATAGCACAGCTGAGCCAAGCCTCCGACAGCAATTGAACGAGGTGTAGCCGCATGGCATAATGCGTCTGCCGCAGGTCGAATGGAGTCGCATCTTGACTTTGACTACAGCTTGCATTTATAATGTTTGAAAGTTCCATATCGATTACAGGCTTGGAAAAGGAACAGTAGTGAATTCTCATTTCGCAGAGAGCCGGCGCTTCGGTGCAAGCCGGTAAATGGGAGCAGCGAACTCGCCTTGGAGCCAACGGTATGACCCGGAGAGCGTACGCGCATTTCCCGGAAAACCGGATCGTCACCCCCGCGTTAAGGGGCAGAGTGGGCATAGGCCGAAGTACGGTCCGTGCCAACTAGGGTGGTACCACGGGAAAATAAACCTCTCGTCCCTAGCGAATGCGCTAGCGACTTGAGGTTTTTTGTTTTGTTATGTTATGAGTCGGGCGAGCCGCTCGGCAATAGAAGCGGTTTGCGACTCTTATTCGGGATATTTCGCCGCAGTAATGCCGATTCTCGGCATTTGGGCGAAATAAGGGTCAGAACCATCTACCCGGACTTAGCTGCAAAGGTACCACTTCACTTTTTGGGGAAGGTTTCGGGGTCCCCGAAAAGTACCCGGACTAAGCTGCAAAGGCTTCACTTCACTTTTTGGGGAAAGAGATTAGGGAGGAATTGCACATGACGCAGGAGCATAAAGAAGCGCAAAGAGAAGGTCAAGGCTACAACCCGCTCGCCATTGAACCGAAATGGCAGCAATACTGGGATCGCAACAAAACGTTCAAGGTGCTGGAGAACTCCGCCAAGCCGAAGTTTTACGCGCTCGACATGTTCCCGTACCCGTCCGGGGCTGGGCTGCACGTGGGCCATCCGGAAGGCTATACGGCGACCGACATCGTCTCCCGCTTCAAGCGGATGAGAGGGTTCAACGTGCTTCATCCGATGGGCTGGGACGCATTCGGACTTCCTGCCGAGCAGCATGCGCTCGATACGGGCAAGCACCCGCGGGACATTACGTTTACTAACATCGACAACTTCCGGCGTCAAATCAAATCGCTCGGCTTCTCGTACGACTGGGACCGCGAGCTGAGCACGACCGATCCGGACTATTACAAATGGACGCAGTGGATCTTTATCCAGCTGTACAACAAAGGACTGGCGTATGTGGCTGAAGTGCCCGTCAACTGGTGTCCGGCTCTCGGCACCGTATTGGCCAACGAGGAAGTTATCGACGGCTTGAGCGAGCGCGGCAACCATCCGGTCATTCGCAAGCCGATGCGCCAATGGGTGCTCAAAATTACCGAGTATGCGGAAAGACTGCTGGAAGATCTCGAGGAGCTCGACTGGTCGGAAAGCATCAAAGATATGCAGCGCAACTGGATCGGCAAATCGAAGGGCGCCGAAGTCGTGTTCGAAATCGAAGGGCATGCCGGCAGCAGCCTGACGGTATTCACGACGCGTCCCGACACGCTGTTCGGAGCTACGTACTGCGTGCTGGCGCCGGAGCACGAGCTTGTCGCCAAAATCGCCACGGCGGAGCAGGCCGCAGCAGTGAAAACTTACCAGGACAAAGCGGCGACGAAAAGCGATTTGGAGCGCACCGATTTGGCCAAAGAAAAAACCGGCGTATTCACGGGCGCTTATGCGATCAACCCGGTCAACGGCTCGAAGGCGCCGATCTGGATCGCAGACTATGTATTGGGCGGTTACGGCACCGGAGCCATTATGGCCGTACCGGGACATGACCAGCGCGACTGGGAGTTTGCGAAGCAATACGATTTACCGATCATCGAGGTCGTGCAGGGCGGCGATTTGGCGAAAGAAGCGTTTGCCGGCGACGGCGCGCACGTCAACTCCGGCTTCATCGACGGCTTGAACAATGAGCAGGCGATCGCCAAAATGATCGAATGGCTCGAGTCGAACGGCAAAGGGCAAGGCAAAGTGACTTACCGTCTGCGCGATTGGCTGTTCAGCCGCCAAAGGTATTGGGGAGAGCCGATTCCGATTCTCCACTTGGAGGACGGAACGATGAAGCCTGTCCCGGAAGACCAGCTGCCGCTGCTCTTGCCGGAAGTCGACGAAATCCGTCCGTCTGGCACGGGCGAGTCGCCGCTGGCCAACGTCACCGAATGGGTGAATACGGTCGATCCGGAGACGGGCAAGCCGGCCAAGCGCGAGACGAACACGATGCCGCAATGGGCGGGAAGCTGCTGGTATTATTTGCGCTTTATCGATCCGCATAACGACAAGGCGCTCTGCTCGCCCGAGCTGCAAAAAGAGTGGCTGCCCGTCGATTTGTACATCGGCGGCGCGGAGCACGCGGTGCTTCACTTGCTGTATGCCCGCTTCTGGCACAAAGTGCTGTACGACCTCGGCGTCGTTTCCACGAAGGAGCCGTTCTACAAGCTGGTCAATCAGGGCATGATTCTCGGCGAAAACATGGAGAAGATGAGCAAGTCGCGCGGCAACGTCGTCAATCCGGACGATATCGTTGGCGAATACGGAGCGGATACGCTGCGCCTGTACGAAATGTTCATGGGGCCGCTTGAGGCGACGAAGCCATGGAACACGAATGGAGTGGAAGGGTCGTTCCGTTTCCTGAATCGGATTTGGCGGTTGTTCGTCAATGAAGACGGTACGCTGAATGCGAAAATCGGCGGAGAAGCGAGCGAAGCGTTCAAACGGACTTGGCACCGGAGCATCAAGAAGGTTACGGAAGACTACGAAGCGCTCCGTTTCAACACCGCGATCAGCCAACTGATGATTTTCGTCAACGAGGCGTATAAAGCGGATGCGCTTCCTGCGGAAGCGATGAACCATTTCGTGCAATTGCTGTCCCCGATCGCGCCGCATATCGCGGAAGAACTGTGGCAGAAGCTCGGCCACGGCGAGTCGATCACCTATGCCGCTTGGCCGACATACGACGAAGCGCTCACGGTGGACGACGAAGTCGAAATCGTCGTACAGGTGAACGGCAAAATCGCCGATCGCGTCAAGATCGCGAACGGCATCGATGAAGCTGCCATGCAGGACATCGCACTGGGACTCGATAAGGTGAAGGACGCCATGAACGGCAAAACCGTGCGCAAGGTTATCGCGGTCAAAGGAAAACTGGTCAACATCGTAGTCGGGTAGTCGAGATAACGAGATACACGAGAATCGGACATCATGTGCCCGCATAACAAAAACGGTCGGCCTCGCCAAGGAACAAGCAGTTCCTTCAGGCGCTGGGCCGGCCGTTTATTCTACGATGGGACCGTAAAACTGATGCTCGACTTTTTCCACGTCTTCGTCGTATTTCGCATGGGTGGCTTGGAGCAGCCGTATGAACGTCGTATCGAGCTCCCGTTCCATCAGCTCGAGCCCCGCTTCGATTATGCCGCCGGGGACCGCGACCCGCTGACGCAGCGTTTCCGGGCTAAAGCCGCCTTCGTTCAGCAGTTTCCCGGTTCCGAGCACCATTTCCGAGGCTAACCGGGTCGCTTCTTCCCGCGATACGCCGGTTACCTGTACCGCGGCGTCGACGAGCTTTTGCACGAAATAGGCGAGGAACGCGGGACCGCAGCTGGAAATGTCCGAGGTAACGCGGGTAAACCGCTCGGATACGCGAACCGGCTTGCCTATCATGCCGAGCATCCACTCGAGCGATAGCCGGTCTTGTTCGTCGATACGTTCCCCGTAAATGCACAATACCGCACCGCTCAGCACGCCGTTCGTAATGCTGGGGATGACTTTGGCTACTTTGCAGGGAAGAGCGGACTCCAGATGCTTAAGCAGCACCGGACTCGTAATCGAGATGACGGTCGTATCCGGTGTGACGAAAGGCTTGATTTCGTCGATTACGGCTTTGAAAACGAGCGGTCTCACGCACACGAAGACAGTCCCGCAAGTCGAAGCGACTTGCAGGTTCGAGCGGGCGACCGTCAAACCCGGGTATTTGGCGGCAAGGCGTTCCGCTTTATCCTGCGACCGGTTGCTTGCTATGATCGACGACGGCTGCAGCGCCCCGGATCGTATGAATGATTCGATAAGCACGGTACCCATGCTGCCCGTTCCGATAAATCCAATCTTCATGCCGCGATCCCTCCCGAAGAAGTAGACAGTATCTTTCATTTATGGATATGCGAAGGTCGCCGCCGTTATGACGCGATCCACAAATCGTACGAGGAGGGAATGAATGGGAGAGACAAAACTTGCTCCGCGCATTACGGCCGCGGCGATTTGGGCCGCTTTGGCGCTGCTGCTGTGGACGACGGGGTGGCTGATTCAGGGAAGAGGCGGCAGCGGGGACGCTTGGCCGGTGCGAAACGCCGAATTGTCAGCCCTCTTTGCCTTCCATGACCAGGCGGAAGCCGCCGCCGCCATTCCCGCTCCGCCGAATTCGGGTCCGGGGAAGGCTGCGGAACCTGCTGCAGCCGCAGAGGTCCAAGCCAAAGTCGCGGATTCGACCGCGCAAGAGAAAATGATCGATCTTAATCGGGCATCGGTATCCGAGCTCGACAAGCTTCCCGGGATCGGCCCGTCGAAAGCGAAGGCGATCGTGGAATACAGGGAGAAGCAAGGGGCTTTCCGGACGATCGAGGAGCTGAAGCAAGTAAAAGGGATCGGCGACAAAACGTTCGATTCGTTGCTACCTTTTATTACAGTAGAGAAGTAAACCGCTTTACCTTTTATTTTGGCAAAAAATATGAGACAATGATAACGTTATTATTATCGGATATCCATAAGGAGGAACCCGTTACCCATGACCGAAGAACGCAAGCTTTCCTTGGAAACGTTGGCCGTCCATGCCGGCCAGGAAATTGATCCTACCACCCAATCGCGCGCGGTTCCGATTTATCAAACGACTTCATACGGCTTCCGCGACACCGAGCACGCAGCCAATCTGTTCGCGCTGAAAGAATTCGGCAACATTTACACCCGACTGATGAATCCGACCTCGGACGTATTCGAGAAGCGGATCGCCGCGCTGGAAGGCGGAGTCGGTGCGCTTTCCACGTCTTCCGGACAAGCTGCCATCACGTATTCGATCATCAACATCGCCGGAGCCGGCGACGAGATCGTAGCGGCCAGCAGCCTGTATGGCGGTACATACAATTTATTCGCGATTACGCTGCCGAAGCTCGGCATCAACGTCAAATTCGTGGATGCGTCCGATCCGGAAAATTTCCGCAAGGCGATTACGCCGAATACGAAAGCCTTGTTCGCCGAAACGATCGGCAATCCGAAGGGCGACGTCCTCGATATCGAAGCGGTCGCCAACGTAGCGCACGAGAACGGCATTCCGCTAATTGTAGACAATACGTTCCCGAGCCCTTATTTGCTTCGTCCGATCGAGCACGGAGCGGATATCGTCGTCCATTCGGCGACGAAGTTCATCGGCGGGCACGGTACGTCGATCGGAGGCGTGATCGTCGACGGCGGCAAGTTCGATTGGAAGGCGAGCGGTAAATTCCCGGGACTGACCGAGCCCGATCCAAGCTATCACGGCGTAGTGTATGCCGATGCAGTCGGTCCGATCGCATACATCATCAAAGCCCGCGTCCAATTGGCCCGCGATATCGGCGCGACGATTTCGCCGTTCAACTCGTTCCTGCTGCTGCAAGGGCTGGAGACGCTCCACCTGCGGATGGAACGGCACAGCTCGAATGCATTGGCCGTTGCCAAGTTTCTGGAAACCCACCCCGGCGTGGAATGGGTCAGCTATACCGGCTTGGAAAGCCATCCTTCGTACAAGCTCGGACAAAAATATTTGCCGAAAGGGCAAGGCGCGATCATGACGTTCGGCATCAAAGGCGGCGTGGAAGCCGGCCAGAAGGTGATCAACAACGTGAAGCTGTTCTCGCATCTCGCCAACGTCGGCGATTCGAAATCACTCATCATCCATCCGGCGAGCACGACACACAGCCAGCTGGAAGGCGACGAATTGCTCTCGACCGGCGTAACGCCGGGCATGATCCGTTTGTCCGTCGGTACGGAAGGCATCGACGACATTTTGCACGATTTGGATCAAGCGATCCGGGCCAGCCAGCAGTAATGGGTACCCGGCCATGAGCAGACGCAAAGATTGGGACACCTACTTCATGGATATCGCCTATATGGCTTCCACCCGCTCGCAATGCTCGCGCCGCCGCGTCGGAGCCGTTCTCGTGCAAGGCAAGAAGCTGCTCGGTTCGGCCTACAACGGCGCGCCGATGGGCGTACCGGACTGCTCCGAAGCCGGCTGCATGCTTGTGGAGGAGTTCGAGGTGAAGCTGGTGGAGGGCCGCGAAGAAATGGTGAAGAAGCAGCGGTGCATACGTACCATTCATGCGGAGCAAAATCTGCTGCTGTTCACCGATCGTAGCGACCGGGAAGGCTCGACCGTATACGTCACCGATCAGCCATGCTGGACGTGCGCCAACATGCTGGCGAACAGCGGCGTGGTCGAAATCGTCTACCATCGGCCCTACCCGAAAGACAAGGAAAAGGTAACCGAAATGATGGTTACGCGAGGGATCCGGTTTCGCCAATTGGCGGACTACGCGCCCCCGGCCGGCACGATCAGCGAGGTTACGAACTAGTCCAATAATTATAGCTGTAAAGTGGGGAAGCACCTCCTTCTAGCGAAAGGGGTGCTTTTTGCTTTGAATCCGTATAGCGTCACGAAGCGTCCGTTGACCGTATTGGCCATTGTTTGGGTTGCGGGTACGGCGATCGGAAGCAGACTGCCTCCCGGCATGCTCTCATGGAAAATGGCCGTGCTTGCTGCAGCGCTCGCCATTATGATGGCGCTGCTAGCGATTCCGGGCCGGCGTACGATCGGCTTGCTGCTGCTTCTGGTGGCGGCCGCGGCTTATTATCAGGGCTACGACGCGAAAAATGTGTCGACCATTCCGCATACTCCGCTCGTTGCCGGGGATGAAGGCGCGGCCGAGACTTCGATGGAGCGGCAGGCGATTATTTACGGTTCGATCGCCGGGCGGGTCAATGTGGACGGGGACAAAGTTTCATTTGCCCTGAAAGCCCATACGATCGGATTCGAGGGGACGGATTCGGCTAGCGTGAACGATACGGTACAAGTTTCGATTCGTTTGCTGAAGCAGGAAGAGCAGGCACGGGCCGCCGGATGGGGGCGGGGCGACGAGATTGCGCTGCCGGGGACTCTGAAGCGGCCGGAGCCGCCCCGGAATTTCGGGGGCTTCGATTACCGGCTGTATTTATACCGCAAGCATACCCATTGGCTGCTGTCCGTTAAAGGTCTGGATGACGTACGAACCGGACAGATTGAAACGCCGGAGGTATCCTCTGAGCGGCAGGCAGACATACCGGGAGGTAGAACGGCATTTGACGCGGCCATTCCCGACGTTACCCGCCTACTCCGCTGGAACGACGATTTGCGCTATCGATTGGGCAACGTATTCGATCGGCTGTTCGGGAAAGAAGGAACCGATTCCGGCTACTTGAAAAGCTTGGTATTAGGTCTGACCGACGATATGGACCCGGAGCTGTACCAGCAGTTTTCGCAGCTTGGGCTGACCCATATATTGGCCATATCCGGACTTCACGTCGCGGTTTTCGTGGCGGGCTGCATGTGGCTGCTGAGACTGTCCGGATTGACTCGCGAGAAAATCATAGTGATAACTATGGTGCTCGTCCCTTTTTATATCGCCGTTTCCGGAAGTTCGCCATCCGCGGTCCGTGCCGGAATCATGGCCATGATCGGTCTATATATGGCCCGACGGCGAATATGGAAGGATGCATTGAACGTCATCGGGCTGGCCGCTGTCGTCATGCTGCTGTGGGAGCCGTACTATTTGTACGACGTCAGCTTTCAGCTGTCATTTCTCGTGACGCTTGGCTTGATCGTAGGGGTGCCCCGGTTCTCGTCGCTGCTCCCGATCCGATCCCCTTCCGCGAACTCGCTGCTGTCCGTGACGATCGTCGCCCAGCTCATTTCGTTTCCGATTACCGTTTATTATTTCAACGGCGTGTCGCTGCTTTCCGCATTCGCCAATTTGCTGCTGGTCCCGTTCATAAGCCTTGTTGTGCTGCCTATAGGGACATTCGCGTTGATAGCCGGTCTCGTATCCGTACATGCGGGCGCTCCGATCGGATGGATCGTATCCAAAATCAACGCCGCGACCTTTTGGCTGATCGATTTTGCCGCGACACACGATCCGCTACGGCTTGTATGGCCAAAGCCTTCTTTGCTGTGGGTTGGCGCTTACTACTTGCTGCTGTGGGGCGTATATGCAGGTACGGTCAAATGGAAGGAAGAAAACAAGCCGCCTGCCGCCTGCGCCGCAGTGGCCGTAATGATCGTTTTCCTATGGTACGGATATGATCCGCATCGGTTCGATCGTACGGGAAAAGTCCAATTTATCGATGTCGGCCAAGGCGATGCCATTCTCGTACGAACGCCTCAAGGACGCCATATGCTGATCGACGGAGGAGGGACATTGATGTTCCGGAAGCCGGGAGAGGAGTGGAAGGAGCGGAAGGACCCTTACGAGGTCGGGAAAAAGCTGCTCGTTCCGCTGCTGAAGCAGCGAGGCGTCCACCGTATCGATCTGCTTGTCGTCAGCCACCAGGATCAGGATCATATGGGCGGTCTGCAAGCTGTCGTCGAACAGATCCCGGTGCGTAAAGTGCTCATGAACGGGACGTGGAAAGGGAATGAGTCGTCGCGCAATCTGTTTGAGACGGCAATGACCAAAGGGGCCGATGTCATTACGGCCCCGGAGGGAGGCCGTTTAGCGCTGGATCGATTTACGGAGCTGTTCGCGTTAAATGTGGGAGGAGAACGGTCACTCCGGCTGGCGAAGGAACAAAACAGCGAGTCCGTCGTACTGCTTATGCGAATGTACGACTCCCGGTTTCTGTTCACGGGGGACATGAGGGCGGACAACGAGGAGAGCTTGCTTGCCCATCTGCAAGGAGCTGGAAAAGCGGGTCTTGGCGCCGGTGACGTCGGTGTAAAACCTCCGGTAGACGTGCTGAAAGTAGCCCACCACGGCAGCAAAACATCGACGACCGACGAATGGCTGACTTATTGGAAGCCGAAAGCTTCCGTTATTTCCGTCGGTCTGAAGAACGTATACGGCCATCCGAATCCGGGGGTATTGGAACGGCTCGAGCGGTCCGGGACCGATATACGCCGCACGGATCGCGATGGCGAGATCGTATTTACAGTAACGGATAAAGGATTGAACATCGATAAGAAGCTCTAACAATGGGAACGTCGGGAGTTCGATCTTGCCGCCCGATAGGTTGCGAAACCGGAATTTCTGTCCGGGCGAATAGCGACCAGAGAAACGTACGGTACTGGGGGTGTCCTTGACCAGCAAGGTAAAGCCATATAAATTTGAAAGGGGCCCTTTTAAAGTCATTACGGCCGGACAGCTGCAAGAAGGGTTCGATATTGCCGGCGTCGGCCGAATTGAGGAACGGGGGAGAGCCATGATAAAACATTTATACATCAACGGACAATGGAAAGAGGCGGCTTCCAATATGGAGCTTACCTCTCCATTTACAGGCGAGGTAATAGCGAAGGTCGCGCAAGCGGATGAAGCGGATACGGATGAAGCCATTCAGGCCGCAAGGGCGGCCGCGGTCGCAATGGCATCCATGCCGGCCCATCGACGTTCCGCTATTCTGGAAAAAGCCGCCTCGCTGCTCGAGGATCGCAAAGAGGAAATGTCGCGCATTCTGGCTTTGGAGGCGGCCAAGCCGATTAAAACAGCACGCGGTGAAATCGCCAGAACGATCCAAACCTATACATTTTCCGCTATGGAAGCATGCCGGATTCATGGGGAAACGGTACCTTTGGACGCGGCGCCGGGCGGGGAAGGGCGTATCGCCTTTACTTTGCGCAAGCCGATCGGCGTAGTCGGGGCGATTACTCCGTTTAACTTCCCGTTCAATCTGGTAGCACACAAGGTCGGTCCGGCTATTGCGGCGGGGAATACGGTAGTGTTGAAGCCGGCAAGCCAAACGCCGCTTTCCGCTCTTGCGCTCGCCGACATATTCGCGGAAGCGGGACTTCCCGCAGGAGCGCTCAATATCATTCCCGGCAAAGGCTCCATTGTGGGCGAGAAGCTGGTCAAGGACCCCCGCATTGCCGCGATTACGTTCACGGGCAGCCCGGATGTCGGTATCGCCATGAAAAACAAAGCCGGCTTGAAGCGCGTCACGCTTGAACTCGGCTCCAACTCCGGCTTGATTATCGATGATACGGCAGACATTACGCAAGATCTGGTCGACCGCTGCGTTCTTGGAGCTTTCGCATTCAGCGGGCAGGTGTGTATATCGATCCAGCGTATTTTCGTTCACGCGGTCAAATTCAATGAATTTGCCGAGCGGTTCAAGGAAGCGACGGAAAAACTCATTGTGGGCGATCCGTTCGATGAGCATACCGACTTGTCCGCGATGATTTCGGTCAAGGAAGCGGAGCGCATGCAGGAGTGGGTTGACAGCGCCGTTGCCCGGGGTTCTGTCGTGCTCACAGGAGGGGAAGCCATACGGCCCGGTGTTTTTCCGCCGACGATATTGACGAATGTGCCAAAGCAAGAACCGGTATCGTGTCAGGAAGTGTTCGGCCCGATTGTTACGCTGTCCGCATTCGATACTTTGGATGAAGCCATTCATGCCGTCAATGACTCCCGCTACGGCCTTCAGGCGGGTATTTACACCCGTGACATCCAAGCCGCGATGCGTGCTGCGGAGCAGCTTGAAGTCGGCGGAGTGATGATTAACGACTTTCCCACGTTCCGTGTCGATCATATGCCGTACGGCGGCGTAAAGGAAAGCGGCTTCGGCCGAGAAGGCATCAAGTATGCGATAGAAGAGATGACGGAGTTAAAGCTGATCAGCATCAAATTGTAGAAGCTGCCACACCGCAAAGATTGCCCAGGACATGGTTCGTCCTGCGGCAATCTTTTTTCGTTCAAGAAATGCAAACAAAACGGCTGTGCGTGCAAAGACTGGCAGCGGGGAAATCAAGTATTTTATTGGTGTACCGGTACTGCATTTATTGGGACGAGGGAGTGGAACAGCGAATGAAAGTTCGGATAGGCGTAATCGGGGTAGGGGGACAAGGAAAAAGTCATATCGACAAATTGCTCCAGGTCGAGAACGCGGAGGTGGCGTCTGTCTACGATGTGAATCGGGAAACGGCCGAACGGGTCGCGCGCGAAATCGGCGCAACCGCAGCAAACAGCAGCGACGAGCTGCTGGATAGCGGAAGGATTGATGCCGTCATCATCTGCGCACCGCAGTTTGCGAGGGAGGGCTTGGAAGAAACCGCGGCCGCCAGAGGCATTCACCTTATGGCAGAGAAGCCGTTGGGGCTCGATCTGGACACGGTTCGGGCCAAGGCGAAGGTCATCCGCGAAGCGGGGGTCATTCATGCCGCCGGCTACTGTCTTCGTTATCTGGACACGGTGCAACGGGCCAAGAAATATTTAGAGAGCCGGCCCGCGCATATGATACAGGTGCATCGAATCGGCAGCGCCAAAAATTGGCCGAAATGGATGCGGCAACAGCATTTATCGGGGGGCAACATGGTAGCCGGCGTGACCCATCAGATCGACCTTGTCCGGTTTCTGGGGGGAGAATTTCGCCAAATGTCCGCCCAGTTTAACCGGCTGCCGCACCATTCGAAAGATCCGGAGGATACGATTATCGACTCGGGAGCAGCCGCTTTCACGATGGAGAGCGGAAGCATCGGCACGATCGGCGAATCGGTAGCGTCGCTTTTCTATTCGAATGCGGAAGTTAATTTCATCGGCTATGATTATTTCCTGCAGCTTAGCAGCAACGGAACCGTAATGACGATCGTCGACGAAAACGGGAGCAGAACGGAAAAAGCAGCCGTTAATATGATGTACGAGCAAAGCAAGGCGTTTGTCGACGCCGTGGCAAACAACTCCCAGGAGCTTGTGCTAAGCAGCTATACGGATGCGGTGCGGACGATGGCGGTTACGATTGCGGCGACGCAATCGGCTGAGGATCAAACCTTATTTACGCTGCAATACGACGATATGCAGCCATGAAAGGGAACCGGAGGGGATCCAAATGACATTGCGGTTTGTTGTAGCAGGCACCGGCTGGGTGGCAGGAGAGTATTGGAAGGCCATCACGGCTTGCAAGGATGCGGAACTATACGGGGTATTCAGTGGCAATGCGGACTATGCGCGGTCCAGAATGACCGAACAAGGCATCGACGCCCGGCTCTTCACCCGTTTCGAGGATGCGGTTCAAGATCCGCTTGTCGATGCCGTCGTGCTTTGTTCGATGCCCGACGTCCGAATGGAGCAAGCCGTATTGGCCGCACGGCACGGCAAGCACCTTGTGATCGAGAAGCCGATTGCGATGAACCGGCTGGAGCTCCGGAAGATGGCCGAAACATTGGAGAAGCACCCGGTACGTACGGTCGTCAGCTTCGTTCTGCGTTGGAACGAGTCGTTCGATACGACGAAGGCGCTGATCGATGACGATGCGATCGGCCGTATCGTTATGGCGCAGATCGACTATTGGCACCACGTCGGTCCGCAGTATGGGCTGTACAAATGGTGCCGTACGAAACAATATGGCGGCAGCAGCATGATAGCCGCAGGCTGCCATGCAGTCGATGCCATCCGCTACTTTGCAGGCGAAATAATGGAAGTGAGCGCTTACGGCTGCCAGTCGCGTACAAATTCCGAGTATGAATTCGATCCGAATACGATCGCCGTATTCAAGCTGAAGAACGGCGGTATAGGAAAGGTATCGGTTTCGATCGAATGCGCGACGCCGTACAAATTCAACGTTCACCTGCTTGGGGAAAAAGGGACGATTCTCAACAATCAATTGTACAGCCATAAATTTCCCGGTCAGACGGATTACGCGACGATTCCGACCGTTCTTCCGGATAACGGAGATGTAGCGCACCATCCGTTCTCGCGCGAGATCGATGAATTCGTAGAAGCGATAGCCGCGGGAACGAAAACGCGCTGCGACTTTTTCGATGCTTACAAAACGATGGAGGTTTGTTTCGCCGTCGACGAATCGATAGCGACAGGCGCAAGCGTGAAGCTTCCGATGGAAAGGATGGGATCGCTATCGTGAAATTGGCATGCATGACGCTTCCTTATTCCCAGTTTTCGTTTGAGCGGGCATTGGATGGAATTGCCCGGGCCGGCTTTCGTTACGTCGGCTTCGGTTGGCCTCATGAAGGCAAGGACGTCCCTGACGAAACCGGCGAGGGAACGGTGCCGGAATTGCAGAGGCTGTTTGCGGCTTATAAGCTGGAGCCTGTCATGTTGAGCGGGTTTCGGCAATTTGCCCCGGGTCAGCCGCTCGAACGGGCGCTCCGATGTTTGCAGACGGCCAAAGATCTGGGAATCAAGGAAGTGCTCTCGGCGGGTACTTGGAACTACCGCGCATTTCCGGACGAGCCTTTGCCGGAAGCGGACGCGGAACGTATGCACCGAGAATATGTAGCCCAGTACAAGCAAGTCGGGGCTATGGCCGAGGCTCTGGACATGATCGTCACTGTCAAACCGCATTCCGGCAATACCGCAACAGCGGCGCATATTATGCAAACGCTGCGGCAAATCGGTTCGCCGAATATAAGAGCCGGCTACGATCCCGGCAATGTGCACTATTACGAAGGCATCGACGCCGAGGCCGATTTCCGGCAGATCGCCGGGCAAGCGTACTCGATCATTGCCAAAGACCATCGCGGAGCGAAGGCCGATCTCGACTTCCCCGTACCCGGCACCGGAGATGTCGGCTTTCCCGGAATGTTCCGCATGTTGCGTGCAGCCGGTTTCGACGGCACCGTGATGGTAGAGCGAGTCGATGGTCCGAACGATCCGGAATTAATCGACCGACGATTGTCCGAAACGCGGAGAAGCCTGCGGCAGCTGTTGGTCAACGCCGGCTTCGAGCCGGATTAATCAGGTCGCTAGCCATAGCGGAGGAGGAATTATATGGATCGATGGAGATTCTGCAGGCTGCCTCTGGTAAGCATGAGCTTGATTATGCTTGCAACGGCCGGCTGTTCGGGCAAAAACGGAACCGACGTCGTCGCGACTAATCCGGATAAGCCGCCGGAACCGGTAACGTTAAAGCTGTACGATGCCGGAGGCTATTTTACCGATCAGGATTTTCAGGAATTGATTGCGGGACCGACTAAGCGAAAATACCCTCATCTCACAGTGGAAAGAACGGTGAACGGGGACCTGCCCAAGCTGGTGGCGGCGGGGGAAACGATCGATTTCTTCGTTACTTGGCATGGCGCAATGAATACGCTCAAACCGCTCGGTCTGTACGGGGATATAACTCCGTTGGCGAAAAAACATAATTTCGACTTAAACCGGTTTATTCCCCAAGGCTTGGAGCAGCTGAGGGAAATTTCGGACAAAGGGGAATTGTACGCCCTTCCGTATGCAACGATAATAAGCGTACTCTACTACAATAAAGATATATTCGATAAATTCGGTGTTGCTTATCCGCAGGACGGCATGACCTGGGACAATGCGATCGACTTGGCGAGAAAGGTCACGCGGCACGATGGCGGTGTCGATTATCAAGGAATGGACGTTCCCGGACTGTATATGCTGTACCCGCTGTCTCCCAATTTCGTCGATCCGAAAACGGATAAAGCGATGCTTCCCGACTTGGAGACGTACAAAAAAGCGTTCGAAATGGGCAAACGACTGTATGCGATACCGGGGAACGCTTACGAACCGGGAAGGGCATCGAGCCAATTTATCAAAAAAAGAAATTTGGCGATGCTGGCGGACGAAAACCGTTTCCTGCTATTGAGGGAGACGGCCGGCTTGAACTGGGACGTCGCCCAGTACCCGAGTTATAAGGAACAGCCGAATACAGGCCTGTGGAATACGATGCACGTCATTATTCCGATCCAGACGAGCAAGCACCGCGATGATCAGATGCGCGTCATGGAAGTGCTGTTCTCGGATGAGGTGCAGGAGATATTGGTCAGGAAAACGGCTAGAGTATCCGCATTGAAAGATCCGAAGTTCAAGCAAATGTTCGGCATGGATATACCCGAGCTGCGAGGCAAGCGGCTCGAGAGCATATTCAAAAGCACGAATGCCCCGATTCCTTTGACTTCCATATACTACTCCAAGGCAAGCAGCCTGCTGACTGCCGAATACATCAACGCGGTGACCGATAAAAAAGATGTCAACACTGCGCTGAGAGACGCTCAGGAGCAAATCCAGAAATATGTGGAGTCGGAGAAAAAGAAGTAGTACCGTATGGCATCCTCCGATCAAACGATACAAAATGAAATCGCTTACATGTTGTACTGATGATGTACGATCAGGGCCCCGAATGGCGAATGATTGCCGGGGCTCTCTTTTAATTGCTCCCGGACTCCCTTCATGATTCAGAACGCTCTCGCTTTAACCGTCTTGGCGTATTCGGTCGGCGTCATTCCGATTTCATTCTTGAAATGCCTGGAGAAATAATGGACGCTGCTGTAGCCCAGCACTTCCGATATTTGCGTCATGTTGTATTTCTCGTCCCGAACCATAATTTTTGCTTGTTCGATTTTCAGCCGATTCCAATATTGTTTAATGCCCATCCCGGCTTTCTCCTTAAACAGTTTCTTCAGGTGGGATTTGCCGATATGGAATTTATTGCTCAGTTCCTCCAAATTAAAGTCGGCGGAAAGGGAGTTCTGCAAATAACAACGGATATCGGCAAACAATTCCCCTTCCATTTTTTCTCGTGCGGGCGAAGAAAGGGTATGCGCGGTCTCCATTAAAGAATATCTGCGAATTAACGAAATCAATAGTTTTTCGAATCCTATTTTGATTAGCTGCTCGCTGCCGAACGGGGTTTCGCCTTTTCTGAGAAGGGTGTGCTCGGTAGGGGAGGTGGTATCGATGCGAGGTTCGAACGTACGCAAGCCTTCATTGACGACCTCGGATAAAATGTTGCGTTCCTGCTCGGTCAAACGAAAAACCTTGTCTTCGAAGAAGCTCATATGAGGGGAAACGCAATAAAAACAAACATTCACTGCATTGGGAGCTGCGTCGTTTACAGTCTGAATACTATGAAACATGTTCGGCTTATGCAGCATCATATCGCCCTGCTTGAGATGGAAATCCCGATTGTAGGCGAAGATCTGGACTTCTCCCTTATCGATGTAGCAGAGCTCCCAGAAATCATGCGCCTCTCCGGAAAAAATAAAATCTTTGGACAGCTCATGATAATGGAATGAAATCAATTTCTTGACGACCACCGCTTCCTGCAAGGTGAACGTTAGGAACTCCATGACTATCCCCCCATGTAAATCGATTCGACATAAGAGCCTGGTTTCCTCGGAAAAAGTTGGAAGTGTCAGTCGCTTTTCCATCTTCTGGATAGGATATTTAAGCTTATTGTACTGGAGCGGCGAACGTCCATCAACATATATTTCAACGGTCAGACGGGGGGGCGCGCGGCGTGGACGAACCGAAGCCGTCATATGTAGTAGTCCCGACTGGATGCGAAACGGAACCGCAAAGACCCTGACCGATCGGCCAGGGTTTTTGCTTATTTACTGTAACGCTTCTTTTATGCCTCGAAGCCGTCTTCCGTCTCCGAATCTTGTTCCCGGCTTGCGGCCACTACTTTCGGGTCCGCTTCGCTTCCGCCTATTATTTCTTCAGCAGCCTCGGTTTGCCGGGCAAGCTGTTCCTCGATTTGGCCGATTCCGTGTGCTTCCTGCTGTTGTTTGTTTCTTGTCACGGATAGATCTCCTCCTTCGTTCGTCGGTTATGGAAATGACCCTACATACGATGTGCAGAACGAGCCGGATGTATGCAGCTATATGTATCGGGGATTGTAAAAACTGTTTTCCGCTCGAGGTTAATAATGGTAACGGTGGAGAATAGTAAAGGGGAGATGAAGACAACACGAATCCATCGAAGGAGGGGCCCTCTATGAGCTATCGAATGACTTTGCAGGCGGATGCAGGCCAGTTGACCGGGCATTTCGGCGTCACTCAGGTGCTGGCCTATTATGAAAGAGGCCTCGAACGGTGCCCGACCGAGTACATTGCCGCCATCTGCGCGAAAGGAAAAGAACGGGTACTGGACGAATTCCGTTGGGGACTGCTGCCTTTCTGGGCAAGAAATAGCGTGCAGGCGGACGGATTGTCGATCCTGACCAACCGATCGTTCGACTATTTGTTGAGGCGTCAGCGCTGCGTCATCCCGTGCAGCTCCTATTACCGGTTCGTACCCGAGCAGCGGAAACGGAAGGCGGAGCGAATTTTGCTCCATAAAGGGATTTCGCTCCCTATGGCGGGGGTTTACGATGTCCGGATCAGCCCTCTGGGAGAAGAGTTGCGCACCTGCACGATTTTGACAACAAGATCTTCGGCCCCCGGACGGGAGGAGGACGTACCGATGCTGCTCGGACCGGAGCAAATCGATGCATGGCTCTCCTCGGATCATTTGGACAAGAGGAGCATTCGAGATCTGGTGGAACGTGTAGCCGATGCCCAACCGAAATCGTTGCTGTATGCAGCAGGAGAACCCGTCGATGCCGGTGGAGATGGCGAATTGCAGCCATTCCCGGCATGATGTGCCATATCCCGTCCCTAATGCACGAGGGGCGGGATATTTTTCATGACTGCATCACGCATTGTCCTTCAGAGCAGAACAGGCAAGTTTTTCGTTCTGATGGCCGGCGGGTATGGTATAATGAGATTACTTCCTTGGGCCGAACATACACGAAGGTATCCTAGCGTGAAACGGATTGATCTCAGTATGAGCGAAGCTAATCGGCGCAGACGTGAAAGCATAAAGCTGGATCAAATGATGCGCGTTTTGTTCGGTTTATCCAAAAAAGTTATGGTTCCGCTGCTTGGTGGCTTATTTGGCGAACGATTCGCCAGCGATCAGGTGACGATCCAGTATGGCAACGGGAAATTTGTCGACCATAAGCTCGGCCAGATTGAAGGGAACCTATTCATTACGGTACGTACGGCGGATGGCAAACAGTATTCCTAACACATTGAATTTCAGACGCATAACGACGGGCAAATGGTTATTCGCATGTTCCGATACAGTTTCGAGAAAGCGGTCGAGCTGGCGCAAGCCGAAGGTCGGATAGATGCCGGAGATAAGACGACGGCAAATGGAAAGAGCTTGCCTGTCATCGAATTTCCGCGGCAGCTTGTCATTTTTATAGAAGAAAATCAAAGCATCGATGACCATCTTGCCTTTCTGCTGCGAATGCCGGACGGTCAAGAGATGGAGTACCGCGTGCCTGTATTGAAGTATTGGACATATAGTGCCGAACAGCTAAAAAATCATAACTTGTATGCATTGCTGCCCCTGCAAGTATTCAACTCTCGAAAGCGGATGAACGCTATTTATGAAAGCAGCCGTTTGGACAGCGAGAAAAGCGTTTTGATGACCGAGCAATTTCAGCAGCTGAAGGTTACGATTCAAAACACGTTGGACGTTCTGAAAGACGTGCAGCAGGAACAGAAAATCGGTACAGGCGATATGGATCGAATATTACGCGTTTTGCATAGTATTACCGACTATTTGTATACCCGTTACGGCCAATACGAAGCCGTTCGCGAGGAGGTGCACGCGATGATCAAAACCTGGATCGACCCGAAGGTCAGGGAAGAAGGGATCAAGGAAGGAATCAAGGAAGGAATCAAGGAAGGAATCAAGGAAGGTAAGCATCAGAAATCGGTAGAGATTGCCCGAAACTTGTTTTCTCTCGGAGCCAGTACCGAAATGATCGTCAAAGCGACGGGCTTGACTGAAGAGGACGTAGTGAAACTGAACAAATGAACCGCTCGTACATTTGACACCGAGGCGCGGAAATGATATAAAATGATCAAACGTAATCCCCTGAACATGCGAGGAAGGGAACCAGTAGCGCTTCGAATTCGGAGTCTCAGAGAGCCGGCGGTGTGGTGCAAGCCGGTACACGAACGAACGCGAAATACGTCCCGGAGCATCCGAACCGAAACCGTGCAAGCGGAAGGGAAGGACGGACAATCGGCCGTTACCCGATTCGAGCGGAAAATGCCTCCGAGCAGAGGTGTTTTCAATTAGGGTGGTACCGCGATGACTCGTCCCTGTCAACAACAGGAGACGGGTCTTTTTGTTGCTCAACAAAAGTGATGAGGAGAGATGCAAGTTGACTGAAACGCGATTGACCGTTGTGGCATTGCTAGAGGATTTGGAGTACCGGGGACTGATCTACCAAATGACCGATCGCGAAGGCTTGAAGCAGAAGCTGGAATCGGAACGCGTCGTCTTATACTGCGGCTTCGACCCGACTGCGGACAGCCTTCATATCGGCAGCCTTTTGCCGATCTTATGTTTGCGCCGTTTCCAATTGGCCGGACATCACTCGATTGCCCTTGTAGGCGGCGGAACCGGCTTGATCGGCGACCCGAGCGGTCGTTCCACGGAACGTTCGCTCAATACGGCCGACACGGTAGCCCAGTGGACCGACAGCTTGAAGCGGCAGCTGTCCCGGTTTCTCGATTTCGACTTGTCGGACAACCCGGCCAAGCTGATGAGCAACTACGATTGGCTCGCTCCGCTGGACGCGATCTCGTTTCTCCGCGATGTCGGCAAAAACTTCACGGTAAACTACATGCTGGCGAAAGATTCTGTCGACTCCCGTCTCGCGAACGGCATCTCGTTCACCGAGTTCAGCTACATGATTCTCCAGGCTTACGATTTCCATAAGCTGCACCAGGAGCATGGCTGTTCGCTGCAGCTCGGGGGCAGCGATCAATGGGGCAACATTACTGCCGGTCTCGATCTCATAGGCAAAATGGGCGGCGGGGACGCCTACGGCATTACGATGCCGCTCGTAACGAAAAGCGACGGCAAAAAATTCGGCAAATCCGAGTCGGGCGCAATCTGGCTCGACAGAAGCAAAACGTCCGCTTACCAGTTTTATCAGTTCTGGATTAATACCGACGATCAGGATGTAATCAAGTTTCTTAAATATTTCACCTTCCTGACTCGCGAGCAGATCGCCGAGCTGGAGTCTGAGCTGAAGGAGCATCCGGAAAAACGCGTCGCCCAGCGAGAGCTGGCCCGCGAGGTCACCCGGCTCGTTCATGGCGACGAAGCGGTGGAAAGTGCAGAGAACATTACGCAAGCCCTATTCTCCGGGGATGTGACGCAGCTGAACGAAGCCGAGCTCGTCGAGGCGCTGCAGGACATGCCTACGACCGTGCTGGACAATCAGCCGGAAGCCGGCCTGATCGACCTGCTCGTTTCGGTCAAAGCGGCGCCGTCCCGCCGTCAGGCGAAGCAGGATATCGAGAGCGGCGCGGTGTATGTCAACGGCGAACGCATGAGCGGAATCGACAGCATGATCAAAGAGGAGCACCGACTGCACGGCAAATATGTCGTTTTGCGGCGCGGGAAAAAAAATTATTATTTGGTCCGGTTTCAATAAATAGCGATTGAAGAGGAGCTCTCCTAAGCGGAGGGCTCTTGCTGCATTTGAACGATTTAGAATGCTTAAGTTCATTAAAGCGACACAACTTAAAAGCAATGCATGGTTAAAGCGAACAGCGACAGTCTGAACCAAAAAAACTACCGCTGAACCGGGGTCCCTCATCCTCGTTATTCGTCGATAGACGGTTTTCTTAACTTATAAGATTGCATATGTTTTGTTGGGACTGAAGGGTTATCCCGGTTATCCCTTCTAATGCGACATTAAAGACTTCTTATCTACATCGCGCGGAACATGTACTTCCGTTATTTTTTGAGAAGGGAACGATGAGTTCCTTTATTGCTTGCGAAAGGCGGGGAAACAGCAGAAACGGAACGATGAGTTCCTTTATTGGTGAAAAATGGCCCTCAAATGACCTTCAATCTGCCGATAAAGGAACTAATCGTTCCTCTACGCCCCATTTTAGCTGCTCTCCGAAGGAATAGCGGAACTTTTTGTTCCGCTTTGCTTGACCGATCAGAACGAATACCGACTCGAAGCGCGGTTGGAGCGGAATGAAGTCGAAGGAAGTTCGTAAGAGGTCAAGGGGAGTGGGTATTGGAGCGTAAAGTTCACGGTCCGCCTTTGAAATCGGGATGTTACCATTCAGTTCATCAAAACAACACGAAGGTTTTTCTTATTTGTTTTACAAACCCGTGAAAATAAACTAACATATAGGTCAGGAGCATACAATTAGAGTTTTGGCAGCCCGGAGGAGCAGGAAAGTGGAACAAATCATAAGCGACGATTATATGCTGAAAAATATGGCATGCTACAAAATCAAAGATTATGTGGCCGCCAATCGGCTTAAGCCCGGAGACAAGCTGCCGACCGAGAGAGACTTGGCATTGACCCTGGGGGTCAGCCGCCCCGTAATCAGGGAAGCGCTCGGTACGCTGGAAGCGCTCGGTTATATATACAAGAAGCGCGGAAAAGGGATTTTCGTTAAAGAAGCCGATCTCTCTTCTTTGTTTCAGGAAATGCTGTTTTTGTGGAGCAACATAGACAATCAATCGGACAACCTTCTTGAATTCAGAATCATACTAGAGCAAGCGGCGGTTGGACAAATCGTGGACCGGGCGGGCGCCGGGGAGCTGAAGCTGGATCGGATAGCCGGCCTGATCGAAGAAGCGGAACGAGCGCCTTTATCGAAAAAAGAGTTCGCCAAGCATGAATATAATTTTCACCGGGAGCTTCTCAGCCTGACCGGAAACCCCATGTTCATCCAATTGACCGATGTTATCAATAAATATTTCCAGATGATCGCAACGAAAAATATGGACAACGATAGTACGGTTGGGGTAGCGGAAAGCATCCAAGATCATCGTGCCATCGTGGAACTATTGAAAAGGAAAGACAAGAATGGCGCGGCCGGCAAAATTCGCGACCACTTAATGAAGCCGCTTATGGCAAAGTAGAAGGAACCCGAGGGCAGCTGATGCCGTGCTTCTCTGTAAAAGCCGTCTTCGGGCCATAAATCTGATACGGAAGAAACGGGTTGAATTTCACAACGCGATGTATTATATTAGGTAATACCATAGTATATATGAAAGGGGGTGAGCAGAACGCATGGAAACCTTGATCCGGAAATCGCTTAAAGATGTCGCGATCGAGAAAATCAAACAGTATATCGTCGAGCATAATCTGAAGTCGGGAGATCCGTTTCCGAACGAGAAAGAAATTATCGAGCTTCTTGGCGTAAGCCGAACCGTTGTACGGGAAGCTTTGAAATCGTTGGAGACGGTTGGCATACTCAAGCTTAAACCGGGAGACGGCATATTCGTAAGCGACGCGTCTCTGGAGCAATTGATGGATCAGTTCTATTTCCGCTGGTTTGGCAATCAGCAGAAGATGATGGAACTTCAAGAAATACGTACCATTCTGGAGGTTGTCGCCGTCGAGCTTGTTATACTGCGCGCTGATCCGAAGGCGCTGGAAGAGCTGGACGGATGGAACGATAAGATGGAGCAAGCGATCCGAAAATCACTGCCGCTTGTCGAGCAAGATATCGGATTCCACCGCACCTTGTTCAAGTTGACGAGCAATGAAACGTTTTACGAATTTAGCGAAGTCGTCAGCAAATTTTTTACGGAAGTGCGCCATAAACGACTTTCTTCCTCGGGTGGCCATGTAACGCTTGAGGATCATAGACGGATTACGCAGAGCATTAAAGAAAAGGATATCGGGCAAGCGAAGGACCATATGCTGAAGCACCTTGCGAAGTCCAGAGCTTTAAAGGAATCGGAGTAGGATACATCGGTATCCTTTTATTCAGGTATTACCATACTATATTTGTTTCATCATAATTTACGCTCTAATAGGTATTACCATGCTATATTTTATGGAAAAACAATGCTTGTACGATGCCGAACTGATTAAGGAGAGTTATGGAATGGACAAAAAAGGGAAGGTCGTATTGGAGCTGGGTCCATCGGCTGGAAATCCGCGAAATAGCGAAGGCGCGTTTATCGATCTGTCGGATGGTCGGCTGCTGTTTGTATACAGCCGTTTTATCGGCGAGTCGAATGCCGACGATGCGCCATCCTGCATCGCATCCCGATATTCCGGCGACGGAGGGGAAACCTGGTCCGAGGATACGATTATCGCGATGGCCGGGGAGCACGATGCATGCAATATTATGAGCGTGTCGCTGCTGCGGATGTCCGACGGGGATATCGGTTTGTTCTACTTCGTGCGCCGGGCCAGAAATAACGGAAGAATCCATCTCAGACGTTCGAGCGACGAAGGAGAAACATGGAGCGAAGCCCGGTGCTGCATTCCCGGACTCGGCTACTATGTAACGAATAACGACAGAGTCGTCAGACTGTCCGGAGGACGGTTGATCATTCCGACTTCCTTTCACAAAATGGCCGGAGAAGCGACCGAGTATAGTGATCCCCATCATAAAAACGATTCCAGGGGAATCGCTCATTACTTTTTGTCGGACGACGACGGGCGGACGTGGCGGGAGGCGAAGACGTTTTGCGCCCTTCATGCTCCCCATTCCAAATCCGGCTTGCAGGAACCGGGCGTGATCGAATTGCAGACGGGAGTGCTCTGGTCCTGGGCAAGAACGGATGTCGGCTGTCAGTACGAGATGTTCTCGATGGATAACGGGGAGACGTGGAGTCAAGCGGTCCCGTCCCAGTTTACTTCCCCGCGCTCGCCTTTGTCGATGAAGCGCATTCCTGGCAGCGGCAGCTTGTTGGCCGTCTGGAATCCGATACCGAATTACCAGACTCGTCTGCTTGCCAACAATGCCGGGGGCCGCACTCCTTTAATAGGCGGGATCAGCAAGGATGACGGTCAAACCTGGAAACATTTTTTTCACCTGGAGAAGGAAGAGGACAGAGGCGGCTATTGTTATACGGCCATTCATTTCATTGACGATGCCGTCCTGTTCGCCTATTGTGCGGGAGTACCGGAGGATGGAAGCCGCTTGGCCCGATTAAGAATTCGAAAGCTGTCTTTATCCGAACTTGAGGCGTTATAAATGAGAGGAGAATGGGAGATGGAGACGAATACAAGCAACAAGCTGAGAGGTGTCATATGCCCGATGGTGACGCCGCTCGACGAGCATGAAAATATCGATGAGACCGGAGTGCGCAAGCTTGTAGCCCGGTTGATCGACAAAGGAGTCGACGGGATTTTCCTGCTGGGGAGCATGGGCGAATTTCCGATGATCGTGGAGGAGGAGAAGGAAAGGCTCATTCGAATCGCCGTCGACGAGGCGAAAGGAAGAGTTCCCGTCATGGCGAACGTATCCGCGGAAGGACAGCGGAAGACCGAAAGAATGATGCAAAGGGCGCTTGACGCCGGCGCGGACATGATTGTACTCGTGCCCCCGTACTTCTACAATGTGCGGGATGAGCGGGAAATCAAAAATTACTACATATCCATGAGCAGAAATACCGATAAGCCGATCGTCATTTACAATATCCCGGTTTATACAAATAATCCTATTCCGCCCGGCATGGTGATCGAATTAAGCGAGGAGAAAAACATCGTCGGCATTAAAGCCGATATATTCGCCAATTTGCCGTTGCTCAGACAGCTCCGGGGGCGCGACGATTTCTCCATTCTTCACGGCAACGAAGGGACGCTCGATCTGGCGCTGGAAATCGGAGTAGACGGCATTATTCCGGGAATAGCCAGCCTGGCGATCGATCGCTGCATCGATCTGTATCGCAAAGCCCGGGAAGGCGATTCGCATGGCGCCAGCTTGCGCCAACTGGAGCTGCAGAGCATACAGGAAGCCTTCTTCGGCAAAAAAGCGATACACTGGGGAACCGGACACAAATACGCGCTTTCCCTCCTTGGCTTATGCAAGCCCTATGTATCCACTACGCTGCTTCCGTTGGATGAAGGGCAAATGAAACAAATCGCTTCCGCCTTGTCGGAGTATCGAATCTCATGAAAAAAGAATATTCGGCGCACGTCGTCATCGTCGGAGGAAGCACCGGGGGCTGCGCGGCGGCTCTGGCCGCCGCTCGTATGGGGCGAAACGTGATCATAACCGAGGAGACGGATTGGCTCGGAGGGCAATTGACGAGCCAAGCGGTCCCTCCCGACGAGCATTCGTATATCGAGCAATTCGGATGCACCCGCGGCTACAGGCGCTTTCGCGATGGAGTCAGAGCTTATTACAGCCATCATTTTCCGCTGACCGCCCGGGCGCGAGCCGATAGCCGCCTGCCGTTTCAAATTCCGCTCGGATGCCTCATTCCGGTCCGAATGAACAATGTGATTCCAGCTTGCAAAAATATCGGGGTTACGCATATTACGAACGGATGCTACAGACTTCACCCGGTGGAATGGAATATCGGCGAAGCGGCGGGATATTTATCGGCCTTTTGCCTGGATAAGGGATATTCCCCGCGCCAGGTCAGAAATGACCGGGAGAAGCTTGAACAATTCCAGCAGATGATTGCTCGCGAAGGAGTGGAAATGCAATGGCCGACATCGGTCAAGTAATCGACAGTCTCCGGCACGGCGTCATCGTCTCCTGCCAAGCATTGGAGCATGAGCCCATGTACGGCTCGCATCATATGGCGGCAATGGCAGTCGCAGCGAAACAAGGAGGGGCGGTCGGCATTCGCGCCAATACCCCGGCGGATATAGCCGCCATCAAGCAGAGCTGTTCGTTGCCTATCATGGGCATTTACAAGCAGGAGTATCCCGATTCCGACGTGTTTATTACACCGACGTTGCACGAAGCGAAACAAGTGGCCGACGCTGGTGCGAGCTTGATCGCCGTCGATGCGACTTTAAGGCGGCGACCCGGCGGACAAACTTTGCAACAGCTTATGCAAGCGATAAAGATGCTTGATCCCGGTATCGGCATCGTAGCGGACGTGTCCACCTTCGAGGAAGGGGTGAACGCGATGGAGCTGGGGGCGGATCTGGTCTCCACTACTTTATCGGGGTACACGCCGGACAGCGTGTACCGGGAGGAGCCGGATTTTCAGTTGATTCGCCAATTGGCGGCATTGGGCGGAACCCCCGTTGTAGCGGAAGGACGCATATGGACAATAGAGGATTGCAGACAATGTATGGAAGCCGGGGCATATGCCGTAGTCATCGGCACGGCGATTACGAGGCCGCGGGAAATAACGGGGCGATTTGTGAGGGCGATACAGCGTGAGAGATGAAGCGGCCATAGGAGTCGACATCGGAGGTACCAAAATACATTTTGCCGTTGTGGATAACAATGGGCAAATCCGCTGCCAGGATATCGTGCCGACCCGGGGCGAGCGCGGAGCGAAGGCCGTAATGGATACGGTCGCTTCGGGAATCGCGAGGATGCTCGAAGGGCATGGCCGGTTGGCGGAACCGCCTCCGATCGCCGGCATCGGCATCGGCAGCGCGGGACAAATTCATTACCGGAGCGGGGAGGTTGCGCACGCGCTGGACGGCATTCCCGGCTGGATCGGCACTCCCATCAAGCGGCTCGTGGAGGAGCGTTTTCCTTATCCCGTCTACTTGGATAATGACGTTAATGTGATCGGCATAGCCGAGAAGCAATTCGGCAAAGGGCGAACGCTGGAGCATTTTATATGCTTGGCGCTTGGCACCGGTGTCGGAGGCGCGATCGTCCAATCGGGCAGGCTCCTTCGCGGAGTATACGGCGGCGCGGGCGAGCTCGGGCATATTTCCGTCGATTTCAACGGTCCGAGATGCCCATGCGGAAATTTCGGCTGCCTGGAATTGTACGCCTCGGGAACGGGCATCGCAAGAATGGCCCGGGAACGAAGCTCGAGCCTTGAAGGCACGGTGCGGGACATCGATTCGCGGGGCGTGATGGCCGCTTGGCATCAAGGCGAGCAGTGGGCGGAGGAAATTATGGATATCGCGATCCGGGCTTTAAGCGCGGGCATAAGCGGCATGATTCATACGTTTAATCCGCAAGCCGTGTTTATCGGAGGAGGCGTTGCCTCGAGCGGTGATAGGCTAATGAACAGAGTGTCCGAACACGTTCGGAAGACGACCGCCTCCGCAATGTGGAAGGAAGTGGAGCTTCTTCCGGCATCCATGGGAGCCGGCTCGGGAGTCATCGGAGCGGCGGCGCAGGGATGGTTTTACTCGATGCCGCGGGAGTGATCGGAAGAAGCGCATTACCGTACAACTTCAAAGAGGAGGCAATAGATATGGCCGAAAGGAAAGGGTTGCTTGTTCTCTTATTCGTATGCCTTGTGTTTGTGTTATCGGCTTGCGGAGGTGGCGCAGCGAAAAACGCGGATAAAGGGGCCGTCGAGAAAGAGACGGTTTTATCGCCCGAGGAGGAAGCCGCACGCGTGGCGAACAGCAAGCTGGAGCTCGTCTTCCTATATCCCCCTTCGGGTACGGAGGAAATATTCATGTCGCGATTCGGAGACCGGCTGCAGAAAAAGTTTCCGCAGTATAAGCTGACATTCATACCGAGGCAGTCGGACAATTACGCGGCTCTGCTCGGCAGCAAGCAGCCCATCGATATTATGATCGTCTCCCTGAATACGACCGGTACGTATTTGACGGGGATGGGGCTGGAAAGCGATATCAGCGATCTGATCAAGAAGTACAATTACGATTTGACGAAAATCGAGCCCTCCCTTATCGAGATCCAGAGGAGGATGGCGAACGGAGGCATTTACGGATTGCCTTATACGCCAGGCGCCATGACGTTTTTGTACAACAAGGATTTGTTCGACAAATTCGGCGTTCCGTACCCCCGCGACGGCATGACATGGGACGAAGTGTACGAGCTCGCGCGAAGAATGACCCGCACCGATGGCGGCATCCAGTACAAGGGCATCGCCTTCGGATTCGCCTCCGTCATTCGCAGCAATCAGCTGTCCGCACCGTATTTCGATCCGAAAACGAATAAGGCGATGTTTACGGCAGACGCATTTGTGCAGTCGTTCACGAATATTGCCCGCTTCTATAAAATTCCCGGCATGGAGCTGCCGAACAACAAATACATCGAGCAAGCGGATCAATTTCTGAAAGATCAGACCGTGGCGATGATGATCCATACGGGAGGTTACGTGACCCGAGCCGCGGAAGCGCTTAAAAATTGGGATATCGCGACGATCCCTACGCTTAAAGAGAAGCCGGGCGTCAGCCTGCAGGCCGGTCCCGATTATATGTATATTACGAACAGAAGCGCGCAGCGGGACGCGGCTTTCCAGGTTCTATCCTATATTACGTCGGAGGAGTATCAGGAATGGATGGCCGGAAATTTGGCATTCGTCCCGGTTCTGAAAGATTCTAAGAAGGCTATGCAGAGCTTCGGAGCGAATTTGCCGGGCATCCAAGGCAAAAATGTTCAGGCGCTCATCCAATCGTATGCTCCGATGTCGTTGGCGTCTCCATTCACGGCCAATGCAAACAGCGAGATGAACAACGCGCTTAACGCCTTCAGCGCCGGGAAGGACATCAATACCGCTTTAAGGGAAGCTGCCGAGCGCGTGGACAAACTGATCGAGCAGGAGATGAAGAAATGAGCGCTCCCGAGATAGCCGTAGCATGGCTTTCCCCGGCTAACCCGCCCTTTCGTGTCAGCGGCTTCGCCTGGTACGGGGTGGAGGGCAAATATCGCAGATTGCCCCAAGCTCCGCGCTTACCCATTCCCCCGGTTGTAGATAAATTCGCGAATTGTACGTCGGGCGGGCAAATCCGGTTCCGTACCGATTCATCGCTCCTTGCCGTCAAAGTAAAGTTAAGCGGCTTGGCCGATTTGAACAATATGCCCGCCACGAGTCAGTGCGGCTTCGACTGCTATATCGATATCGAGGATCAACGCTTGTTTCATAGTACGACCCGATACGATCACACGAAGCGGGATTACGAAATGGTCATGTATGAAAAAATGGAACGACAGCCTCGCGCCGTAACCCTTTATTTTCCTTTGTATCAAGGGGTGGAGGAGGTGCAAATCGGGCTGGATCCGGATGCGGACGTCTCGGAGCCGGGGAAATATGCCAGCGATAAGCGCGTAATCGTCTATGGGACCTCCATTACGCAGGGTGCAAGCGCAGCGCGTCCGGGGATGTCCTATACGAATATTCTCAGCCGGAGAATTCCGCTGGAGTTTATTAACTTGGGCTTTTCCGGAAGCGGACGCGGGGAGCCGGAACTGGCAAAGCTCGTCAGCGATATTTCCGGGCCTGCCTGCCTCGTGCTGGATTATGAGGCCAATTGCCCCAGCCCGGAGCATATGGAGAAAACGCTGCCGGAGTTTATCCGGATTTACCGGGACGTTCATCCCGATGTTCCGATTTTGGTGCTTTCCAAAATCCGTTACGCGCGCGAGCTGTTTGACGACGCATTGCTGGAAAAACGGCTGCGTATGCAACGATTTCAAAGAGAGACGGTCGAGCGGTTGAACAGGCAGGGAGATCGCAATATTTATTTTTACGACGGCTCCGGACTGCTCGGCGCGAATTTTCACGAGTGTACGGTTGACGGCGTTCACCCGACCGATCTGGGCTTCATGCGGATGGCTGACGGTCTGACTCCCGTGCTGCAAAAGCTGCTTCAATGAGGGGAGGAAGGGCGCGGCTATGCTCCGAAATCAAGACAATCCCGATATCCAAGATGGGCCGAATCATCCGAGCGTATTGATCTACAACGGAAAAGTAATAGGAACGGAAGAAGGGGCGGATGCGCTTATTCTCCAAGGCGGGAGAATAAGCTTCGCTGGTCCGGCGGAGAAGCTTTCCCAAACGGTTGTCGACAGCGTAGAGGTCCGATTGGACGCTCTCGGGGGATGGCTGATCCCCGGATTTATCGACGTTCATGTTCATGGAGGGGGCGGGTACGATTTTATGGAAGCCGGCGAATCGGCCTACGACGCCATTACGCGGTTCCATAGCGCCCATGGGACGACGGCGATGCTGGCTACTACACTGTCGTCGTCCCGGGAGAGGAAAAGCGCCGTAATGGAAGCGGTATCCGTTTATCGGCAAGGTAGAATGCCATATGCGCAGCTTCTTGGCGTTCATATGGAGGGGCCGTTCCTGTCCCCGAAATGGCCGGGTGCGCAAAATCCCGACTTTATCGTGGAGCCGAAACCGGAATGGATTAGCGAATGGAACACCCGTTATCCCGGGCTGATCCGCATGCTTAGTTTGGCGCCGGAGCGGGACGGCGCGCTCGAGCTGATCCGTACGTTGACCGCCGAAGGAATTATTGCGGCATGCGCGCATACGGATGCCTCCTACGAAGAAATCCGGCTCGCTGTCGAGAACGGCTTGCGCCACGCGGCGCATGTCTTCAACGCGATGACCGGCTTGCACCATCGGAAGCCGGGAACAGTCGGGGCTGTCTTGACCGACCCCCATATTTCGGCGGAAATCATTTGCGACGGACACCATGTACATCCCGCATGCATATCGCTTCTCGCGGATGTAAAGCGGCACGATAATTTGCTTCTGGTCACAGACGCCATATCCGCGGCCGGTCTCGGCGACGGCGCGTACAAGGTTAGCGGACTGGACGTTGTGGTCAAGGACGGAATCGCGCGGTTGGAGAAAGGGGGAGCGTTGGCCGGATCTACGCTTACGATGATCGACGCGTTCCGCTATATGGTACGGACGATCGGTCTTACCGTGGGTCAGGCCAGCCGTCTCGCCAGCTTCAATCCGGCCAAGCTGCTCGGACTCGAGGAGATGACGGGTCGGCTGAAACCGGGTCTGCAGGGCGACGTGCTGCTGCTCTCCAACGAACTGGAGCTGCAGCGAGTGTGGATTCGGGGCTATGAGATTCGGCGGCCCAATGAGAGTGAAAGTCGGCAGGGACAGTAACCTATACCGGTCATGGAGGGATTGGCAATGGAAAACGAACGATACGAGAATGAGCCGCTTGCCGAAAACGAAACGAAAAGCGTGAAGCGGGAGCAAACCGGATCAAACGTACGGATTAGCCGGAGAGCGATGCTTGCCTCACTGGGGGTGACGGGAGCGGCGGTCGTCTCGGGAGGACAGATGCATACGATCCGTGCGGAAGCGGCGAGGGGAGACCCTTGTGCTTGCGTCGGAGACTTCAAATTTCAGATGTAATCATTGCAGGGGATATTCAGACGACGCCGTCGAGAAACCCGGACAACTTCATCAAGCTGAGAGGAAACCATACGAACGGCATATTTCGCGACATCGTCTTGAAAAACTGCAAGAAGCATGGCATCGATATCCGGGACGGAATCGTGACGAATGCGGTGTTTGAGAACATTTCATTTATCGACGCCTGCTCCGAAGCGGGCAATTACAGTCCGTTTGCGTTCGTAGGCCCCTCTCATAAAGCTTTGGTTCGCAATGTTACATTCAGCTCCTCCATCGTTCTGGGCGGTATCGTTCGTACGCCGGACGCAACGGCGGACATTCAAGTGGACGGCGTATTTACGTTCGGGAATACGACGCCGGTGTTGGTTGGAAGCGGTTCCAGAAGCGTAAGACATTTCCACGTGAACGGAGCGGGCGACCGGATCGATTCGATCGGGCAAGGCTCGCCCGAAGGGGTAGTGACCGCCGATGTCGGTTCTACGTATCGTCAGATCGATGGCGGCACGGGTGGCGTTTTCTATGTGAAAGAATCGGGAAACAATACGAATAACGGGATGGGTGGCCAAGTAAAAAACGGCAAGGATGAAGACGATCGTTACGGGACGGATTCGCTGCATGACAATATCGTAAGGTTTGTAAGCTGAAAAGATGGATATCGGACAGCCCGGGAGTTATAATGGAAGCTCAAAGTTTGGGCAATGGGGGTTCCGCCGTTATGATCGAAGCTTACTTGCTCCCGATCCGCTATGCGTTTTTGACGTTTCCGATTCTCGCTTTTTTGTTCACACTGCCTTTTCTGATCGTACAATATCGCAAATACGGATATATCAACAAAGTTCGCGTGCTTGTCATTTATTCGCTGCTGCTCTATTTGCTGACCGCTCTGTACTTGGTCATTTTGCCGCTTCCGGTGTCGCGGAATACGTGCACGGGACTGCGGGAATCGTTCGCGTCCTTTATGCCGTTCCAATTTGTGAAGGATTTCCTGAAGGAAACGCGGGTCGTGCCCGGCGAACCGGCCACTTACGTACTGCTGTTCAAGGAACGGGCTTTTTTGCAGGCGGCTTTCAATGTGCTGCTCCTGGTTCCGCTCGGCGCCTATTTCCGCTACTATTTCCGTTTCGGTATCCTTGCTGCGGTTATGGCCGCATTCGGCCTATCGATGTTTTTCGAAATCACCCAGGTCACCGGGTTGTACGGCATCTATGATTGTCCTTACCGGTTGTTCGATATAGACGACCTGCTGTTGAACACGCTCGGGGGGACGCTAGGTTACGTCGCCGCACCGCTGTTCATGAAGCTGCTACCGCACGCGGAACGGCTTGACGAGCAGGTTGATCTGAAGGCCAAGCAGGTCGGCTTTACTAGGCGGCTTGTAGCGCTTCAGCTGGATGCAATCGTGCTGTTTCCGGTTTTGGCCCTGTTTTTGCGTGATCGGAGCCTATGGGTGTATATGGCGATTTGCTTCCTTTATTTCATTGTTGTGCCGTCTATTACGAACGGTCGAACGCTTGGCAAGTATATCGTTCGCATTCGGGTGACTGGTCGCGGAGAGAGGGTACGCTTCACGGAGCTGCTGCTCCGGTACGGAGTGCTATACGGGATTGTCGGGGGCGCGAACGCGATGCTGATCGGCAAAGCCGTCCAGACGCTCCCTCCGATTGCGATAGCTGCCTGCTTCTTTGTCGCCGCGCTGATCAATCTATCATTCGGCGTACATGTGCTGCCGCGATTGTTCGGGAAGGACAAGACGCTTTTCTACGAGCGGTGGAGCGGTACGAAGCATGAAATCGTCTAGTTGCTCGGGAGTCGGGAGTGGAAATAGAACCACTGGAACCTTTGGACCGCTTGAATGCGGGTCAGGGGTTCTTTTTTTCTCTACGGCAGCTCGTATGTTCGGCGAAGGACCGGCTGCTTTTGCAGGCGCCTTGCGGGACAGAGAATCCAGCAAATAGCGGAACTGGAGTACGCTATTGATCCGAGCAGTAGTGTTGGGTGCAAAATAACGGAAAACCGCTCCGCTATTCCGCGGTTCGCGATCATATTCACCCCGAAAAATCAAAATAACGGAAGCTCATTCCGTTATTATCATGCGCATAACGGAATTCTGGACCATAACGGAATATAGTTCCTCTATTTCCGGCAATACGTGGCACCCGTTTCACCAAGAGGCCTCCAGGTTGCATGCGGATTATGCGGCTCGTATTTTTTCGTCCGATTCTTTCCATCGAACCGGCGGAAGAGCTGCACCGTCTTCTTAATAACCGTATGGTCGTCCGAATATTGGGAGCCCCCTTGGCATACGGTATATCCAGTATACCCCTTACTCTTTTTCTGTTATTCTATATGAGTTGAACGAATAAAATCGGGTTGAACCGACCGTTTACGGACATTTTTTATTTATGGTGCAACTTTTTTTCGGGATTGCCCGTTTAAAAGGTTGCAAGAGAGGGGGATCCTTGTGGTAGCGCAGCAATTGATCAAAGCTGCCCAATCGGGCGATCGCGACGCTCTAATTACCCTATTGCGTGAAATCGAAACCCACGTGTACAGGACGGCCTATTACATTCTAGGGAATGAGCAGGATGCTAAAGATGCCGCTCAAGAAGCGTTGATCCGCATATATACAAAAATAAATTCTTATGAAGAAAAGGCCCAATTCAAAACGTGGGTGCAGCGTATCGTCACGAACATCTGCATCGACAAGTTCCGGCGGACGAAGGCGACCGTATCGATCGAAGAGCATAACATGGTGTTTACGTCCGACAACAGCGTGGAAGACGAGCTGATGTCTTCATACGTAGCCAAAGATATACAGGAGGCGATCGATCTGCTTCCCGAGCACCACCGGACAGTAGTCGTGCTCCGATATTTGCAGGATTTCTCGTACAATGAAATCGCCGACTCCCTGGATCTGCCGCTCAATACGGTGAAGTCTTACTTGTTCAGGGCCAGGCAGCAATTGCAAGCTTTACTCCAAGATTATCAGAAAGGCGGTGTGCGGGGATGAATTGTCAAGAGGTGATGGAACTGATGCAAAGAGATCTGGATCAAGATTTGAACGACTCGGAGCATGAAGCCATGACGGCTCATTTGCAGCAGTGTCCGGATTGCGCGGAAATGTTCTCCAGGTTGCAGCAATTGTCCCGAGAGCTTGCCAACCTGCCTAAGGTGGCGCCACCTTTCAGTCTGGTCGATTCCATTTTGCCCCAGCTTGCGGAAATTGATCGCGCAGGCGAAGGCCCCATAGCTTCTTCCGTCAAGTTACTCGCCGATTCGGGCGGGAGTTCGGCGGCCGTTATTCCTCTTGCGACGGAACGTCCGAAACGTTTTCGGTCGGCATGGACGCTTGCGGCTTCCGGAGGCATCGTTGCAGCAGGTCTGCTGTTGGCCGTATTCATCAGCGATATGGACGGCACGAAGGTGGCGGACGAAGCGCCGTTAATGTACAGCACGGCGGCCGGCAGCCGGAGCGAGGCTGCGAAATCGGCCGAACAGAAAAGCACGGTCGAGGATACGGCAAAATCCACCGATAAAATGGCGGAAAAATCAGAGGCACCCCGCAGTGCTCAGCCAAATGGGGACACCGCTGGAGGGGGCTCGGGCGCAGGTTCCGGGAGCGGCTCGGCTGCAAAACCGCCTGAGGCGACAACACCCCCGAAGGAGTCGGTAATCGATCAGCGTGGCACGCCCCAGACTCCTAATGGGAACAGATCGTCAAGTACGGACGAGGCGCCCGTTGCCGGAAGCGAGTTGAACTATAAAAACGATACCCCCAATTCGAACCCCGCTGCCGGGGCCGAAGCTTCGGACTTGCCTAACAAGATTATGACGGAGGGCGGAACTCCGGCCTCGTCCGAATCGTACGGCAGTAGCCCTACGACTTCGCCGGAGCAGGGAGGAGCCGCAGCGGACAGGTCCATATCGGATGATAACAAAGCGAAAAGCCAACAGCAGACGCCGACGGCGGATGCAAGCAAGTCGACGGGGACCAATAAAGGCTCGGCCGAAACTCCGGGAATGGCCGGCTTGATGGCAATACCTTCCACCGCGACCCAGCAGCTCGTATCGGAGGATGGCTTGCTGCTCGCGGCAGTTGACACCGCCAACCGGCGAATTGCGGTTACGACCGCGGACGGGAAACAAACGGAAATGTTTCTCTCCGCTTCATGGAACGAATCGGATGTGCCCAAGCTGGTCAAATGGAAGGGCAGCGCCCAACTGACCTATTCGGTGACTTCTTCCGGCGGGAAGACGAAAACGATTGTGGTCGATATCGCCAAACAGACGGAGACCGTGCAGCAGCCGTAAGCGAAACGCTTGCGGCTCCTGCCTTTCGCAAAAAAAGGGGCTGTCCATCCCGCACACTTTTTCGCGAGCGGCGTATTGTATAGTAACAAGAGAGTTCGCCGACCTGCCTCGTATGACCGTCCGGTGAAGGTCGCCTGGGAACCGTTGCCGGATGTTTATATAGATGTGCTGGGACAAAGGGATGATGTCAAAGTCAAGTTCGACTTTGACGTGATCCCTTTGTTTTTGATATGATGAACATCATGAAGTTTGCGGGTTGGGGTGAAACGCATTGGATTACAAATCGGCGGCACGCGATATCGGGAAAGGGAATGTATCGCCCGTATATGTATGCTACGGATCGGAGTCGTACCTGCTACGCGAGTTTATCGGATATTTGACGCAAAAGCTGGTGGAGCCCGAATATCGGGAGTTTGCGGTGAGCAAATACGACTTGACGGAGACGAGCCTGGATGTCGTGCTCGACGATGCGCAGACGCTGCCGTTTATGGCGCCGAAGAAGCTGATCGTCGCGGAGAACGCAACCTTTTTTACCGGAGCGAAGGAAAGCGGCAAAGTCCAACACCAGCCGGAGAAGCTGCTCGAATATATGAAAGCGCCGCCCGAATTTTCCGTGGTCGCGTTCACGGTCGATGCGGAGAAGCTCGATGAGCGCAAAAAAATCGTAAAATCGCTCAAGGAAGTAACGATCCCGTTTTTGCCGATGAATGCGGAAAGCTTGCTCCAATGGGTCAACAAACAAGCGGAGCGCAGGTCGTTTTCGTTTGCGGAAGGCGCTGCGGATCAGCTGATTTTGTATACGGGCGGGGGCTTGCAGACGCTGGCGGCGGAGATCGAGAAGCTGTCGCTGTACGTCGGTCCGGGCGGAACCGTAACCGGCGAGAGCGTGGACAAGCTCGTGACGCGAAGCACGGAGCAGAACGTGTTCATTCTGATCGACGACATCGTAAGGCTGCGGTTGAATCGGGCTTTCGCCATCCTGTACGATTTGTTGAAGCAAAGAGAGGAGCCGGTCAAGCTCGTGCTGCTTATCGCCCGTCAATTCCGCATCGTCCTTCAAGTGAAGGAGTTGTCCAAGCAGGGACTGTCCCACCAGCAAATGGCTTCACAGCTCGGATTGCACCCGTATGCGGTGAAAGTCGCGGCCGAGCAAGGCCAGAAGTTCGCTCCGGAGCGGCTGGAGCATATAATGGCGCAATTGGCGGAGCTGGATTACAGGATGAAGAGCGGCAAGGTCGACAAAGTACTGGGGCTGGAAATGTTTCTGATGAGGCTGGCTTCCTGAAACGTGCAGGAAAAAAATAAAGTCCTTGCTGCGAGCGAGCAAGGACTTTTTCGCTTAACCTTGTGCGGAAAGCGAGTTGAGTTGTTTCGCCAAACGGGACTTTTTGCGGGCTGCCGCGTTTTTATGAATCAGGCCTTTCGTTACGGCTTTGTCCAGCTTTTTGGAAGCTGTGATCAAAGCTTCTTTAGCCGATTCAACGTTTTGGGAAGCAGCTGCGGTTTCGAACGTTTTGACTGCCGTACGCAGAGCCGATCTTTGCGAAGCGTTCTGAAGGCGACGCTTGTCGTTCGTTTTTACGCGCTTGATGGCGGATTTGATGTTAGGCACGATCGTTCACCTCCTTAAAAAAAAGAAAAGCGTGCTTGCGACTATGTCCAGGACAACCGATCAAAGTATGTCAGGTCTGTCGACAACTTTATACATTTTACCATGGGACAAGCGAAAATGCAATCTGGAATAAACGGTTCGTATTGCTCACAAACTATAGCAGCCGTAACGGAAAGGAGAGTCATGAAATGGAGTTGGATTTAAGTCCATATTCGGTGCGGACCGATCTGGCATTGGAAGCGAAGGAAATTGCGTCCAACCGGATGGGGGATACGATACCGGGTGTACATACCGAGACATCGGAAGATGACGGGGATATGATCGTGACGAGAATGGATATCGCGAGTGAGGAGGGAGCGAGGGCGATAGGCAAGCTGCCCGGACATTATGTCACGATCGAAGTCCCCCGACTCAGGGAGAAGGATTCCGACCTGCAGGATCGGGTGGCGACCAGACTTGCCCAAGAATTCGCTTCGTTTCTGCAAAGAATCGGCATCGGCAAGGACGCCAGAGTACTCATTATCGGACTGGGAAATTACAATGTGACTCCGGACGCGCTCGGTCCTCTCGTTGTCGAGAACGTCATGGTGACACGGCACTACTTCGAATTGATGCCGGAGCAAGTAAGCCCGGGTTACCGCCCGGTAAGCGCCGTGGCGCCGGGCGTGCTGGGCACGACAGGAATAGAGACGAGCGAAATCGTGCAGGGCATCGTCGAGAAATCCAGACCGGACCTGGTCATCGCCATCGACGCGCTCGCTTCCAGAGCGCTGGAACGGGTCAATACGACGATTCAAATCGCCGATACGGGCATTCACCCCGGTTCGGGCGTCGGCAACAAAAGAAAAGGGCTCACGAAGGAATTCCTTCACGTGCCCGTAATCGCCATCGGCGTTCCGACCGTCGTCTATGCGTCCACGATCGTCAACAGCACGATGGACATGATGCTGAACCATTTCAAAAACCAGACGAGCAATACGAATCAAATATTCGGCATGCTGGAAAGCATGGAGGAGAACGAGCGGCTTCAGCTGGTCAAGGAAGTGCTCGATCCGGTCGGCCACAATTTGCTCGTGACTCCGAAGGATATCGACCAGTTTATCGAGGACATGGCCAACATTATCGCCAGCGGCTTGAACGCCGCGCTGCATGAGGCGATCGATCAGGACAACGTGGGCGCTTACACGCATTGACCGTCGGGTGCCGAATCATTAACGATCAGCCCGCTTGGCCGACTTTCCTTAGTCAAGCGGGTTTGTTTTGGTCAATTGCTTGAATACGCGCGAGAAATGCCCGAGATTCTCGTAGATTGTTACGAATAGCTTATTGACGATGTCGGGTAAAACCTGTATGCTAAAGGTGAATAATCTATACTATGGTATGACCACATTAAGCGATTTTCTGTAGTGCCGAAGGCTGCCGGAGATCGCTCCTAAATAGGATGAACGGATGCAATTGTAGAGGAGCGTGGTTATTTCCGGCTCCTCTTTTGTATTGTTGGAGTAACGGGCTGGATCGTATATTCGTTTAAAAGGGGGAATCGGCGTTGAAACGAGATGCCCGCTCTTACTTGTACCGGGTGGCCATCGTGCTCGTCGTGGTGTCCGTTATACCCGCTCTTTTATCAAGCGCTTACAATACGAATCTGTTCATGAAGCAAACGGTCCAACTGGTCGATTCCAAAAATGAGACCGAGCTGATCCGCACCGGCACGCTTATGGAACGGACGTTGCAGCAAATTATAGACTTCTCGAGCGCAACGGCAGCCGATGCGCGTTTCGCCAACTTGCAGACGGCGACGGATCAGTGGAAAGCATGGTCTGAACTCAACAAGCTTCTGTACGCCAATCCATTTATTGCGGAATACATGCTGTATAACGGCGATGACCGGTCGCTGCTCATATCGAACTATGGGATAGAACGGAATCCTGAACGGAGCAGCATCCCCTGGATTGTCACGGAAGCCCCAAAGCTCCCCTTGTACCAGTTCGAGCTCAAGAACGGACATTTCGGACAAGACAGGCAATACGTTTCCATCATCCAGAAGCTTCCGGGGCAGCAGAGAGAACCGAATTATTTTATATTCAATGTCGATCTGGATAAAATATATAATTCCTTCTTGAGCGAGCTGAACGTGGGCGCCGAGCTGTACAACTACTACTTGACCGATGCTGGCGGAACGATCATGTACCATCGGGATAAGGAATACATAGGCAAACCGATGTCGGGTATTATGCGTGACGATTCGAGCATCCGGATCAATCGGCATAAGCTCGACGCCTTCAATTGGGAATTAGTCGGAGCAGTCAATACGGAACTGCTGTACAAGGACGTTACCGTCTTCAAAAACAAAGTGTTGGCCGTCGTCTTCGCTGTCATCGCCCTCATGGCCGTGTTCATCGTGATCGGCGCGCGCGAGTTGTATAAGCCGTTCCGCAGCATCGTCTCCCGGGTCGCGGAGAGCGAAGAGCTGTTGAGAAAATCGCTGCTGCGCCGCTTGATTATGGGGGAGACTCCCATAAGTCCGTACATGGATAGGCTGATACACGTCATGTCGTCCCGCCGCGTCGTTGCAATCATTACCCCTACGCCGCAAAATGACGGCGAGAAGTCCGAAGAAGCAACGGCGACGCTTATGCAAAGTCTGGAAAATCGCTTGACCGCATCGTTCCGGGCAGAGCTGTTCCGGGAACCGAACGGGGACTGCTTAGCGTTGTTCCAATTGGAGCACGGGGATGCAAGCCGGTTCTTAACCGAGCTGCTGCTCGCACTCGACGACAAGCAGTTGGAGTCGACCGTGATCAGCATCGGCGGCATCCACTCTCTTGAGAACATTCATAAATCGTATATCGAGGCTATGTATGCCTACAATATCGGCCGCATTTATACGACGGACAGCCGGTTGTACTGCTACAACAAGCTGCCGATGGACTACGCGGCCCCTCTAAAAGCTCCTGCCATCGAGGAACTGGAGCTGGCGATCCGGCAGCAGAACGAGCGGAGTTTCACGGAGACACTGAACGTCCTGTTCTCCGAGCAGTTGAGCGTCGTAGAGTACAATCTCAACTTCTATCAAGTCGTCTCGCTTCTGCTCCGGCTGTTCGGTCAGAACAGTCTTACGTTCCTGAACGAGCTGAACCGGCTTATTACGGACAAAGGTATTATGAACGTTACCGCCGTGAAGCAGTTCGTATTCGCCAAATTCCACAGCTACCGGGACTATGCCGAGGAGACGAAAGATTATGCCGGCAAAATCCGGGATTATGTCGCCGAGCACTATACGGTTAATTTCTCGCTGGACGAGATGGCCGAGCATCTCGGCATTACGAAGCAGCATCTGATTACCGTGTGCAAGAAGAGATATAACCGGACACCGGTCGAATATTTGAACGAATACCGCATCGAGGAAGCGAAGCGGCTGCTGTCCGACACCCGGACGAAAATCGCCGACATCGGCACCCGTTCCGGCTTCAACAGCAACAGCTATTTCGCTAAAGTGTTCAAGCAGTACACCGGCATTACGGCTTCCGAATACAGGGAGCTCCTCTTCAGCCGCAAGCGGGAGCAGGAGCCGCAAACCGCCGACAGCTGAACGATGCGCAAGTACGCCGCCGACCGACAGATGTCGGCTTTTTTTGTTGTTTTGGAAATGACGCGAAGCCAATATATGTGGATGACGGGGGCTCCCCGCAAAGGATTTGGAATGATGCTGCGAAGCGAAGGCTCCATTTTTTGGGGCTATTTTACGATTCAGAATGCTTAAGTTCTTTACAGTACTAAAGCATAATGGTTACCCTTTCGACGTGCATAAATGTACCGGGCCGTGATCCGGCTTATTCGAACGTTTCCGCTCCTGTAACTGGAAAACATGTCGTTATTTTTCGATTTATCCGCTTTTTTGGATAAATAACTGGAAAACCTGCAGTACATTTTATCGAAATTGCTTTTTTGGGCCCTAGTATGGCGATATAGCTGGAGGTTTTCCCGCTATGGCACGCTTTTAGCTCTATTCTTGTTACATTTGCTGCAGGTTTTCCATTTAGTGGGTCGAGGTCAGTCAAGTATATAGGTTTGACCTGCAAAGCTGAATAAAGTGGAAGGAAGCATGTAAGTGATCCAAGGGAATGGGTTTTGAAGCGGAAAGTTTCGGTGTGGATTGGCAAGAAGCTCACCAAAAATCACACCGGGTAGCTCACCCAAATCACACCCGATGTGGATTTGGCAAGAAGCTCACCCAAATCACACCCGATGTGAATTTGGCAAGAAGCTCGCCAAAATCACACTCGGGCCGCCTTTGAAGTCGTGTTGTTACCGCCAAGTCTAATCACGACTGTGGGCAGCGGCCGGAGCGTTTGGGTTAGCATATCAGAGGACCGTCCGGGCGGTTTTCCCGGATGGTTATTCTTAACGTTGTATTACAATATTCAACTCGTTGTACGGGGTCCCGGAAACGGCTCAATTCAACGATATTAATATATTGTGATTGAACGGCGGGCACCGGTTGGAGTAGGTTGAGGATGTTCCGGCGTCCGGGGCCGGAATCGAAGAGAATGATGAAAATAGGGAGGTTGTTTCATGAGGGGACGATTCAGAACGATACCGTTATCGCTGCTGGCCATTGCACTGCTTGCCGGCTGCGGCAGCGGCGCGGCAACCGGCGGCGACAAGACCGACAACGGAAGTGAGGACAAGGGCAAAGCGGTTGAAGGAAAAAACAAGGAGCCCGTCGAAGTTGTTTTTTATGCCCAAAATGGCATGACGCCGGCCGAATTCGACAATCGGTACGGCAACAGCCTGAGAAAGAAATTTCCCGATTATACGATCAAGTACATTCAAAACACGGGAAAAGGGATGGACGTCGCCGGCATGCTCGCCACAGGTACGCATTACGATGTTTATTTCGCCAATGTCGGCTACTTCGAGAACGAATTCATCTCCTACAATTTGCAATTCGACATGTCCGATCTGATCAAGCAGCACAAGGTCGATCTCAACCGGTTCGACCCGTCGGTCATTAGCGGTGTCAGAGCTTCAAGCTACGGCATTTACGCGCTTCCCGTCGTTACCGATTCGATCGGCATCATGTACAACAAAGATATTCTCGATAAATTCGGCGTCCCTTATCCGAAGAACGGGATAACCTGGGGGGAAATCTTCGATCTGTCGCGCAAGCTGACGAGAACCGAGGGTGACAAAAGCTATATCGGATACGCGCCGTTTACGAATTACATGCTATATATGAATCCGCTTTCCATTCCGCTTGTCGATGAGAAATCGGGCACGCCCACGATCAACCGGGACGAGCGATGGAAGAAATTTTACCAGACCTTGCTCATCGCCCCGGCCGAGGTGCCCGGAGTTCAGGATTACTTGAAGAAGCACGATGTGCTCGATGGCTTTTTCAAGGATCAACAGGTGGCGATGCTCGGCGGCATTACCGCTTTCGCGGCCAACAGCCGCGACGATCAATTGAGCAAATTTAACTGGGACTGGGTAGCCATGCCTCCGTTCCAGGATTTGCCGGGCGTCGGGGGGCAGCCATACACCCAATATTTCGGCATTACGCGGATGGCGAAAACCAAAAATACCGCGGATGCCGCGATGGAAATGCTGAAGCATCTCGTTTCGGACGAATACCAGACGGAAATCGCCGGGAAAGGCTTCATGCCGGTCTTGAAAAACTTGGACGTAAGGAAAGTATTCGGGCAAGATACCAAATATAAGGATAAAAATTGGGGCGCCTATTTTTATTATAAAATGGCGGAGGTCCCGTATAAGAGCGTATATGAAATACCGATCTCCAGTCTGTATGTGGCCAACATGAATCAGGTCATGAAAGGCGAGATGGATCTGAATACCGCATTGCGGCTATCGGAAGAAAACGCGGCGAAGAAGCTTCAGGAGCTTAAAGCAAAGTAGAAACAGACACTTGACGCTTGCTTGTCGAGGCATCTCGGGAGTAGAGGAGGCTTGGGACGATGAGTTTGCACCTATGGATCAGATCCGCGCTTGCCGCTTTGTTCCCGGTCCTCGCAATTGCAGCGTCCGCCTGCGAATCGCCCGAGCCGGAACAGGGCGGATCGAAGAACGGCCAACCGCACAATCCGGGGATCCAAATAGTCGGGCTGAACTGCAATCCGTCTTTCGACCGGAAAACGGCCGAGGAGAGGCGGGTGCACGACCGGATACGGGAACAAACGGGCGCCGATGTCCGCATCGTCTTCTCGGATGGAGGCTCCGGAGGACCGTGCAGGTCGAAACGGAATATGATGCTCTCCTCCGGCGAGCAGTTGGATTTCGCCGAATTGTCTATATCCGAAGCCGTGCAGGAGTTTAACGAAGGCCTTATTTTACCGCTGAACGGCCTGCTCGACAAATATGGTCTGAATTTGAGGAAAAACGTAGTTCCCGAAGCGTTCCAGAGAGCGACCTATGAAGGGAACATACTCGGCATCCCGATCGAGAACGGTCTCCTTACGCTCAATGCACTGCAAATCAGGGCGGACTGGCTCGCAAAGCTGCAGCTTTCGATCCCGAAGACGGTAGACGAATTCGAGCATGTGCTGAAAGCGTTCAAGGAACGCGATCCGGACGGGAACGGAATGCCCGATACGGTTCCGTTAGCCGTCGCTTCGGGGGGCGCGTTCAACATGCTGGAAAGCGTTGTCGGTCCGAGCTTCCTTCCGCAAGCGTTTAACTGGTGGCAAGACGCCGACGGCAGACTGAAGCCCCCCGAGCTTCACCCCGGCTACAAAGAGTTTCTGGCTCGGCTCGTTGACTGGAACAACAAAGGATACTTGTGGGAGGATATGCTCCTGTCGACGGCGACCAAGCAGCAGGAGCTGATTGCAGGTAACAGGGCAGGCTCGGTAGCCGCCACGTATTCTGGCACGATCCTGAACGCCGGCGAGGCACTCAGGAAGACGGTGCCTGATTATAGCTATGTCCCTTTCATGCTGGAAGGAGCACACGGCATCAATCGATTGCCTGCGGCCCCTATCGCTTATTCGGTATGGGTCATATTCAAGAAAAATGCCGACCCTGAAACGGTCATGAAATATTTCGACTATCAGGGCACTTACGAAGGGAATATGCTGGCCTGGTTCGGGATCGAGGGCGACAATTACACGATGGCCCCGGGCGGCATGGTCGAATTTATCGCGGAGGACAAAACCGACCTGTCCAAAGCGAAATATTACGCCAAATACAAGACGGCATTCATCAACTGGCCCGGCAAGCCGGTATGGCCGATCAACGCCTGGGTATCCGGGGAGTACAACCTGAAGAGGGAGCAGATGAACCGGTTGCCCCGGTTCGAGTCTATCGACTCCGGCGTGTTTTATGACATGACCAAATGGGAGTCGTTCCCGAAGCTGAACGACCTGAACGCTTATTTCAACGAGCAGAAGGTCAGAGTGTACAACGGCGAAATCCCCTTCGACAACTGGGACGGCATCGTGGGGCGCTGGCTCGACATGGGCGGCCGGCAGATGATCGACGATCGCAACAGGCAGTACGCGGCTGCAGCCGGCCGGAAGAGCTACCAGTGAGAGCCGGCTGCACGAATAGTTGAGGCTTTATCTATGTAACGAACCGATTTCCTACTCCCAGCCTTAACGCCACGATCGGTTATGCGGACTGTGATACAGGGCCGGAGCCGACTCCGGTCTGTAATTGGGGCTTTGGAGGTATGACCATCTTACAAATTCATAATAATGGTGAAATCGGTCCGGCGGAGCATTACCTGCCGCTGCGACTGATTGTCGGTCTTCATCATGAACTGCAGACCTCAGAATAACTCGCAATCGTTCGTTTCATAGCGATGAAAAGATTGAGAAGATGAAGGAGGAACTGCGATGAATGTACTTCGTAAACGGATTGCGGTACCAATGCTCTTGACTATGGCTCTTGGATTGCTGCTGTCCTTTGCCGTTACCGACAAGGTAGCTTACATGACGGGGACGTATATATACGCTTCTCCGGACGGCGGCGGCAGCTTATGCTCGGAAATGTCGCCTTGCTCACTGGAAGGGGCCCGGGATAAAGTACGGACGATGAACGCGAACATGACGGGAGATATTACCGTGCTGCTTCGTGGAGGGACGTACTCCCTTTCTTCCCCTTTCGAATTAACCGAAAGCAGCACCATTCATGATTCGGGAACGAACGGATACAACGTTATTTACCGCGCTTATCCCGAGGAAACTCCGATCTTGAGCGGCGGACAATCGATTCCAGGCACCGCCTGGACGTTGCATGACGGCATGAACAATATTTACAAGGCCGATGTCGGTTCCCTCCAGACCCGTCAGTTGTATGTGAACGGCATTCGGGCGGACCGGGCGCGCGGGGAGACGTTCCCATCGGGGTTCGCCAGAACGTCCGCGGGCTACACGTTGCCTTCGACCGGAAGCTTCGCGGGAATGGCCGGCTGGGACAATATCGGCGATATCGAGATGGTCATCTTCTATCAATGGAAAAGTCTCCGCTGCCCGGTCGCCTCGATTAGCGGAAGCGCCTTGACCATGCAGGAGCCGTGCTGGTCGTTGCTCGCTCCGGCAACGACGGCCGCGTATCCGACCTGGGTCGAGAACGCTTACGAGCTGCTGGACGAGGAGGGCGAATGGTATCTGGATTTGACCGGAGCGGTGGATGGCAATGCCGGTACGCTATATTACAAGCCGCGTTCGGGGGAATCGATGACAGCCTCGGAAGCTGTGGCAGGCTCTGCGGCCGAGACGTTGATCAAAGGTACCGGTACGCTCGACACGCTTCTGCACAACGTGCAAATTCACGGCCTTACATTCCTGTACACGACGTGGATGTACCCGAGCGGCAATGGCGGGTTTCCCGCCAACCAGGCGGCCAGCTACGTCCCTCCGGGCGGCGGCGTCGGTCAGCCTCCCGCAGCGGCAGACTTCCGGGCGGCGAAATCGATCCGGCTCGAGCGCAACGTATTCCGTCATCTCGGAGGCACGGCAATCAGTCTGGAGTACGGCAGCCAGGACAATACGATCATCGGCAATGTAATCGAAGACGTCTCGGCTACCGGTATTAAGGTAGGCTTCATAACGGGCGAAGATCGCAATCCGGCGGACTCCCGCAAAATCGTAAAAAACAATTCGGTCCAAAACAACTATATCGTCCGAGCGGGAGCGGAATACCACGGGGCAACCGGTATTTTCGTCGGGTATACCGATCATACGGTCATCGAGCATAATGAGCTGTACGATTTGCCGTATACCGGCATTACCGTCGGCTGGGGCTGGTCGACGGACGTCACGACGGCACAAAACAACGTCATCCGCTACAATCGCATTCATCGCTACATGCACACGCTCCGCGACGGCGGAGGGATTTACGCGCTCGGCAACCAGCCGAACTCGACCATCAGCGACAATTATATATCCGACCAGTACTACGATCTCGCCCTTGTTTATCTGGACAACGGCACCCAAGGCTTCGATGTGCATCATAACGTGCTGCACAACGACGGCACCCTGTACTGGACCTATGTAACGGCAATTGCGCCGGGCGCAACGCTGAATACGATTCGCGACAATTATACGGATATCCCGCAATCCAGCATCAACGCCGGCAACACGGTTTCCGGCAATACGTACAGTTCCGCCTCGAGTTGGCCGCTCGCGGCGCAAACCATAATTGCCGGCGCCGGGATCGAAGCGGGATACCTCGATATCAAGGACATTATCGCCGAACAGCCTACCGTGCCGGAGCCGAGCTACATCAATGCGGCTTTGAACAAAACCGTCACCGCCTCCTCTTACTGGGATGCCAGCATGCACCCCTCGAAAGCGGCGGATGGCAATGTGTCGACCGCATGGGCATCGAAGCCGCCGTATACGTCTCCGCCTTGGTGGCAAGTCGATCTGGGCAGCGCCCATCCGATCGCCAAGCTTGAGCTCGTCAACCGGCAAGACAACGTCGACCACGTGTACGAGAGAAGAAACTTCGACGTGCTCGCTTCCAATGACCCTACATTCTCGACTTACACTGTGATCGGCAGACAAGGCAATTTCTCAGTCGGCTACAAGCAGACCTGGAGCAGTCTTGTCGACGATCCGACGCCGTACCGGTATGTACGGGTAGTGAAGACAACAGAGATCGTGACATTGGTCATCGCTGAATTCCGGGTACTTATTGAGCCGTAATGCGTTCCAGATGAATGGAGGAAACTTGCAAATGGCATTAACGAACAAAATCGGCGTTATCGTGGACAGCTTCCGGGTCGGAGTGAGCGAAGGCTTGAAGAAGGCGAAGGCGGTAGGGGCGGACGGCGTGCAGCTGTATGCGGTCAGCGGCGAGACGGATCCGGCGAATCTAACCCCGTCTGCGAGAAATGAATTAAAGGCTTACATTCGCGAGCTTGGTCTGGATTTCTCTGCTTTATGCGGCGACACAGTAAAGCTGAACGGGAGACACTGACAATGGCAGCCATGAACAAATATCGAGCGGCCGTAATCGGACTGGGCTTTATCGGACTAAGGGCGGATATCCCGCGGAAACAGTTGCCGCAAAGCCATACGCTGGCTTACCGGATGAACCCTGACATGGAATTGGCGGCCGCTGTGGGCGTTCGGCAGGAGCAAGGCGACCAGCTTGCCCTTGTAGCTCCGGAAACGAAATATTACATGGATTTGGGCGCGATGCTGGATGAGCAGCGGCTCGATGTCATAAGCATTTGCACCCCGGAGCACGTTCGTTTCGAACTTCTTCGGACGGTGATGTCCCGATCGGCGGCCTCTGTCCTGTTTCTGGAAAAACCGGTCGCGACGAGCCTTCAAGAAGCGGAGGAGATCGCGGCGCTCGTGAAGCGCCACCGGCGAACCGTCGTAGTCAATCTATCGCGAAGATGGAGCGAAGGGGTCCGCCAAATTCGGCAAGCCGTTCGGTCCGAAGAGCTCGGAAAGCTGACCAACATCCATTTGCGGTATACGAGAGGTGTCCACAACATCGGCTCGCACTTATTTGATCTCGTTCGGTATGTAGCCGGAGAGATCGATCGCGTTCAGGTCCTTAGACAAGTCCCGACGAACATGGATAAGAAGGGCGACTGGACGTTCTCCTTTCAGTTTACGCTTACGAATGGCGTTCCCGGGTATGCGGAGGCATTTGACGACCGGAATTACCTCATGTTCGAGATGGATTTGTTTTTTGATAAGGGCAAGATTGAGTTGCTCCGGACAGGCGATGAAATCCGCTTCTATGCCGCAGCCGGGCATGCGTCGATTCAAGGATACCATCTGACGCTGAAACGGGAAGAAAAAAACTTGCTTGCCCGCACAAGCAATATTCAAAAAGCAGTTGAACACATCGTCGACATTTTGCGATCCGGCGCCGAACCTGTCAGTACGCTGGAGGATGGCATCTATCCGCTGTATGTAGCGGATGCCTTGATTCGATCTCATCGGAACGATGGATCAATACAGTCGGTACGAGGAAAGTGAAGCCGGATCGACCGCCGCTTATTTCAAATGAATGGGAGAGATATTAGAATGTCGGACATTATAAAGATCGGCAGCCGCCGCGAGCTGTTCTGGGACGAATATTTGATCGATACAGGAAAGACGACCGCGTCCCGGCAGCTGAACAAGCTTCAGCCGAAGGAAGTCGTAATCCATCACGATTCTCCATGGGAAGGGGACGGCTGCAACTATCATTGCATCGTGGAGGACGACGGCTTGTTCCGGATGTATTATCTCGGTTGGGAAATGCTGGACCCGGATGTGACGCTGCACGTTCCGCGTCCGATCGTCGTGTGTTATGCGGAGAGCAAGAACGGCAAGGATTGGATCAAGCCGGATTTGGGCATTTGCGAATTTGAGGGGTCCCGGCGCAACAATATTATTCTCGATTCGAATACGGCCAGGTTTGACAACTTTTTCGTATTCAAGGATACGAACCCCGATTGTCCCGATGAGGAGCGTTATAAAGGGACCGCGATAGATTGGAATGACAAGTATTTATGGTGCTTCACGAGCGCGAACGGCATTCAATTCCAAAAAGCGTGGCGGATGACGAATCAAGGCAAGTTCGATACGCTGAACGTTGCTTTCTGGGACTCCGTAGCGAAAACGTACAGATGCTATATCCGCGATTTTCACGATATACCGGGCAATGATTGGAACGCCGGCATTCGGGATATCCGGTGGCTGGAATCGGCCGATTTTAAAGAGTGGACGACTCCCGAACGGCTGGATTTCGGCGATGGCGAGGACTACCCGCTCTATACGAATGCCGTGCAGCCGTATTACCGGGCGCCGCATCTGTTAGCCGGCTTTCCGTCCCGCTATGTGGAAAAGAAAGAGTGGACTCCGAACTTTGACGATTTTGCCGGTGCGCACAGCCGTAAAAAAAGGATGGGCGTCCATCCGCGGTACGGGCTCGCCATTACGGACTGCTTGTTCATGAGCTCGCGCAACGGGCGCAAGTGGAACCGCTGGGATGAGGCGTTCATGACGCCGGGGCCGGAGCATCCATACAACTGGGTGTACGGCGATTGCTTTCCGGCCGTCGGCATGATCGAGACCGGAAACGATTTGCCCTACGCCCCGAACGAGCTTTCGATGTACGCAAAGGAAGGGCATTGGTCGCAGCAACCGGCTCGGCTGAGGCGTTATACGATAAGAATCGACGGCTTTGTGAGCTATAGAGCCGCATATACGCCAAGCACTATCGTGACCCGGCCGTTTATATACGAAGGCAGCCGATTGTCGATCAACTTCGCTACCTCTGCAAGAGGGTATGTGAAAATCAAGCTGATCTCGCAAGACCGGACGCTGAATTCGGTCGAGCTGTTCGGCGACAAGCTGGACAAAACGGTACCTTTCGAAGGCGGCGGCCCGTCTGCATTATCCGGCAAGCCGGTTATTATGGAGATTACGATGAGAGACGCCGAGCTGTTCTCGTTCCGGTTTCAATAACGATCCTTATTTGTCGTCAGCCCGCTTGGCCGACTTCCGGTAGTCAAGCGGGTTTGTTTTGGTCATTTGCTTGAATACGCGCCCGAAATGTCCGAGATTCTCGTAACCGACCGCTTCCGAGATGCGGGTTACCTTCCACTCGGTCTCCTTCAACAGCCGCTGCGCTTCCCTCACCCTGACGGTATTGACATACTCCACGAACGAAAATCCCGTCACCCTCTTGAACATCCGGCTCAAATGAAACGGACTTACATAATGAGTTTTGGCAACCGATTCCAGCGATAGCGGCGCGTCATAAGCGTCGTTGATGAATTCGACGATCTCGGAAATTTTTTTGTGAGCCGGGCTCTCGTGCTCGTACGGGGCTTGCTCGCGCTCCTGGCGATCCAGCCTTCTTCCGCACCATAGCAGCAGCGTGACCAGTCTCGCTTGCAGCGAGGCGAAGTGACCGGGCAGCTCTTCCTTATCCTCTTGCAGCATCTCGAACAGCAGTCTCTCCATCCATTCCCGCTCGGGCAGATTCAGCCGAAGTCGGCGTATTTTGCGACGGAACGGCTCGAACAGGAGCGGCTCGTCGAACTTGTGCAGGAAACGTTCGTGGAAGTTGATCAGAATGCGCTCATGGTTCGGAACGCCGGCATCCCCGGTTTTGTGCAGCTCGTTTTTGTCGATGAACACGATATCGCCTTTGCCGATCCGGTACGTATTGTCCTTGATGAAATAGTTCCGTTCGCCGGACAGCAAATAATAAATTTCGTATGGCTCGTGAAAATGGTTGGAAGGCATCGAATGATGGCCGGATACTTTGCTCAGATGGATGTAGAACGGATCTTTCACGGTACAGCCCCCCCATACCGCATTGTACTATACTAGGACGTCCTGCGTAAGCGGGGAAAGAGCAAGAAATGCGAAAAAAAGCAGCAGATGAGCAATAATTAGGCAGAAAATCTGAAAATATTGCTTTAAAATGAAAGCGTATTTTACTTTTATTAAAGGAGTGCCATCCATGACACGGAAAAAATTCGCCCTGGTCGGTACAGGCGGAAGAGCCGAGTTTTTCTACGGCGCGCTGGCCAAACATTTTCGCGACAAAAGCGAGCTCGTCGCTTTCTGCGATATTAACCGGACCCGTCTGGAATATTCGAACCGTCTGCTGAGAGAGAAATACGACCATCCCGAGGTTCGTCTGTACGGCTGCGAGGAATTCGACGAGATGATCCGTCAGGAAAAACCCGACACCGTCATCGTCACTACGATGGACCGCACTCACCATACGTATATTATCCGCGCGATGGAGCTCGGCTGCGATGTCGTAACGGAGAAGCCGATGACGATCGACGCGGAGAAATGTCAGCTTATCATCGACACGGTCAAACGGACCGGACGCGATCTGCGGGTAGCCTTCAACTACCGTTACGCGCCGCACAACACGAAAATCCGCGAGCTCATTATGGACGGTACGATCGGCGACGTTCACTCGGTTCATTTCGAATGGGCCCTCAACACGCTACACGGAGCGGACTATTTCCGCCGCTGGCACCGCGACAAACGCAATAGCGGAGGACTGCTGGTGCATAAATCGACGCACCATTTCGATCTGGTCAACTTCTGGCTGGGCACTTCTCCGGAGACGGTATTTGCCATGGGAGGCCTCATGTTCTACGGCCGGGAAAATGCGGAACGTCGCGGCGTGACGAAGTTTTACCAGCGTTCCCACGGCAGCGAAGCCGCCAAAGGCGATCCGTTCGCGCTGAATATGGAAGCGAACGCGCACATGAAGGCACTTTATCTGGATGCGGAGAAGGATGACGGCTACCAGCGCGACCAAAGCGTGTTCGGAGACGGAATCAACATCGAAGACACGATGGGCGTAATGGTCCGCTACAAAAACAAAGCGATCTTGACTTATTCCCTTAACGCGTACTTGCCTTGGGAAGGGTTCAACGTCATGTTTAACGGCAGCAAGGGCCGCATCGAGCTGAAGGTTGTGGAACGGGCCTACGTCAATTCCGGCGGCAAAAAGGAAGACGAGGGTGCGCTGAAGCAAAAGCTGCTCACCGTCCAACCGATGTTCGAGCGCGCCTATGAGGTCGAAATCGAAGAGCGGGCCGGGGGACACGGCGGCGGCGATCCGATTCTGTTGAACGATTTGTTCGGCGAGCGCGAGGAGGACCGCTTCAATAGAGCGGCTTCGCACGTAGACGGCGCCATCTCGATTTTGACGGGAGTAGCGGGCAATATTTCGATGCAGACCGGCGGTGCCGTTCGTATCGACGATTTGGTGAAATTTTAAGAAACAGTATTCAAAGGAGCCGACCGGGATTTTCGCGTTCGCTCTTAACTTTTGCGAACACGTGTAATATAATAGTTTGGAGCGAACCCGAAAGCTCGGAAAGGAAGATCCCGACCCGATGAAAGTGACGATAAAAGATATTGCCAGGGAAGCCGGCGTCAGCCATCCGACGGTTTCGAAGGCGTTGAACGGCGCCCCGGGGGTCAGCGTTGACATCCGCAAAAAAATCGTGGCCATCGCCGAACGGCTGAATTACGTTCCCAATCTGGCGGCCAAAAGACTGGTCGACCGGAGAACGAATTCGATCGGACTCATATGGCCCAAATTGGAAGGCTTGTTTTTTTACCATCTCGGCCTGCAAATTCAGAAGGAAGCCGCTTCCCGGGGAATTGACGTCATCATGTCGCTTGCGGAACCGCCGGACGCGCTGCGCATTTTCAATGAGCATTTCGTCGACGAGATCGTGTTCTGGTGCGCTCCAGGCTGGCTCCCATCCGTCGAATTCATCAAACAGCGGGAGCAGTTTCACGGAAATATGCTGCTGATGGGCGGCGGAAGAATGGAAGAGACGCACTATATCGGCGTGAACCGGAAAGACGCGTCCTATGAAGCCGTTCGTTATTTGGCCGGGCAAGGCCATCGCAAAATTACGTTTATCGGCAACCGCTCGGACAAATTGACCGGCTTTACGCAAGGATTGCTGGAGCATAGGCTGGATTATCACGAGCATTACTTCGTGCAGATCGAGGCCGGGGATGCCGTGACAGAGGAAAAAATGGCCGCGCTGCTGGAAAGCCCGGACCGGCCGACCGCTTTCGTAGTCGACAGCCAGACGTACGCGTTCGAGCTGCTCCAGCTGTTCCGCAAACGGAAAATCCGGATCCCGCACGATTATTCTCTCGTCGTATACGACGATATTCCGGAAATGGAGCGGATGGACGTTCCTCTTACTACGGTCGGGCCGTCGATAGTGAAACTGGCTTCAGCCGCACTGGACATCTTGACCGGCGTTGACGGGAGAGGCGAGGGGAAATGGGCGGATGTGGAGATCGGCTGCGAGATGCGTATCCGTAAATCGGTTAACCGGCTTTGACCTAAAGGCCCGAAAGGCTATAGAAAAAAAGCTTGCCCGTTACGAAAACGTGTAATATCATGAATTTGACTTGTCAGTCAAATGTGAAATCGATAGCGGGTTTTAAGCCAAATTTCAAGAGGGATAGTCCATCAATTTAGAACACGTGTAACTTAAAACATCATGAGACCTTTTAATACAAGAAGAAACCGTGTTTCATAAGCCAGCTTCTCAACTTTTATTACGAAAAGGGAGGTTTTACTCATGAAAGGGAAACAAAAGGTGGTTGTTTTGTCGATTGCGGCAGCGCTTACGCTGTCTGCTTGCGGAACGGGCGGCGAATCCGGTAAAAATGGCAATGCTGCTTCGGGCGGTTCGACACCCGCTCAGCCGAAGGAAGTGACGCTCAAAATCGGATTGCCGGGCAGCTATGACATTACGAACAAGAAAATTATCGACGGCTTCAAAGCGAAGTATCCTCATATCAAGCTGGAAATCGACGAGTCGCCTTGGGCCGATTTTACGAAAAAAATCGTCACGAATATCGCAGGCAACAATCCGCCCGATATTTGGTTCCAGGAAAACGCGGTCATACTCGGCTACGGCAAGCGCGGCGTGGCGGAAAACCTGGAGCCCTATATCAAGCGGGATCTGAAGACGGCGGATTACATCGAGGCCCTTACGGCCGCCAAAGGGCCGGACGGGAAAATTTACGGCATACCCCACGGAGTAAATTCTAGCGCGCTTGCCTACAACAAGAAGCTTTTCCAAGAAAACAACGTCCCGGTTCCGACCGACAACTGGACGTATCAGGACTTGATCGATGCGGCGAAAAAGCTGACGAAGGATACGAATGGCGACGGAAAAACCGATCTGTTCGGATTCAATACGGCTGCAAGCATTACGCTCGGCTGGATTCCTTGGATCAAATCAAGCGGGGGCTCGGCTATCGATCCGGCGACCGGCAAGTCGTTGTTTACCGATCCCAAGACGATCGAAGGGCTGCAGAAGTGGGCGGATACGATTAACAAAGATAAAATCAGCCCGACCCGGGAGCAGCAGACGAGCATGAAATATTTCGAGGAAGGCAAGACGGCAATGACCTTTCTGCAATCGTCCCAGCAGGTCAGCCTGCTCAAAAATAAACCGGATTTGGACTGGGACGTCGTCAAAATGCCGATCGGTTTAACGGGCAAACGGTTCGTACCGATCGTAGTCAATCAGTGGCTCATCTATTCGAAGGCTAAGCCGGATGCCAAAGAGGCCGCTTGGACGTTCCTTCAATATTATTTGAGCGACGAAGCGCAAACGTTCGTAGCCGAAAGCGGTGCCAGCTTGCCGGTCAAGAAAACGACGCTCGAGGCGCTGGAGAAGCAGACGACGAAGCCGCTCAACAAAAAGGCGTTCACGAAAGGGACCGAGGAAGCGGCCGGTACGCTGGACGAGAATCCGACCTGGAACGAATGGCGTGCGGCGGCAACCCCGATCTTGAACGACATTTTGGACGGCAAAAAATCGGCCGCCGACGGAGTGAAGGAAATTCACCAGAAGGTGCAGGCGATATTGGACGACGACAAATAAACAGTGGGCCGGATGAGGTGTTCCGATGCGTAAACAAGGCTGGTGGGGCTTTTGCTTCACCCTCCCGTTTCTTTTGCAGTTGGTCGTGTTTTTCGTATTCCCGTTCGTATTTTCGTTTTACTTGACGTTTACGAAATGGGATTTGTTCAATCCGCCCGCCTGGGTAGGCTTGAAAAACTGGATTCAAATGTTTCAAAACAACGTGTTCTGGCTGTCGCTGCGCAACGTCTTTTATTTCGCGCTGCTGTTCGTGCCGATCCAGACCATCGCGGCGCTGGTGCTCGCCTACTTGCTCAATCAGCAAATCCGCGGGAAATCGTTGTTCCGGATGATTTACTTTCTACCGGTAATAACGCCTTGGGTAGCGGGCGGCCTAATCTGGCTGTGGATCTACAACAGCGAATTCGGCATCCTGAATTGGGTGTTGAACAGCATAGGGCTCGATTCGGTCAAATGGGTCACCAGCGACAAATGGTGGCTTGTGATCGGCTCGATCGCGGCGGTCAACGTATGGAAGGGCGCCGGCTATTCGATGGTGATGCTGCTGGCGGGCATGCAAAGCATCTCGAAGGATACGATCGAAGCGGCCAAAATGGACGGGGCGAACGGTTGGACGTTTTTTACGAAAATTACGATTCCGATCGTCTCGCCGATGGTGTATATGGTTATGATTTTATCAACGATTTCGGCCTTTCACGCGTTCGACGTATTCCTCGTCATGCTGGGCGACATCAACGCCGTCCACGACCGTAACATGGTGCCGAACATATTGATTTATCGGGATGCGTTCCTGAATGCCAAGATGGGCACGGCTTCGGCATGGTCGTGGGGACTGTTCGCGGTAATTCTGCTCGTAACCTTGTTCCAGAAAAAGATGGAGAAGAGGTGGGTCCACTATGAATAAACCGTCGCGTGGCTTGCAGTGGGCCGCCTACGTCGTTCTGACCGTCGGTGCGCTGCTGATGCTCGTGCCATTTTATCAAATGATATCGACGTCGCTCATGAAGCCGGGGGATGAGCTGACACTGCCGCCGAAGCTGTTTCCCGATCCGGTCATGTGGAGCAACTATGCCAAAGTATGGATCGAGGTCAACTTCGTCCGATACTCGATGAACAGCTTGTTCGTCACCGCGCTTGATCTTATAGGAACGGTCGCTTCTTGCGCGATTGTCGCGTACGGGCTCGCTTTCTTCGAATTCCGCGGACGCAATCTCATCTTTATGGCCATGCTCGGCACGATGATGCTGCCCTCCCAGGTGACGATGATTCCGACGTACTTTATTTGGAAAGAGCTCGATATGCTCAATTCGTATTACCCGCTCATTTTGCGAAGCTTCCTCGGCACGGCCTTCGGCATTTTCCTGCTCCACCAATTTTTCAAAACGCTTCCAAAAGAGCTGTACGATGCGGCATGGGTGGATGGAGCGAATCCTTGGAAAATATTCTATAAAGTATATTTGCCGCTGACGACCCCGGCATTGTCCGCTTTGGCCGTATTCACCTTCATCAGTTCATGGAACGGGACGCTCGAGCCGCTCATTTATTTGCAGGACAAAAAACTGTATACGCTGCCGCTCGGACTGCTGTTTCTGAAAAATGAAGTCGACAATAAAATGACGCTCATAATGGCGGGATCCGTTATTACCGTTCTGCCGGTCATGATCGTGTTCCTGTTCGCCCAGCGGCATTTCGTTCAGGGGATTGCATCGACGGGTCTGAAAGGTTAATCGGAAACGATCTTCGCTTGCAAATCCGACACAGCAACATAATATGTACATGATGCAAAGCCAACCTCCTACCGGGTTGGCTTATTTGCATGGAATACCGCCACATATTTTAACTGATCATGCAAACAATGAGTAGGGAACAATAATGGATGGAGGCTTGCTCATGAGACGGTTCCGAGGCATCGTCCGGCCCATTGCGGCCGTTTGTATTTTATTGGGCCTCCTACTGATGGGAAGTCCGGTTGCGAAAGCCGAAACTCGCGGCGACGAATCCGTTCAGTTTACGATTGCCGTCAAGGTTAGCCCGGAAGCGCCGCATGCCACGAGCGTATCCATTGCGCGCAATGATTGGGAGAAAGCTTGGAAAGCGGCCGTTGCGGCAGAGGAACAGTCTTCAGCCCCCTCGATTCCTTACACCGATGTCTACATGGAGATTGCGGAGGGCGACGGAAGACGAACGTTTGCGATGAGAGAGGACGGGGTGCTCGTCGAATCGGGTACGAACCGCTCGTTTGCGCTATCCGCGAAAATTCGCAAGCAGTGGCTGAAGTACGCCGGCAAGCTGCGTACGCAGCATTACGGCGATATGCTCGATTGGGAGGTGGCCAAAGGACGGTTGCCCTTGAAAAGCAAGCTTACCGTGGTCGATCTGGAAACGGGACTATCGTTTCAGGCGCAGCGGCGGGCCGGAAGCCATCATGCGGACGTACAGCCGCTGACGAAAAACGATACGGCCGTAATGAGGCAAATATACGGAGGGGCGTGGAGCTGGAAAAGACGGGCCATCCTTGTTTTATCGGACGGGAAGCCGATCGCGGCCTCGATGCACGGTATGCCGCATGGCGGGGACGGCATACCGGATAACGGCTTCTCAGGCCATTTCTGCATCCATTTTCTCGGAAGCTCTACGCACCGCTCCGGTCAGGTCGATCTGGCCCATCAGCTGATGGTTCATAAAGCGGCCGGGAAGCTCGATGCTGCGGTCAGCGGGTTTTCTCCCGAGCAAATAGCGGAAACTTTATTCGAAGCGCTCCGCCAGCAGGATAAAGCGCTCCTTCAGGCCGCCCTCCGGGGAGCTCCCATACCGACTCAGGCGCAGTTTGAAAAATTGCTTCTCACCGTTGAAGGCGCAAGGATCGCGCCGATAAAGCCTCGCACGGTCGATCCGGACTCCGTAACCGCCCAAATTCCGGTAAAGGTGACGCTGGACGGTCGGGGCGGAGGCATGCGCGAAGAAACGTTCCGCTTGGATTTCGTCAGGGAGACGGCGCATTCGCCTTGGGTATTGTCAGGGGCCGAATCCGGGAAGTAACGATGACAGAACAGATCGTCACCGCGAAAGGAGCGATTACAATGCAATTGATTTCTCGGGCTTGGCTAAAGCTGGCCGTGTCGCTTGGTTGTCTCGCGGCATTGACCGCGATTTCCGCGGATGTCGGATCGGCTGCAAAGGCGGGGGCTGCGGCCGACGCGAAACGGATAGCCATCGTCATCGACGATCTCGGCAATAATATGGCGGGAACGGAGGAAATCATGGCTTCCCCGGTTCGGCTGACGGTCGCTGTCATGCCGTTCCTGCCAACGACAAAGCGGGATGCGGAGTGGGCTCACCGCGTCGGTCACGACGTTATTGTCCACTTGCCGATGGAGCCGCTTCGAGGCAGGCGGAGTTGGCTCGGGCCGGGGGCGATCATGACCGACCTCGCCGACGATGAAATACGCCGCAGGGTCGAGGCCGCGATCGACGAAGTGCCTTTTGCGGTCGGGGTGAACAATCATATGGGCTCGAAAGCGACGGCAGACGAGAGAGTGATGCGTATCGTGCTGCAAGTCTGCAAGAAGCGGGGACTTTTTTTTCTCGACAGCAAAACGAATTACCGCAGCGTCGTGTCCCGGGTCGGCTCGGAGCTGGAAGTGCCGGTATTGCAAAACCAAATTTTTTTGGACGACGTCGCGAGTACGGCCCATATCTCGAGGCAATTCGAATTGATCCGCAAGCAGGCAACCGAGCAGCAAACGTGTATCGCGATCGGACATGTCGGCATTCCGGGCAAAAAAACGGCCGCGGTGCTCCATCAGGCGGCGCCCGCCATGCCAAGCGATATATTGTTCGTGCGTTTATCCGAGATGGTGCCGAAGACTAATATTCCTTGATCATGCTCCCTCCCCGAATCGGGGAGGGAGTTTCTCTACTCTGCTCTTTGTGACGCCCGGTAATTATCGGCCGACATCAGTTTCATTATGCAGGTACCGCAATGCCCTCAATTTGTCGGCAACCGCGTTTTTGCCGAGGCCAGTATGTCGCCGATCCGATTCTCCAAGCCATATACGTTCTGCTTATGCCCGACGATCTGCCGGAGGTCGGACAGAACAGCCGTCAGGGCGGCGGATAAGCTGTAAGGATCCCCTTTTTTGATAAGCGGCGTGAATGCTTTCCAATTTTCGGAGAATTGCTTTTTGGCGCTTGCGGCCGAGCTTTTCTCCGATTTGATCGTCGTTTCGACCGGCTCGATGTCCGCCATCGCTGCGCGGACTTTCTTCTGTTTGAGCGAAGCGCTGTCCTTGGCCGCCCGGTAAGCGGCTTCCTTCAATTTGATGTCGTGTTTGGCCAGCTGCACCATTATTTTCATGGCGTCTGCGCGCATCCGCAAAAACGAGACGAGCTCTTTGCCCGGCAGTGATTTTGCCGCCGTTATTTGCTTGTTCAGAGCAGTGTACGATTCCAGCAGAGGCTTGTAACGCTCTTTGGTCTGCTCGACGTCCGTTTTCAGCTTGGCCAACGCGACGGAGTCGATAGCCGCGATTTCCCGACGCAAGTCGGCAAGCGCCGCATCGTTTTCGCCGCTCAGCGCTTTTGTCCGCGCATCCCAGGTTTTCTCCTGCTGCTGCAGTCCGATCAACTCGGCATACTGCGAGTTCAGCTGGGATTCGAGCGAAGGGTCGGACCCGGCCAGCTTATCGAAGCCGGATTTTTGCGCGGCCGACAACTCGTAAGAGGCGGCCGCGGCCGTAACCGACAGACAAGCGGCAATCAGTATAGCACATACGGCTGCGGCTACTGCGCGAATCGAATTCATCTTCTTCCCCCCTTTCTGCTGCATATGTAAGACAAAAAAGCACCGGCGGGCAAGGCGAATTACTGCCTTGGCCGACCGGTGCTTCCGTCGTCGCAACCTGATTTGGATGATTACCGTAAAATGTACTTCAAATTCCCGCGGATGTCAAGTCGGACGACGGCATGGCCGGTCACCCATACGGCTTATTCGCCGCCAGCATAGCATATGGGGAATCGATCATGGAAAAGGAGTGAAATCGTGAACATAGCGATAATCGCGCCAGGCGAAATACCGGTTCCGCCGCGAGTAGGCGGATCGGTCGAGCATTGCATTGCGGAAATCGCCAAGCGAATGGCGACGGCGCACCGGGTGAAGGTATACAGCAGAAAAAGTCCGGGGTACGCGGCGGAGACCCGGAAAGGCGGCTTGACGATCGTCCGCGTTCCCGGCGGGAAGGGCGGTCGTTATCTCGGGAGCGTCCTCCGGTCGATCGGCGGCCAAACGTTCGATTGGATCCAAATCGATAACCGGCCTTCCTTCTTGCCGACGGTTCGAAAAAGGTTCCCCCGAGCGAGGATCGCCGTGTTCCTGCATTCCACGACGTTCGTCACGCCCCCGAACGCGTCGATAGGCAAGGCGTCCCGACTGCTGTCGCACGCCAATCTCATCGTGGCCAACAGCCGTTCGCTCGCGTCCAGGCTCCGGTCGCTTTTCCCGAGCCTCAAGCACAAAGTAAGGCATGTGCCTCTCGGCGTAGACCTGAGCGAATTCAGGCCGCCCTCGCCGGGTCAAAGGAGCGCGGTGCGCAGCGCATACGGCGCCACGGGCAGCTTTGCCGTACTGTTCGCCGGCAGGCTCGTTCCGAAAAAGGGAGTGCCCGTGCTCGTAAAGGCTATGGAGCATGTACGCCGCTCCGTTCCGAGCGCCAAGCTGTACATCGCGGGAGGCGCGGGTAAGCGGGCTTACGTTAGCCGATTGAAGCGAATGGCCGCGGCTAGCCGTGTCCCGGTCCGTTTCCTCGGTTATGTGTCGCGCAAACGCATGCCGAGCATGTATTGGCTCGCCGACTGCTTCGTCTGCCCATCGCAAGGTCATGAAGCTTTCGGGCTCGTCAACGTGGAGGCGATGGCTTCCGGTACGCCTTGCGTCGCTTCGAGAAACGGGGGAATCCGCGAGGTCGTCAAGCACGGACGGACCGGAAGGCTCGTTGCCCGTTATCGGAGTCCCCAAGCATTCGCCGAACAGATCAAGGCAGTGGCACGCGACCGCGGGTCGGCGTCGGCGATGGCGCTTCGGGCGCGCCGCGATGTCGTCAGCCGTTTCGGCTGGTCGTCTACCGCCGCCAGACTGGCACGGATTTACAGGGCGGGCAAGTAACGGAGCGGATTGGGCCTCTCCCGCCTAGCGCTGTGCAAGCGAACAGGCTCATTACGGTATCGACGGCCTCCCCTCTCCTACTCGTTACAATGCAACAGTGCAAGGTTACGAGATTTATAGCGCAGAGCACGGACGAGATGCACATTGTGCCCAGTGCCGGCGGTCGCGGTTCCGGTATTCCCGGAAGCGGCGGTTGACGGCTGCGGGTATTTTTTTGTCTCGCGGCGTTCTATCGGCCGATATCGTTTCATAGATTTGGTAACAGATAGATTCGATAGACAACAGGGAGGGATTTCGATGAAATGGGTTGTCGCCACGATGAACGTCAGCGCCATTACCCGGACGCTGCGTGCCGTTCGCTCCATGGGCCGGCTGTTCGCCATTATTTCGATCGCCGCACTTTTGTTTTTGTTCGCAACCGGCCTGATGGGTCTTGCGCAGCATAAATGGTTCGCCGCCTCGTCCACGTCGATGAAAGGCGCGGCCGCCTCTCTTTCCGTTTCGTTTTTCATGGACATGCTGGCGATGGAATTGCCGCAGCTCCAAGGAAAAATCAATACGTCCACCTTTTCTCCCAAAAATACGGTGTCGTTTCTCGTCCGGTACATGCTCGGTATTCATCCCGCCGATCCGAGGAGCTTGCTTGCCAGCGAATTGCCCGGCATGCGGAGCGAGACAAGCGCGCTGCTCTATTCCGGACACGCGACTCAGGCTACCGATTACCCGGCCGATTTTACGCCTCCGCCGGATGCGTTTCGACCGAGCGACAGCCAAGCCGCTATTCAGCCTCCGCCGGCGACGGCCATGCCGCCGGAACAGCCGCAAACCGGCACGACACCTGCCGTTCCGGCGCAAGACACGGCATCCAAGGAACCGCAAATCTTCATTTACCATTCGCACAACCGGGAGTCGTTCCTTCCCGAGCTGAAATCGAAAGGGATTACGAGTCCGGATCTCGCATACGACGCGGATGTGAACGTTACGCTAGTGGGCAAGAGGCTCAAGGAGAAGGTCGAAGCGCTGGGCATTCCCGCCCTCCAGTCGACACCCGATTATCCGTCGAGCGTGAAATCGTTTAATTACGCGAAATCATACGCCTACTCCGCGGTAACGGTGAAGGAAGCGATGGCGCAGCACAAACAGCTCGGCATGATCTTCGACATTCACCGTGACTCGCTCAACAGGGATAAAACGACGGTACGCATCGGAGACAAAGATTACGCCCAGGTGTACTTCGTCGTCGGCAAAAAAAATGCGGGCTGGGAGAAAAACTCGGAGTTCGCCAGCAAAATCCATTCGAAGCTCGAAAGCAAGATGCCCGGCATTTCAAAAGGCGTGTACGGCAAAGCATCGAACGGCAACGCGGAATACAACCAGTCGTTGTCTCCGAACAGCATCTTGCTGGAAATCGGCGGCCCTTACAATTCGCTCGAGGAAATGTACCGGACGGCCGACCTGCTGGCGGAAATCATCGCCGAGATGCAGATGGATGCGGTCAAGGCGAACGCCCCTGTCGGTTCGGTCAAGTAGTCTCGCCCAGCTCGCGGAATATTCGAACGGCGGTCCGGGGATCGTTCAAGCCCGGACGCGAAAGGAGAAGCTTAGTATGAACATACGGTCCAGATGGGAAAGCCTGTTCCGACTGTCCGGTTCCGATCAAGGGTCCGGCGGCGTGCTGGGACGCATATTCGCCGCCTATGTCGGGATTGCGCTGCTCCTGTTCGCGATTGCGGCGGCAGCGGCGCTGTGGCAGACGCATGCATCGGTATCGCCGAAGGCGGCGATGAAACGGATGGCGGCCTCGGTGTCGCCGCAGTTTTTTATCGATATGATCGGCTTGGAATCGGCAGCTTTGAAACGGTCCGGGGAAACGACGTTCTCCGGAGGCAAAGTCGGAGGATATTTGGCCGAAATGCTGCTCCACGTCAATCCGGTCGAGCCCAAGTCGCTGCTTGCCAGCGAAATGCCCGGATTGCGCGGCGCGAAACGGTCGTCAGCCGATCCGGGATCAGGCTTGATCGCCGAAGGAGCGGCTCCGGGGACAGGGAAAGCCGACGGTACGACCGGCGAGAAAATTGTCGACAACAACCAGTCGCAAGGGGGAGTCGCGAATCCCGGTTCCGAGCCCCAGAAGGAAACGGCTATTCAGCCGACCGGGGGAACGGAGTCTAACGGCACCGTGCCCGATCCCGGTCCGACGAAGCTGACTACCGCGGGACGCAAAGTCGTATTCGTCTATCATTCCCATCCGAGAGAGTCTTGGGTGCCGGAGTTGAAGGTCAACCAAGCGAACGAGGCGGAGGATTCGCAGAAGAACATTACGATGGTCGGGAAACGGCTGACGGACAAGCTCGAGGAGTACGGGATCGGCAGCGTCCATTCGGGCACCGATTATCCAACGAGCGTACCGGGCTACAACTGGAACTACTCGTACAAATATTCGCTGCAAACCGTAAAGGAAGCGGTCGCGCAAAATAAGGAAATCACTTTTTTGTTCGACCTCCACCGGGATTCGGCAGCCCGCGACATTACGACGGCTTCGATCGGCGGTACGGATTATGCGAGGGTATATTTTATCGTCGGCAAAAAAAACGAACGCTGGGAGCAAAACGAAGCGTTCGCCAGAAAAATCCATAACAAGCTGGAAGCCGAATATCCGGGCTTGTCCCGGGGCATATGGGATAAAGGAAGCGGAGGGCACGCCGAATACAACCAATCCGTTTCCCCGAACAGCATTCTGATCGAGGTGGGCGGCCCGTACAATTCCCTCGAGGAAGCGTACCGGACGGCGGACGTGCTGGCCAAAACGATATCCGGTCTGTATTGGGACGCGGAGAAGGTGAATGCTCCGGCGGCCGCAGCCGTGGCGGTCAAATAATGACTCGATGCCGTTCGCGGACGAGTAGTCGAAAGGGGAGTTTTGAACATGCCGCGCTATTCCGTAACTTTTTTCGTCGTGATCTTGATGCTTTGCTTCGGTATCTTCTTCGGAATCGAGCTGGCCACGAGAGGGATGGCAAACATTCAAGGTCCGGCTCCGGGATATGCGCAGCAGGGGCAAGGCGGGGTAGTCGCCCAGCAGCAGGGGCAGTCTTCGGCAAACGGCGGACAGTCGACGAATGCCGGAGCCGCCCAACAGTCCGGAACGAGCGCGGGCGCGGGGGGCAAAGCCATGCCGCAGGCCGGCAACGCAGCCGGGGCGCAAGCGACCGCTTCTCCTCCTACCCGTCCGCAACCTCCGCAGCCGCAGCCGATCGCAGCCGACTCCGGAATCAACCGGGTCGGGAATCAAATCGGCGATATGCTGCAGTCCGTCGCTCACGGAACGATCCGTACGATCGTCTCTTTGCTCGACAGTATCGTCAACTAACCGGAAATGCCGGGGGAGTTCCGAAAGGGTAAAAGGAGTGAAGGAGTTTTCAAAATATGGTACTCCTTTGACCTCCAAATCCATGAAGATGAAGTGGCTATGGGAGTTATTTTTGAACGGATCCTTGAGCAAAAGCGAGGGCAGAGGCATCACGATAGCAACATTCGCTTACAGAAGTATATACCCCGCATGCTCGATGAAGGCCAGCTACCTTTGCCGGCGCCCTGCAGGAATGCGAATCACAAATAGCGGAACTGGAGTATGCTATTGCTCCGAAGGATAGCGCAGTTAGCAGATTAACGGAAACCACTCCTCTATTCCGTAGTTCACTCCCCAATTCCACCCCGAGAGATCGAAATAGCGGAAGCATGGGCCGTTATTTTCAGTTGTGCAGCCAAATTTGAGATGATAACGGAACCCAGTGCCGCTATTGCCGGCAAAGTGTTGTCACGCCCGCCAAAACCCCTCCAGGTTGTATGCGAGTAGGCGGCAGTAGTTTAAAACTGTTAAGTCAAGTGTTCTATGTCGCATAGGCGGCATTCGAAAAATGAATTAGCATTCCGATAAATGGGGAAACAGTACGGGGAATGGAAAAACAATGCGAAGAATGAAGTAATATCAGGAAAGAAGAAGTAACATCACGTGAAGAAGCAACATCACAAGAAGTGAGTATCACACAAATGAAGAAGTAATATCACAAGTAGAAGTAGTATCACAAGTGAAGAGGTAACACACAAGTGAAGAAGTAACATCACGTGAAGAAGTAACATCACGTGAAGAAGTAACATCAAAGAAATGAGTATCACACAAGTGAAGAAGTAACATCACAAGAAGTGAGTATCACACAAGTGAAGAAGTAATATCACAAGTAGAAGTAATATCATTAGCGAAGAAAATCAGAAAATCACTTTGAAGCGATAGTCTACTTTGTCGCCGAGGAACAGAAAGTTCCGCTATTGCTGCATTAGGCGACCGAAGACAGGTGTAAAGGAACGATTTTTTCCGCTATGCATTAAAAAACATGCTGCCAGTGGCGTTTTCCGTTCGATAGAGGAACTGATCGTTCCAATTGGCAGCCAAGACGCTCTTTTGCACGCAATAAAGGAACTAATCATTCCTCTGGAACGGGCATAGCGGAACAAATCGTTCCAATTCGCTGTGTGAATAACGGAATAAATGAATAGCGGAACGAATTGTTCCACTACGACATGCAACAATCTGTTGGAGAAAAGCCGGATCGGGGAGAAACTCGCGTCCGGTTGTCTATTTACATAAAACCTGCATGGATACATTCCTTGCAGCAGCCGGGGCTCAGGCGGAATGCTCCCGCTTCTTCCGGATTTCGCATTTCATTTCCTCGCGCTGCGATTCGCTCAAGTTCGGACAAGTGTAGCACTTTACGCCGTTTTCCCTGCGGTACCACATGCAGCAGGAAGAACGTATGATCACTTTTTCTTCCGGTTTGTACATGCTCTCGACATATCGGGCATTATGCTCATACGGATTTTTCCGTCGATTGAATACGTCCGCATCCAAGCCATGCAGCAGTCCCAGATCGTGCATGTACTTTTCCTTGAGCGATTCGGTCGGAGCGTGCTGCGCTATGAAATCTTTGACGGAAACCATCCGGGCCCCGAATTGGTTCCAGACCAAATCGGGCTTCAAGCCCGCGCGTGCGGCCGCCGCCTCGATAACCGGGTTTACCGTATGACGGAACAAGCCGGTCAGCTCCGCGACGATCGCTTCGTCTCTTTCGGCCTCCGGGAGCTTTTTCCACCGGACCTCGTCTATTTTGAGCACAAGGTGGGCATGATCGTTATGAACTTCCAGCTGTACGGTCAAATTGTCAAGCGATAAGTCCAGAATGTGGTCGTACTGCCACATGAAGGTGTGGACGGCCGCTGGGATACCGAAGAAGGCCAGGCCCAGAAACGAGACGGCTATATCCAGGCTCAGCCCGTTCAGCATATCGCGCCCCCGGCGAAGCAGCTCGTCCATCGTATCCGGCAAGAGCAGCTGTGCGGCGGGGATTGAAAAAACCGGATGTTCGGAGCCGCCGGCGGTAATGTGAAAGTATTTGTCTGCGAGCGAAATGTCAAATGAAGGCTGCATGAATGCGTTCCTCCCCGATCGGGCATTGGATGAGAGCGGTAAGTCGTATGCCGAAGCATTCGCCATTTTATGATAACGATTATCATTCTTATGAAGATCATAATCGAGTCGGGCAAAAATTGTCAATGGACCGTTTCGCGTAATGAAAAAAACGATCGGGGAGGGCCGCGAATCGGTCAAACACCCGCTGGTTTGTCCGTTGCGCAAGTGGTATGATATAGGGGTGATTTGAGCGAACGCTTACGAAGTCGGCTTTGCCCGGCAGAGCTCGAGCTCGGTAGTGCTTACGAAGATAGCTTTGCCCTGCAGAGCACAGTAATGCTTTCGAAGACAGCTTTGCTTCGCAAAGCTCTTAAGGAGGAATTCGACCATGATGAACCGGCGCTTTGTCATCGAAGCCGTGCTGGTTGCCGTTTACGGTCAACTGCTGGTGCCGGGCCGTCCTGTGGAGTATTTGATCCCGTATTCCACCATCCAGGAGCTGTACGAAATGAGAGACAGCAACGAGCCCGTCATGCCGGAAGCGGACGACGACGCCCACGTCAAGCAGAAAATCGACGAGCTGATCGCGTTTTTCGAGGAGGCGTTCAATCGCAAGAAGATCGAGCGTGCGCTGCAAATGCCTTGGAAAAAAAGCCCGCCGCTGCTCGTGAACGACGAAGTGACGTTCACTGTCGTATACGCGATCGACAACGCCCATTACGGGGAAACGTTCGATCCCGTAGAAACCGAACTGATTCTTACGGCTCTGCATGAAAAAGCGCCGATCGTAACGGATCAGCTGGAATTTCTGGACAAAGTGATCGACGGGGAAGTGCCCGTTCAGACATACGACGTCGAGGATTTCGAATTCGCCCTGGAGGAAGAATTGTCGGAAGACGACTGGAAGTCGATTTGAGCTCCGGTTCGAGAAGCGGACGTTCCGAAAAACAGTCCGCACGCTCCGGCAGCCGTCACAAAAATATCGGCTTTCGCCGGCTCTCCTCCAGCCGGAACGCCAGAACGCCTTCAGCCGCGATGCAGCGGTTCGAGGGCGTTTTTGGCGTTATGGAGTTGCCCGGATCCGGTACAAGTCTCGGCTTCGTACAGCCGAGACCCGTTCGGCGTTAACCAAATATTCATCAAATGTTCAAGCAACTGCGACATATTCCACGGCAAACGTGTCAAAACGTTGAAAGTAGTAGGAGGATTGTGATACTTTTTGAATAGGGAAAATGGTTCTGAGGAACGGTAGAGATGCTATTAACGTTGTCCGTCTTATGAGGATGCAGATAGGTCTGAACGACTGAACGATAAATGAAACCATTTGGAGTGGGCAGCTTGTGAATAAGACGAATGATTTGACGAAAGACGCGATGGATATGCTGGCCTCTACGAGCAGAACGTTTTTAATTCCGATCAAAGGGTTGGTTCAGGGTTTGCAGGAAGCGGTCGCCTCCGCCTATCTTTGCATGCGCGCAATCGATGAGGTGGAGGATCATCCGGACCTGGCGCCAAACGTTAAAATGAGCCTGCTGACCGGCATTAGCGGGATTGTGGAACAACCGTCCAGAAACGTCGCGCTTCAGTCTTTATTCGAGCCGTACCGGGATACGCTGCATGAGGTTACTTATCGGCTGGGCGACTGGATCGATCTGTGCCCGGCCGCGATAACGGATCGCGTTCTGCATAGTACGGCGCAAATGGCGGAACAGATGGCGGAATGGGTCGGCAGAAATTGGCAAATCAAAACCGAAGAGGACTTGGACTACTATACGTACTGCGTAGCCGGAGCCGTAGGCGAGCTGCTGACGGACCTGTGGAAGTGGTACGACGGTACGGAGACGGATCGCGAGAAAGCCGTCGCATTCGGCCGCGGACTCCAGGCCGTGAACATTATTCTCAACCGCAAAGAAGACAAGAAGAGAGGCGTTTCCTTTTTTCCCGATGGGTGGGGCATGGAGGAGATGCTGTCGTATACGAGAAAAAATCTGAAGCAAGCCGATGCATACATCGCGGATCTCCCGGCCGGACCTATCTATCGCTTTTGCAGCATTCCGCTCGCGCTGGCGCACGGTTCGCTGAAAGCGGCGACGGCCGGCGAAAAGCTGAGAAGGTCGGATGTTATGGACATTGTGAGCCGGCTGACCGGATATTCCAAGTCTTAAGCGGGACGCTGTCGACCGATCCGTCCCTGACGCGGCCATATAAGTTAAGCAAGACAGAAGGGAGCCAAGCGGATTGGCTCCCTTTTTTCATTGCGTACGCAGAGAATCGCCTTCGAACAACAACGTTCAAGGGTGTTTTTGTTTAACGGGACAGTCGAAAGATTTTGTTCGCTACTGTATTGTTGACAATATTACAATTATGTTTTAGTCTATATAAATAAGCAAGAATGAAAGCGCTGCCCCATAATGATCTATACATGATGAACTAAAGAACCAGCTAAGAGTAGACCAGTGCAATGGAAGAAGGGAATTGCATTGTGAGCGAGTTTCGACTCCCAAATTCACCTTGCCGCAGGATTATATAATCAAGGAAACTCAAAACAACCTGTCTGAAGCCGCAAGGCAATCCCTTCTGGAATGGAATGAACGTCAAAACCTTTAGTTCAACTTGTATAGCCGTGAGATCGAAGAGTTTTGGGAAAGGCGAAACGGAAAAAGGCGGATAATATCCGCTTAGATTATTCGCTGTTAAAGCATGTACTATAGCTACCGATTGATCGGGGGACAAAGGGGTTGGACGGATTGGTGGAGCTGGAATGTCGCTGCTTATGTCCGGAGGCGAAGGAAGCGGCGCGGATCGCGGCGGAGAGGATTGGCGAAATATCGGGCAGTGGAGCGCCCATCCCTTTCCGGCTGACGTTCGTCGAACGCGAGACCGAAGGATATGTATTGGAAATACCGGCCTCGCGCGAAGCGGTCATCGGGGCAAAACGGCGAAGGGATTTTATCGCCGGGCTGGGCCAGCTGCTTCATCGGCTGTTGGCGGCTGCCGATCCAGGCTGTTCGGGTGCGAAGGCTGTGGGCGTCGAGGTTGAAGATGACGGCGGTCAGGCAGCATCGGTAAACGGAGGACTTTCGTTGCAGGCAGGCGTGTGGGAGACGGTCCCTTCCATTAAAGATCGCATCCACTACATGCCGGGGCATTTCGGCAATTCGTTCGAGGTGTGCTGGAGCGGAGAGATGCGGCGGTACTTGGAAGATATGGCTCTGTCAGGGGCAAGCGGTTACGGGGACTGGTTTGATCCCAACGATATGCCGGACCCTTACAATCCGCACGTTTATCACAGCACTTCGATGTTTTTGTGGCGTCGGAAAAAAGAATGGCTGTCGTACAGCCAACAGCTCGGCTTGGATAACGTGCTGGTCGTGACGCCCAACGTCGGATACGTCGACCAGATGCGCCCGGAATGGGTCGGAGTGCGGAACCATCAGCTGCGGGTACAGGGGCAGGTGCTGTGTCCGTCCAACCCGCAAGCCCGCGAAGTCATACTAGACAATCAGAAACGGTTGTTCGAGGATTTGATGAGATCCGGCATCCTCATAAGCAAGATCGTATGCGCCCCATACGACGACGGCGGGTGCGCTTGTCCGGCCTGCCAGCCGTATTATCCGGTATTTCTTCAGCTTGTCAAAGACGTGCACGACACCGTCAGCGTTTTCTATCCCGGGCTGAAGGCGGATATATGCGGCTGGTGGACGTCGGAGGAGGAGAGCGGACAACTGCTTGAATTTGTTAACGGGCCGGCCCGTGCGTGGTTCGGATCTTTTCAATTCAGCGCTTCATACGGCGTATTCGAATTGCCCGAAGACATCCGCGTACGGACCGGCGGAATGAATCTAGGTTGTTTTCTTCATATCGGCTTCTCCCATGACCGCAGGGACGTGTATACGAAGACGGGGGTCCACAGCGCCTCGCGGCGGATCCGGTCGGTGCTGAAATCGTTCGGCCGGTCGGAATGCGCAGGATTTATGACGTATAACGAGTCGTTCGGCGATCATTTCAATGCATTCGCGGCTGGCTTGCTGGGTTGGAATCCGGATCGCGACGTCGGAGAGATTGCCGAATTTTACGGCAGACTCATGTTCCGGCTGAGCGGTTCGGCACTACGCAAGCTGGCGGACGTGTTGCTGGAGATGGAGATGCTGGACGGGAAGCGGGCGGCCGATTGGTCGGATACGCTGCGCGGCATCAAGCGCGAAGTGCGGACTCACGAGTCGCAGGAGTGGGCGTTCGAGCAAATATGGCTGAAAGCCGAGCTTATGCGGTTGGACGAGCGGATCGAACAACAGCTGACGGAAAACAAGGATGCGGCGTATCCGGCCATGCGGGAAAGACTGAGCTTGACGGAGCGTCTGTGGCGCCGCGTGTACGGCTTCGGCGTGCTGCGGCATATCCTCATCCCGGAGCGGATGCTTCCGGATTGGCACAACGTCTACTGCGACCTTGAACGGACCGGAAACGTCGGCGGAATTCGAAGCGGTGTTATGGCCGAGGATGCTTGATCAAATAATATTGAATATCTCGTTAACGCAGAGGGCCTTGCTATCCGGGGTTTTCTGCGTTTTTTGCGCGGGACGGGGCGGCATTGCTGCAATGCGTTCTCTTTTGGTATAATGGAGTGTAATGCGCGAAAACCGGGAGGGTCAACATGCCGCAAAGTACGGACAGACAAAGCATGATACGCAATTTCAGCATCATCGCCCATATCGATCACGGCAAGTCTACGCTTGCCGACAGGATCTTGGAATATACCGGAGCCTTGTCCTCCCGCGAGATGCAGGAGCAGGTGCTCGACCAGATGGATCTGGAACGCGAACGGGGCATCACGATCAAGCTGCAGGCCGTTCGTCTGGGCTACCGGGCGGACGATGGCAACGAATATATTTTGAATCTGATCGACACGCCGGGACACGTCGACTTCACCTATGAAGTATCCCGCAGCCTGGCCGCCTGCGAAGGCGCCCTGCTCGTCGTGGATGCGGCTCAGGGGATCGAAGCCCAGACGCTGGCCAACGTTTATTTGGCGCTCGACAACAATTTGGAAATATTGCCGGTCATTAACAAAATCGATTTGCCGAGTGCCGAACCGGAACGGGTGAAGCAGGAGATCGAGGACGTCATAGGGCTGGATGCGAGCGAAGCGGTACTGGCATCGGCCAAAGCCGGCATCGGGATCAAGGAAATTTTGGAGCAGGTCGTGCAGAAGGTTCCCGCTCCGGCCGGCGACCGCAACAAGCCGCTCAAGGCGCTTATTTTCGATTCGCACTACGACGCCTATAAAGGAGTCATCGTATATGTCCGCGTAGTCGACGGTACGATGCGCAAAGGAACCCCGATCAAATTCATGGCGACGGGGGCCGAATTCGAAATCATCGAGGTCGGCGCTTTTATGCCGCGGATGTCCGTCGTGGACGAGCTGACGGTCGGCGACGTAGGATTCGTAGTAGCCGGGATCAAGAACGTGAAGGATACCCGGGTCGGCGATACGATAACCGAAACGCGGAATCCGACGTCGGAGCCGCTTCCCGGCTACCGGAAGATCAATCCGATGGTATACTGCGGCCTGTATCCGATCGATACGGCCGACTATAACGATATGCGGGAAGCGCTCGAGAAGCTCGAGCTGAACGACGCTTCGTTGAAATACGAGCCGGAGACGTCCACGGCGTTGGGCTTCGGCTACCGATGCGGCTTTCTCGGTCTGCTGCATATGGAAATTATCCAGGAACGGATCGAGCGCGAGTTTAACATCCCGCTTATTACGACGGCGCCAAGCGTTATTTTCCGCGTGACGCTGACGAACGGCGAAGTGCTGCATATCGACAATCCGTCCAATTATCCGGAGACGGGGCGCATCGATTATGTGGAGGAGCCTTACGTAAAGGCGTCGATAATCGTGCCCAAAGATTACGTCGGTACGATCATGGAGCTTTGCCAAGGCAAGCGCGGCGAATTTATCAATATGGAATATCTCGATGCGACGCGCGTAACGCTCATATACGACATGCCGTTGTCGGAGATCGTCTACGATTTCTTCGATCAATTGAAATCCAGCACGAAAGGCTACGCTTCTTTCGATTACGAGGTGTCCGGGTACCGGAGATCCAATCTGGTAAAAATGGACATTTTGTTAAACAGCGAGCAGGTCGACGCCTTATCGTTTATCGTCCACCGGGATCGTGCCTACAATCGCGGGCGGATTATTTGCGAGAAGCTGAAGGATATCATTCCGAGACAAATGTTCGAGGTGCCGATCCAGGCCGCCGTCGGGCAAAAGGTCGTAGCGCGCGAGACGATCAAGGCGATGCGCAAAAACGTGCTTGCCAAATGTTACGGAGGCGACATTTCCCGGAAGCGGAAGCTGCTCGAGAAGCAGAAGGAAGGGAAAAAGCGGATGAAGCAGGTCGGCAACGTCGAGGTTCCTCAAGAAGCGTTTATGGCGGTGCTGAAAATAGACGAGTAAAGGGAAGACGAGACGGACTGCCGCGGAACCGGAACAGCGGGCGCGGCTCCTTTCGGACCCGGCAACAAGGAATACGGAAAGGACGGAAAGCTATGACGCAGGAGCAGGCAAGCGGGCTGCCTACGGTGAAACAGCCGGAATACAAGCAAGCGCCGCCCCGGGCGGTATACATTCATATTCCGTTCTGCACGAACAAATGCCACTATTGCGACTTCAACTCGTATGTGGTGCAGGGACAGCCCGTGATGGATTATTTGCGGGCTCTGGACCGGGAGATGGAGCTGACGATTGCACGGACGCCGGCCGAGAAAATCGAGTCGATCTTCATAGGCGGAGGGACGCCTACCGTACTGACCCCCGAGCAAATGCGGTTTTTCCTCGGTACGGTCAATGCCCATTTCGCCGATCGCCTGCCGGATTGCGAAATCACGATGGAAGCGAACCCTGGCACGACCGATCCGGAGAAGCTCGCCGCGATGCGGGAAGGCGGAGTGAACCGGATCAGCTTTGGCGTGCAATCGTTCGATAACAAGCTGCTGTCCGATATCGGCCGGATACACACGACCGACGACGTATACCGCAGTATCGAGAATGCGCGAAACGCCGGCTTCGACAACTTGTCCATCGACTTGATGCTCGGGCTGCCCAATCAAACGGTCGACAAGCTGAACGCGACGATAGACGAAGCGCTCCGGCTCGGACTGGAGCATTATTCGGCCTACAGCTTGAAAATCGAAGAAAATACGCTGTTTCATACGCTTTATCATAAAAACAAGCTCCCGCTTCCCGACGAGGACGAGGAGCTGGATATGTATTTGACCGTCATGAGAAGGATGAAGGAAGCCGGATACGGCCAATACGAAATAAGCAACTTCGCCAAGCCGGGCAAAGAAAGCAGGCATAATCAAGCTTACTGGCGCAATCTTTCCTACTACGGCTTGGGAGCCGGCGCGCACGGCTATATAAATGGAACGAGGCATGTCAATATCAAAGGCGTACAGGCGTACATCGATGCATGCCAAGCGGGTTTGCCCGTCAAGGAAACGAACGTCGTAAGCCGTCGGGAAGCGATGGAAGATTTTATGATGGTCGGACTTCGTCTGCTGACCGGTGTCAACAACGCCGATTTCCGCGAGCAATTCGGAATCGGGATCGAAGAAGCGTTCGAACTGCAGCTGGACCGGCTTTTGTCGCAAAATATGCTGCTGGCGGACGAGAGCGGCTACCGCTTGTCGGAGCAAGGGCTTTTATTCGGAAATGACGTGTTCGGCGCGTTTCTCGCGGACGACGATTGACCACGTATTCGGCATGAAAAAAACTATTGCATAAACGTGTAAATGCATGTATATTTATTCATATTATTTCTTGTTCGAACAGCAAGGTGGGGAACTATGATGACCGTTACATGCAGAAGAGCGACCGAAGACGACGTCGATTCGCTCTACGAAATCATTCAATCCTACGCGGAAAAAGGAATTATGCTCCCGCGCTCGAAGGAAGCGCTGGGGCGCAATATCGGCACATTCGTCATTGCCGAAAATGAAGGCCGGTTCGTCGGCTGCGGATCGCTGTTCAGACTCGGCAAAGATTTGGTCGAAATCCGTTCCCTCGGCGTAACGGACGGCTACAAAGGACAAGGCATCGGCCGCAAACTCGTCACTTTCCTGACGGAGGAAGCGATCGCGCAGGAAATACCGAAAATTATGGCGCTTACTTACGAGGTAGCCTTTTTCGAAAAAAACGGGTTTTCCGTCGTGCCGAAGGAAATATTCCCGGAGAAAGTTTGGACCGACTGCGTCCACTGCAAAAAGCAGCACAATTGTGACGAAATAGCAGTATTGAAGCGCCTTGACTGACTTGACAAGGTGCTTTTCTTTTTGGTATTTTTGTAGTAAGGTTTAGCACTCCTTTGGATTGAGTGCTAACGACGCGTCTGATGCTTGGAATATTAAGGAGGTCCGCGTATGTTATCTGAACGTCAGAAACTGATTTTGAGCGCCATTGTCGACGACTACATTCGTTCAGCCGAGCCAGTCGGATCACGGACCATTTCCAAGCGGGGCGATGTCGGATTCAGTCCGGCCACCATCCGAAACGAAATGTCGGATTTGGAGGAGCTCGGATTTTTGGAACAACCGCATACTTCGGCCGGTCGCATTCCTTCCCATAAAGGGTACCGCTATTACGTGGACCATTTGGTGAAGCTCGGCAGTGTGTCGGGCAACGAGCTGGATGTATTGAAGATGTTTTTCGCCGAAAGGCTGCAAGAGATGGAGCACATGATCCAGCATGTGGCGACGGTATTGTCCAATATGACCAATTATACGTCAATCGTGCTCGGACCCGAGCTGCTCACTACGACATTGAAGCATTTGCAGATCGTGCCGCTGAACGACACTTCGGCGGTTGCGATCATCGTGACGAACACCGGTCATGTGGAGAACAAAGTCATCTCGATTCCCGACGGAATGCCGGTAGGCGAAATCGAGAAAATCGTCAATTTGATGAACGCCCGATTGTCGGGAGTGCCGCTTATCCATTTCAAATCCCGGCTGCACAACGAAGTCAGCTCGGAGCTGGGCAAGTACGTGTCGAAGTACGAGGAACTGACGCGGATGATCGAGAGCACGGTGCAAAGCGACGAGGAGGACCGCATCTTCGTCAGCGGTTCGACTAACATGCTGACGCAGCCCGAATTCAAGGACGTCGATAAAGTGAAAGGTATCCTCGACCTGTTCGATGAGGCCCACACGCTCGTCCGGTTGTTCTCCGCCGCTCCCAAAGGCATTCAAGTAAAGATCGGCACGGAGAACAGCGTCGAGGCGATTAATAGCTGCAGCCTTATAACGGCATCCTACTCGATAGACGGGCAACTGCTCGGAACGATCGGCATACTCGGACCGACACGGATGGAATACGGCAAAGTGATCAGCCTGCTGGACCATTTATCGAAAGACATGGCCGTAATGCTTGCCCGCTGGTACAAGTGACCGGGGTATGAGTCCGCGGCCGGAAGAGGAATCAGACGGCTATGAAACAAACGAATCATGAGGGAGAAGAACGCCACGCCGCCCTGCTTAACAATGCCGCCGCCATTCGCGCCATATGCTCCGCCGTCGAGGGGACTCTCGGCCCGAAGGGGCTCGACACGATGCTCGTCGGCCCGCGCGGGGAAGTGCTCGTAACGAACGACGGGGCGACCATATTGGAGAAGATGGACGTCACGCATCCGGCGGCACGCATGCTTGTGCAGGTAGCGCGCTCCCAGCAGGAGCAGATCGGCGACGGAACGACTACGGCGACCGTACTGGCCGGCGCGCTCGTATCCGAGGGAGTGGCCCAAGTGACTAAGGGCGTTCCTGTCGCCAAGGTCGTTCAAGGGCTTGTCGACGGCGTCGGCTATGCCTCCGAGCGGATGCTGGCACGCTCCCGCAAGGTGAGCGGTCCGGACGACCCGATCTTGTACCGGATCGCTTTCGTAGCCGGGCGGGAGCATAGCGATATCGCCGAGCTTGTCGTGGAAGCGGCGAAGCGGCTCGGCGGAGGCCGTATGACGGATGACGGATTCCGCTTTGCGGATCTGATCGTCTCGCATGAGCGTCAGTCGAGCGAAGTATGGCCGGGACTGCTTCTGGAGCAGAAGCCGTTCCAGGCTCACCAGTTCGAGTCGGGGATCGCGGACTCGTCGGTGCTTGTGCTGTACGATTCTTTGGAGCCCGAGAAGCTGGAAGAAGAAGCGCTCATGACGGAAGCGGGCTTTCAGACGTTCATGAAACTGAAGGAACGTTTTGCCGAGCATTTGCGCAAGCTGCTCGATTTAAACATAAGGCTTGTAGCCTTGGATCGCGGTGCGGACCCGGAAGCCGAGCAGTTTTGCTCGGACAACGGCATTATGCTGCTGCAGCGGGTGCCGAAGCGCGAGCTGGAGCGATTGTGCGAGCATACCGGTGCGCGTCCGGCCCGGCGTTCCGCCTTGAGCAAGCCGGAGCCGGAGCTGGCCGCCTATGCGGGCCGCTGCGAGGCGATGCTGTACGACAGCCGCATCCGGCGGGTGAGGCTGTCGGGCGGTGCCGGCAAACCGACGGCAACCGTACTCGTCGGCGCCAGCACGCGCGAAGTGGTCGGCGAACGGGCGCGTATCGCCCAAGACGCGGCTGCGGCCGTGCAGGCGGCGATCCGGGGCGGCTATTTGCCCGGAGGCGGTTCGGTGGAAGTGGCGATTGCCCATGAGCTGGAGCGTTACCGGGAAATGGTGACCGGGCTGGAGGCGTTCGGCGTGGAGGCGGTTGCCAACGCGCTGCGCAAGCCGCTTTCCCAAATGGCCCAAAATGCCGGGTTCAACCCGCTCGAGAAAGTGGAGGCGGTCAAATCCGCGCAACTGGCCGAGCGGTCGGACAGGCACGGCATCGACTGCGATAGCGGGCAGGTGACGGACTGTTTGGCGGGCGGCATTATCGATCCGACGCCGGTCAAGGTTCATGCGCTTCGCGCGGCCGGGGAAGTAGCGGCTGCGGTGCTGCGCATTCATACGGTCATCAAAATGAAATCCGACGAATCATGAGACGCAAATAAAGATGGAGGTGTGCTGGGGTGACTGAACAAGAGAAACGTCAAGCGACTCTCGATGCTGAAGAGGAAACGATCAAGGTTGGCGAGGAAACGAACGCCGAGCCTCAGTCCGCTTCCGAAGACGCCGGACTGGAAACGGCCGAAGCGACTGCGGGCGACAACGCCGAAGGACAGGAGACGCCGGAAGGAGCGAATGCTCTGGAACGTCAATTGGAGGAACAGCGCAAGCTGGCCGACGAGCAGTATCAGCGATACTTGCGCACGCAGGCGGATTTTGACAATTTCCGGCGCCGGTCGCGTCAGGAAAAAGAGGATTTCGCCAAATACGCTTCCGGCAAGCTGATCGAGCAGCTGCTGCCGATCGTCGATAACTTCGAGCGTGCTTTGTCCGCGTCGAAGGACAACAAAGATTACGAGGCGCTGCAAAAAGGCGTGGACATGATTTACCGCCAGTTGGATCAAGTGCTCGTGCAGGAAGGCTTGCAGCCGATCGAATCGGTAGGCCAGCCGTTCAACCCGGAATATCACCAGGCGATCATGCAGGTGGAATCCGACGAGCACGAAGAAGGAATCGTTTTGGAAGAGATGCAAAAAGGCTATAAGCTCAAGGACAAAGTGCTCCGCGTGGCAATGGTGAAAGTAAGCGGCTGATACGGGCCTTGAAAAAATAGGATGAATGACAATCAGATTGAACCATTTTAAGGAGGTAACAATAAATGAGTAAAGTTATCGGAATCGACTTGGGTACGACCAACTCCTGCGTAGCCGTCATGGAAGGCGGAGAAGCTGTAGTAATTCCTAACGTTGAAGGCAACCGTACGACCCCTTCGGTCGTCGGCTTCAAGAAAGACGGAGAGCGCGTTGTCGGGGAAACCGCGAAACGCCAGGCGATCACGAATCCGGATCGCACCGTTATGTCGATCAAACGCCATATGGGTACGAACCATAAAGAGAAAATCGACGACAACAACTATTCGGCGCAAGAAATTTCGGCCATGATTTTGCAAAAGCTGAAGGCGGACGCCGAAGCTTACCTCGGTACGACCGTATCCCAAGCGGTCATTACGGTACCGGCCTACTTCAACGACAGCCAACGTCAAGCTACGAAAGACGCGGGCAAAATCGCCGGTCTCGAAGTGCTGCGGATCGTCAACGAGCCTACGGCCGCCGCGCTTGCTTACGGTCTCGACAAGCAGGATACGAACCAAACGATTCTCGTATACGACCTTGGCGGCGGTACGTTCGACGTATCGATCCTGGAGCTCGGTGACGGCATCTTCGAGGTTAAAGCCACAAGCGGCGACAACCGTCTCGGCGGCGACGATTTCGACCAAGTCATTATCGATTATTTGGTAGCCGAGTTCAAAAAAGAGCACGGCTTGGACTTGAGCAAGGACAAAGCAGCCGTTCAACGTCTGAAGGATGCCGCGGAGAAAGCGAAGAAGGAGCTTTCGACCGTGTTGACGACGACAATTTCTCTGCCGTTCATTACCGTTGTTGACGGCGTTCCCCAGCATTTGGAGGTCAACCTGACCCGTGCCAAATTCGAGGAGATTTCCTCGGCGCTCGTAGAGCGTACGCTCGGACCGACTCGTCAAGCGTTGAACGACTCCGGTCTTTCGACCAGCGAAATTAACAAAGTCGTTTTGGTCGGCGGATCGACGCGGATTCCGGCCGTGCAGGAAGCGATCAAGAAGCTGATCGGCAAAGAGCCGCACAAAGGCGTTAACCCGGACGAAGTCGTAGCGCTCGGCGCAGCGATCCAAGCCGGCGTATTGACCGGCGACGTCAAAGACGTCGTGCTGCTCGACGTAACACCGTTGTCGCTCGGTATCGAAACGGCAGGCGGCGTATTTACGAAGATGATCGACCGCAACACGACGATCCCGACCAGCAAATCGCAAGTCTACTCGACGTATGCGGACAACCAAACGAGCGTGGAAATTCACGTCCTGCAAGGCGAGCGCGCGATGGCGGGCGACAACAAGACGCTCGGACGCTTTATGCTCGGGGACATTCCTCCGGCACCGCGCGGCATCCCGCAAATCGAAGTCACGTTCGATATCGATGCCAACGGTATCGTGAACGTATCCGCCCTGGATAAAGGCACCGGCAAAAGCCAAAAAATTACGATCACGTCTTCGAGCGGCTTGAGCGACGAAGAGATCGACAAAATGATGAAGGACGCCGAAGCGCATGCCGAAGAAGACCGCAAGCGCAAAGAGCTGGTCGAAGCCCGCAATCAAGCGGACCAGCTGATCTACTCCGTCGACAAAACGATCAAGGATCTCGGCGACAAAGTCGATCAAGCGGAAATCGACAAGGCGAACGCCGGCAAAGAAGAGCTGCAGAAGGCGCTGGAAAGCAACGATCTGGAAGCTATCCAAAAAGCGACGGAATCGTTGTCCGAGACGGTTCAGCAGTTGTCGGTCAAGCTGTACGAGCAAGCGGCCAAAGACGCTCAAGCAGGCGAAGCCGGTGCAGCCGGCGGATCGGACGGCGCGAAGCGCGATAACGTCGTAGACGCCGACTATGAAGTCGTAGACGACAAGAAATAAGAGATTAAGGCGAATTTCGTCGGAAGTCAAAGCCGGGGCTTTCCTTGGCTTTGACTTTCGTTTTGCGATCGAATAAAGTGTAATACGTCACTTTTTGGGGTCAAAAGTATCGGGGTCCCCGAAAAGTAATCGGAATAA